>JBAVWI010000394.1:0-3938 GCA_049697735.1 Solirubrobacteraceae bacterium
AGTCCGCCGGCTCCCCGCCTGTGTCGCGAGCTCGAGCGCCAATCTGGCGTGTCGGTTTCCCGTTCCGAGGCCGAATTGGCCCTGGCAGCCGAGATCGCCTACTACCGAGCCCACATGCAGGACGGTCGCGACCCGGCCGGGGTGGCGGCGCTGCGGCGCCGGTGCGCCGAGACGCTGCGCGGCGCCCTGCCCGCCGCGGCGGCCGAGCTGGACCTCGACGTCGTGACCGCAATCCTGCTGGCCTCGCTGCATTTTGAGGCGCTTCCCGATGCCCGTCCCGCCCTGGAACGCGCCCGATCACGCGGCGAGCGGGTGATCGTGCTCAGCAACTGGGACGTCACCCTGCCCGAGGTGCTGGCCCGGACCGGGCTGGGTGAGCTCGTCGACGGCGTGGTCAGTTCCGCCGCCGCCGGGGCTCGCAAGCCCGATCCAGCCATCTTCGCCCGCGCCCTGGTTCTGGCCGAGGTCAGGCCCACGCAGGCGCGGCACGTCGGTGACAGCCTCGAGGAGGACGTCGGCGGGGCGAGGGCGGCCGGTATCCCCGTGCTCTGGCTCAACCGCGCTGGCGCCTTTGTCCCGCCCGGGGTGACGGCGATCGCCTCGCTGGCCGAGCTGGACTGAGCCTAACCTCCGGGCGGCCATGGAAAGCGGACCAATGCCATCCGAGTCACCGCCGCCGCCTGGAGCCCGTGGCCCCGACGCGCTGCGTACGGACGAGGTCCCGCCGTGGCGAGCCTGGACGGCGCCCGCGGCCGTGGTGTTGGGTCTCGGCCTCGGGTCGGTGGCGACGATCCTCGTCGACGTGGCCGCGAACGCCGGCGGCTCGAGCCTCGCCCACCCTTCTCCGGCGGTGAGCATCGTCGGGGACATCGTGTTTGACCTTGCCTTCGTCGCCGCGGCACTGTACTTCGCCTCGCGCCAGGCGCGGCCTGCGCCCCGCGACTTCGGGTTCCGGCGCGTCGGCGTCGCCCGGGGGCTGGGGGCCGTGGTGCTGGCGGTGATCGCCTACTACGGGCTGACCGCGATCTACGCCTCGCTTCTCAAGCTTCACGGCACCGACAAGCTGCCCAGCGACCTCGGCGTCACACACAGCACCGCCGCTCTGATCGCCGCCTCGGTGTTCGTCTGCGTGATCGCTCCCGTGGCCGAGGAGTTCTTCTTTCGCGGCTTTATCTTCGCGGCGCTGCGTCGCCTGCCGGTGTCCGTGGCTGGCCGTGACCTCGGTCCCTGGGTCGCCGCGGTGCTGACCGGCATCCTGTTCGGGCTGGCTCACCTTGGCTCGGCTGGTCCGCAATATCTGGTCCCGCTCGGCTTCCTGGGCTTCGTGCTCTGCATCATGCGCTGGCGCACCGGCTCGCTGTATCCGTGCATGGCCCTGCACAGCGCGAACAACGCGCTCGCACTGGGGATCAATCAGCTGAGCTGGAGCACCCTGGAGGTGGCGGGACTGATCGTCGCCTCGTGGCTCGTGGTGGGGGCGATTACAGGCCCGCTGGGGGCCCGAACCGCACCGTTGCGGTGAGGATGAACCGTGTCGGGAGGGTCGACTGATTTACTTTCTCGCCATGCGCCGTCGCCTAGCACTCTCACTCACGTCTTTTGCGGTCGCGATCGCGGTCTCGGCCCTGGTCCCGGGTTTGGCCGCCGCCCAGTCCCCCACGCCGGCCGTCAAGGGCGCCGTCCGCCTGTTCGTGTCAAACGCCTTCTTCGTCCACGGCGCCGCAGTCACAGTTCCCGGCCGAGCCTTCTCGGTGCAAGGAGTCGTGCGGCCCTATGTCGCCGGCCAGGTTGTGACGGTCAAGACCCTCGTCGGGCACCGGCGCATCAAGTCCGACACGCTGGGCGTCAAGCCCTCCAAGAATGGCCGCGCCGGGCTCTTCACCGAGACCGTGCGCAGCCCGTCGGCCGGGATCGTGCGCCTCACGGTGGCTCACGCCCGTACGCCCCAGATGCTCGGCTTCCTGGCCCGGCGTTCGGTCGCCGCCCTGACCCCTCAGGCCGGCTTTGGTTCCAGCGGCCTGTTCGTCGAGCTGATGCAGCAGCGGCTGCTGGCCCTGCACGTCTACCTCCCGGCCACCGGCGTGTATGACACGCAGATGGGTCTGGCCATTGATGCCTACCACCGTCTGCTCGGCCACGGCACCTCCCAGCAGCTTGACGGCGCCACGATCGGCGGGCTGCTCAACGGGAAGGGCGCCTTCCGGGTCCGCCACCCGCGGGATGGCACCCACATCGAGGGCAACCTGTCCCAGCAGCTGATAGCCGAGATCTACGGATCCAAGGTCTACCGCATCTACCCCATAAGCTCGGGCAAGCCGTCGACGCCCACCATTCTCGGACACTTCCGGGTCTACCAGCGCGACCCCGGGTACCTTCCGGACGGCATGTACTACTCGAGCTTCTTCTATGGCGGGTACGCGATCCACGGCTACAACCCGGCCCCTGACTACCCGGCCAGCCACGGCTGCATGCGCCTGCCGATCATCGACGCCATCTCGGTCTTCAACTGGCTGACCTACGGCGACGTGGTGGACGTCTATCTCTGAGCACCGGATGGGGAGCGATCGCGCTGAGGGGATCGACGCGCGGGAGCGACTGCTCGACGAGCTGCGCCGTCACGCCCTGATCGTGGGGGATTTCGTGCTCACCAGCGGGGCAACGGCGCAATACCTCGTCGATGCCAAGCGAGCCATCCTCCTGCGTCCGGGCTTCGAGGCTCTGGCCGTGCTGGTGGCCGCCCAGGCCCAGGCCTGGTCGGCGACTGCAGTCGGCGGGATGACGATGGGCGCGGACCCGATCGCATGCGCCGCGCTGGCCGGCGGCGCCGACGTGAAGGCGTTCTTCGTGCGCAAGGAAAGCAAGGCCCACGGACTGGGCCGCCGGATCGAGGGTCCCGAGCTCGAGCCCGGGGATCGCTGCCTGCTCGTCGAGGACGTTGTCACCACCGGGGGCTCGACGATCCGCGCCTTGGAGGCGATCCAGGCCGAGGGCCACGAGGTGTGCGGCGTGCTCGCCGTGTGCGACCGGCTGGCCGGCGGCCGCGAGGCGATCGAGCGGGCTTCGGGAGCCCCCTACCTGGCTCTGACCACGATCGACGAGGTCTACCCCGAGCGCCCCGACCGCGCCGGCTGAGCGCTGGGGAGCGCGGACGGGATCAGATTAACCAGGGCCGCCGCGCTCAGTGGGGCAGTGACCGGCAGCCTGGGCTGGTCTGGTGCATGGCCTTGACCACCCAGCCGGTCTTTGTCGCATACGGCGTGAAGAGGATGATCGGGTTGCCGTGGGCGATCGACGGTCCGTACTTGAAGCCGACTTTGTTGACGTTGATGTGCAGCGTGTAGGCGAGCATCGTCTGGTACTCGAGCCGGGTCAGGGGCTCGCCGCAGGCGTTGATCCGGGCTATCCCGCCGAGCCGCCGGATGACCGGGGTGAGCGCGTTGATCTCGGCGGTGCGGGCGCGCTGCTGGCGCAGGTCCTTGTGCTCGGCGGAGGCGTGCGAGATGCCGGCCGGGATCACACTTGCCACCAGGATGACAACGAGAAGGGCCCCCGCCCATCCCGTCCAGGACGGGGCGGAGGTGGGCAGCGACGGCCACTTCGAGGGTCCGCTGAGCAGCCAGCCGACGGCAACGCCGGCCAGCACGACGACCAGCCCTCCGGCTTCGAACATGTACCGGACCAGGCCGGGCCAGCCATGGAGCGCGAAAGCGACTTCGATCACCACCCAGGTCAGGGTGGCGGCGGTGAGCAAGAGCACGACGCGGTCGCGACGCCAGACGGCAAGGGCCACCGCGAGCAGCGCGGCGAGCTCCACCGGGAGCTCGTTGATGACCAAGAAACGCTTGATCGTCCCCACGATCTGGCCACTGGTCAGCCGCCGCCCCGAGCCCATCGCGTTGTTGGCGGCCACGAACGGGGTGCGCGAGGTGATGGCGGGG
>JBAVWI010000395.1:0-1664 GCA_049697735.1 Solirubrobacteraceae bacterium
GTGTAGGCGACCACGAGCAGCGCGACGAGACCGGGGTGCCAGTTAGCCGGCACCCCGGCGGCCACCAGGAGCACGACCGCCGCCACCCCAAACAGGGCGGCGGCGGTGGCCTCCACAGTCAACTCGCGACGCGACGCCCCCGTGCGCTCGCGGGTTTCCCAGCTGTCCTCCAGAAGCCGCTCGGTGGCCGAGCGGCTTTCCGCGGGAACAGAAGTGAGCTCGTCCATGCCGACGTGGCCCCGCGGCCTCAGGCGCTCCGGTAGGGGTCGACGAGGATGTCGTCGATCTGCCAGCCCTGGTTGCCGCTCCCAGTGACGCTGAAGCGCAGTGCGCCCTGCACGATGACTCCGGGCGCCAGCGACTGGCCAGGCGGCGCGAGGATCGGGTCGGTCAGCGCCCAGGCGGGCATCGAGCCGTCGGCCAGGTCGGCGAGCGGAACACTCATGGTCCAGCCGCCGAGCTTGACGAGCACATCGACCTTGAGGTCGCTGCCTGAGCCGATCTGATGAGCGAAGAACCGCATCTCCGGCATCGTCGCGTCGATGCACGCATAGGGGGTCGTGACCGAGCCGCCGGCCTGGATGGTCAGCGACTGGTTGTCAGAGGCGTTGAGCACGTGAAACGGCTCGCTGCCGGCGGTGAGAGAAGCGCCGGAGGCAGTCCAGCCCGCCGGCAGAGAGGAGCCTTCGAACGTACCGCCGGGGACGACGAAGTAGTTGTTGGTGTCGCCGAACTGGGAGAGCGGCGTCGTGGTGGCGAGTGTCGGGCACGACGCCGCTGCTGCGACGCCCGTGCTGGCGAGCACCCCGGTGGCCGTCATCGCTGCGAGGCGTCCGAGCCCCTTGCGAATCCGAGGATGGATGACGAACGGCATTGTGACCTCCATGTCTGGCCGCCGTCGCCGACGTGCCGTGATCGATAGAAGTCGGCGGCTGGGCTGCCTACAGGAGACCCCTGGCTTTGCGTCCCCGCCTCGCGACGGGTTTGCCTTTATCGAACACTGGGCTTTTCGGCGCTGGAGCGAAAACCCTGATAGGCAATTGCGCCAACTGGACGAACGATCGATGTCGGTCCTTCGAACCTCAAGCGAGTCGGTCGGCCCGGAATCAAGGCCATCGGGTGCGTCTATACTCGATCGGGCATAAACCCCCGGGGACGACAGGCTTCGACGTGGTTGGTTCGTGGGGGTGGTCGCGAGTCGAGGAGTCCGGGAGGCCTCGTAAAAAACCCGGAAAACCATAAGTGCGGACACGCACACGTACGACCTCGCCGGCATTTAAACCGCTGACGTAGGTCCATTCTCGGCCCCCGCTCGCCCACGGCGGGGATCGCCGGGATCAGATAGTGGGCTCGCTCGGTGAGGTTCGCTCCGCCCGATCCGAGGACTTTTCAGGAGCTGGCTCTCGACAACCCCGCCGGCGAGGCGAGTCGAGGGTGAGATCAGAGCGCCGGACACGCTCGTAGACGCCATCTCTTACGCGACCGCGGACGGGGGTTCAATTCCCCCCGTCTCCACTGGTTTCAATCGGCTGCAGAGAGCTCCAAAAGGGAGCGATTTGCAGCCGATTCGTTGAGCGGGGTGGTCCCAACGCCGCCACTTGACCTGCCGCCAGGCCGGCCTTCACGTAGTCCGCATCCGCTGGCGCGGTCAGGAACGATCGAGG
>JBAVWI010000396.1:0-4469 GCA_049697735.1 Solirubrobacteraceae bacterium
TACGCCGGTGTTGTGCTGTGACACGATTACTGAGCTGGCGCAAACGCTGGCTGTTGGGACGGGCGGGGAGGCGCTTGCGACCAACGCGGAGGTCGCCGAGCGCTCGGATCTGCTGGTGCTGTGCCACAAGCCGTTGCAGTTGGACGAGGTCGCCGAGCAGGTGGGCGGCCGAGCTAAGGCGGTCGCTTCGATCCTTGCGGGTGTCTCGTTGGCTGCGCTCGAGGCGGCCTACCCGAACACGCCGGTCGTGCGGTTGATGCCGAACACCGCTGTCGAGGTCGCTCGGGGAGTGATCTGTTACGCCCGCGGACGGCTCGTCGACGATCAGTTGGCCGCCCAGGTGGTCGAGTTATTCGAACGTGCCGGGAAGACGGTGATGGTCGAGGAGAGGCTGATCGACGTGGCGATGGGGCTGATGGCGGTCGCGCCCGCGTACGTGGCGCTGATCGCCGAGGCCTGGACCGATGCCGGCGTGGCGCACGGGATGCGCGCCGAGCAGGCGGCGGAGCTCGTGGTCGAGGCGATCGCCGGCTCGGCCGAGTTGTTGCTCGCGCACGATCTCGACATGCTGCGGGTGCGCCGCGCCGTGACCACCCCGGGTGGGGTGACCGCCCAGGGCCTCGCGGCGTTGGAGCGCGGCGGCTTGCGTCCCGCGTTCCGCGACGCGCTGGACGCGGTGATCGCGCGCGTGGGGTGACATGCGCCAATCGCCCGGACGGCGATGAGCTCCGTTCGCTTCGATCATGTCATCTACGCCGTCCCCGATCTCAAGGCGGCTGCCGCACGATTCTCCGATCAGTACGGTCTCGGGTCGGTGGAGGGCGGGCGGCACCCCGGATGGGGTACCGCGAATCGGATCGTGCCGCTCGGACACGACTACGTTGAGCTGGTGACCGTGGTCGACCCCGCAGAAGCAGCCACCTCCGACTTCGGCCGTCCCGTGATGGAAGCGCTCGCGAGCGGAGACCGGCTCGTGGGATGGGCCGCCAGGACGGACGACCTCCAGAGCATCGCAAGCCGGCTCAGCCTCCAAGTCACACCCGGATTCCGCACCAGGCCGGACGGATCCACACTCGCCTGGAAGCTCGCGGGAATCGCCCAGTCGCTGGCCACGGCCGCGATGCCGTTCTTCATCGAATGGAACGTGCCCCCCGAACTTCACCCCGGGGCCGCCCCCGCCGAGCACAGAGTCACACCGAGCGGAATCGCGTGGATCGAGGTCACCGCAAGCACAGAGTCGCTGCGCTCGTGGCTGGGCGACAACGACCTCGCCCTGCGGATCACCGAAGGCGCGCCATCCCTTTCAGCGGTCGCAATCAGCACCACCGAGGGCGAGTTCGTACTGCGATAGACAGCCTGGCGCTCCGAGCCCCCACCACCCAGGGACGATCGAGACTCTTGATGCCCTGCCTCGACGCCCCCGATTCACCGGGTCCGCTCCCGAGCGAGCAGCCCGGGTGCTCCGATCAGCGACGGCCCGGACTTCCGCTTCGAGCGCAACGCAGCAGCGCGCCGACCACGCCGCGCAGCTCGAGCCAGACGCGGCCGATGCTCACAACATGACAAGAGGCCGGCACGTGCCGACCAAGTAGCTGGCTCCGCTCTGTCGCAATCGGGCCGCGCTCCCGCGCGGGGCCGATACCCGCGGCAACCGCGGAGCAGGTCCCTCGCCGGGAAGGGCCCACAACTGCTCGTGCCAAGAGCAGGTCGTCGCTGCGCCCCGCTCTGTCGCCGAAGCGCTCGCGCGCCTTAGTCGAGTCGGCAAGTGAAAGCGATTGTGGCGGTCGACTGGTCAGCCGGCCGAAAGGCCCGGAGTTGCGCGGCCGCCTTGGCGACGAGCGGATTGACGCGATAGCGATCGCGGCCGTGCAGCGCCGGCAAGCAGGGGACCGAGCCGGCCCTACATAGGCACTCTCGGTCCACCTTGCCGATCGCGCGCTCCCTCCTTACGCGCGCATAGCGGGTCTCTCGTCGGCGGCATCAAGATGCACATGCAGAGCGAGAAGCAGGTCTTGCTCGCGCCGCTGGTCATCGCGATGGCTGGCGCTTGACAGCTGCTTGGCTGGCGAGCGAGAGCGATCGATTCGGCGTTCGGACGCGCGCGCTGCTCTCCCGGAGGAGAGCTAGGACCGACCGTTCCGGTCCGCGGTGCGCATTCAGGAGTCGGTCCGTGCTGGTCGCGGATCGGCGTTGCGCGCTTGTATCGCTACGTGGTTTGGAGTAGGTTCGCGCGCGATGTGGCGCGCGGCGCTTAGAGGGCTTTGAGTGAGGTCGAGGGTGATACCGCTCGCAGCGGCGGCCATTGCGCTGGTGACCTTCAGCACGGCGTGGGCGAGCAGCTCGGCGTTTCAGGCTGGCTACCGGGTCACGCACGATGCCTTCCGGTCCGTTCACGCCAGCTGGGTCATGCCCGCGATCACGTGCCCCGGCCAGTCGTCCCCGGGCTACAACGGGGAAGCTTGGTTCGGGGTGGGGATGGGACCGTCCTACTCTCGATCGGAGCTGGTGGTCGCGCGGGCGTTCTGCACAGGAACGATCGCCAGCTATATCGCTTACTTCGAAGTTGGCGGGGTGCAGGCAACCGGAGCCGCCGGAGGCGTGCTCACGCCCTATCCGGGGGATCATCTGTCGGCCAGCGTTTCCTACCTCGGCGTTTTTCGTTATGTCGCCGGCCCATACACGTACCGGGTGGCCCGGTATCGGTTTTCGCTCACGGACTTGACCCACCGTAAATCAGTCACGAGCGTGGACTCGTCTGACTGCCTGAGACAGAGTTGTGACCATTCGACGGCCGAGGTCACGGCGGGGATACCGTTCGCCCGATACTCGGCGCTCGCTAACTACGGCATGGTCACCTTCTCGAGGATCGGGATCACCGATATCAGAGGACACCGCGGATCTTTCGCCCGGAACAAGCGCTGGAAGGTGGCGAGGCAGCTCGAGTTCGACCCAACTACCCACAGCCTGGCGGCGTCGCCATCAGCCCTGACTCATCACGGCACGCAGTTTTCCGATCGCTGGCACGCGTACTAATCGTGGTCCTGCCGGCCGCTGGCCTTGTCGGACGATGGCGTCCACATGGGCGCAGTGACGCCGCGGGTGCCCTGCGTCGCGCCCGCTGGACTTTGTCCTTGCCCGCGTAGCACAAGCTCGGCGGCATCGACCTTGGGGGCCGGTGGCTCTCCCTCCCGGACGGTTGCATGTACGTCGCCCGCGCCGTCGAGGACGGCTGCATGGCCCCGGCAACTCGGCGGCCAGGATGCCCCTCCTGACCCGAACGCAGGTCTCGAGGATCGGCGTGCTCAGAGTTGTGGGATCTCGCCCGTAGCTGGTTGGTGCTCCGTGTTCTCCTGATGGGCGGGTGAATAGGCAACGCTGCGCCTGAAGCGAGACTCATGGCGGCGAGCCGGTGAGCGCTATGCGCGAAGAGCGCTCGTCCGCTTCGCCGTCGTCGCTCGCGAGCGTGTTGTGGCCAGAGGTCTCGTTCGCTCCGGCGTCGGCTGGTCGAGAATGCATTGTCCGGATCGGCCTCGTCGAAGACGCGCTTGTCCATCGACAAGCTCCAGTACACGCTTCGCTTCCCCTTAGGGCTATGAGCAGCGGCGGCCGCCGAGCACGAACGAAGGCTTGGGACGACTGCTACCGGACACAGGCAGCCATGTAAGGAAAGTGGCGTCTCATACGGGGTCGACTTTGCGGTCGTGGATCGGACATCGCATGCCCCGGTTGCGCGTAGTGGTGGGGCGAGCGGCGGCACGCTCGCGCGCGCGTCTCGGACCTGGGTAGTAAGGTGGCTCGGGCAGCGGCCCTGAGTCAAGGAGAGATCGAGGGAGCGGTGTGAACGTGGCTAGGTCGCGAGCGTATCGCTGATGGCGCTAGAGGAGCTTTAGGCCCAATGGCCGACCGATCGCTTCTGCTGATCGCCGACATCGGGGGCTATACGAAATTCATGAAGCTGCATCGGATTAGCCTCGCCCATGCGGAGGTCATTACCGGTCGGTTGCTTGAGACTCTTGTTGAGCACTCGCCGCTGCCGCTGATCGAGATCGAGGGCGACGCTGCCTTCTTTTGCGCGCCGCTCGAGGCCGACGTAAACGCAATCGCGTTGTCGCTGGCGATGCACCAAGCGTTCCACTCCCAGCTGGAGCGGATGATCGCCCTGCAAATGTGTAGCTGTGACGCGTGTCTGCAGTCCCGAAACCTAAAGGTGAAGTTTGTCGGTCACGTGGGCGATGTCGCAAAGCAGACCATCAGCGGCCGCGAGAACGTCGTGGGCGTGGACGTGATCGCGATTCACCGAATGCTCAAGAACGCCGTTCCCGCGCCCGAGTACCTGCTCATGACCGAGTCGCTGGTACAGCAATGCGGCGACGATGTCCGGCAGGGCGCCAGCACGATCCAGCAGGAACTCGAAGGCCTCGGTTCGGCGAACCTCTATTTCGTCGACCTTGCAGGTTTCGCGCTTCCAG
>JBAVWI010000397.1:0-12112 GCA_049697735.1 Solirubrobacteraceae bacterium
GTGGCGAGGTGACGTTTGATCCGACGTCGGCTACGCCGAACAGCACCCCGCACACAGTCGACAGCGGCCAATTCCTAGCCGGGGTGGCGTGCCCGTCGGCCAGCCAGTGCACCGCCGTCGACGCCAATGGTGGGGAGGTGACGTTTGATCCTACGTCGGCCGCGCCGAGCAGCACCCCGCACACGGTCGACAGCGGGCAAAACCTGACCGGAGTGGCGTGCCCGTCAGCCAGCCAGTGCACCGCCGTCGACAGCACTGGTGGTGAGATGACGTTTGATCCGACGTCTGGCGCGCCGAGCAGCACCCCGCACACAGTCGACAGCGGCCAAAACCTGGCCGCGGTGGCGTGCCCGTCGGCGACGCAGTGCACCGCCGTCGACCGCAGTGGTGGAGAGGTGACGTTTGATCCGACGTCTGCCACGCCGAACAGCACCCCGACCCACGTTCCCAACGCGAACAGCCTGACGGGCATTGCCTGCGCGTCGGTAATCGAGTGTGTCGCGGTCGATTCCGTCGGGAACGGTTTCACCGGCAGAGGGGTAGTCAGCCCCACGCTATCAACGACCGCACCATCGACTCACACGGCCGGGACTGAGATCAGCGCCAGCTCGATCTCGGGGGTCCTGTCGGGCGGCGCCACCCCGTCGGGGACGATCACGTTCGAGGTGTTCGGCCCGCAGTCCACAGCGCCGAGCTCCTGCGGTTCGGGTGCGACGACGATCGGGACCGCGACCGTGGCCGGTAACGGCACGTATAACCCAAGCGCCGGGTTCACGCCTGGGAGTGCTGGCACCTACTGGTGGTACGCCAGCTACGGCGGGGACTCCAACAACAAGGCGGCGTCCTCGACCTGCGGCCCGTCGATGGCCGAGACCGTGGTCGCTGCTGCCGGCGGCCGCCCGGGTCCTCCCGCGGTCTCGATCGGCTCACCAATCGACGGCCACACCTTCACGCGCCCGCAGGTCGTGCTCGCCGGCTACAGCTGCCAGGACGCGGCCGGTGCTCCCGGGATCGCTCGTTGCCTGGGCACGGTCGCGAACGGGTCCCCGATCGACACCAAAACACTCGGGGGCCACGCGTTCACCGTCGTCGCAGAGAGCAAGGACGGGCAGACCGCCAGCAAGACGATCCACTACACGGTCAAGCTGCCCAGCAGCCGGTTCACCGTCTCGCACGTCAAAACGCACGCTAGCGGCAAGATCACGTTCGATCTCAAGCTCCCCGGCGCGGGCGCGGCAGACGCGTTCGAGTCCGCATGGAAGAACAACGTGGCCTGGAACCACAACAAGGCGTTCCCCGCCAGCTTGCTCGCACCCACAGCGCCGCACCGGTTCACGTTCGCGCGTAAGCACATCAGCGCGTCGCGCGCCGGCACGATCCACATCACCGTCAAGCCCAACAGCCGCGGGAAACGCCTCGTCAACCACCACCGGTCCGTGTGGATCCGGCTGTGGGTCAGCTACACCCCGACCGGCGGCGTGCAACGCAACCACGTCGGCGGTTTCCTCCACATCACCCACCCCTAGTAGCCGAACCCTCGTCCGGCACGCACCCGTCACGAACGAGCCTCGGCGATCACGGGAAGAGACAGAATCTCCTCTCAAACCTCACGAGACGCGTCAGAACGACCACGTCCTCGATGGGAATCAGATCTGGCTCGTCAGCCGCCCGCCGGCGATCCCGGCTAACGGCAACGATCAACGCCACGCAAGCCATCACAAAAAGCAGACCCTCCGCGGCGCGAACGCCCACCAATGCCAATGTGCTCACGGCGTGCTCCAACCGGCGAGTCGTACCGACGCTTGGGCTTGACGTGCACAGCCATTCAGTTCTTGCCCTGCGATGGCTTGCGCAGCGCGACGTCGAGGAAGAACGGAGTGGAGACCCACTGATATTTCTCGGGCTTGGCGGTGCGGAGCGCAGCCAGCAGCTCGTCGATCCGTTCGGCGGTGGCTATTCCGGTCCGCGTCGCGCGCTCCCGGATGGCGGTGAGTGTTCCGGCGTGAATGTCGAACCCATCCGCAGGCGACATGACGCTGAAGAACCCGGTTGCGCCATGCTCTTCGAGGGCGCAATCGGCAGCAACGCGGCGGAGGCTCTCCACGGAATCCTGCCGTACGCCGGCACCCCCGAGCAGCGCGTGCAGCAGCTCCCAGTAGTCGCTGAGCGCCTCGAGGGGTGGATGCGAACGCGGCGCCGGCGCCCGGAGCGGTTCTTGGCAGACGATCCAGCCACCCGGACGAACGACGTCGGCGATCCGGGCGAGCGTCTTCGCCATGTCGCTCTGGTGCATCAGGAAACATCGCGTGTAGGCAAGGTCGAACGGGCCACCGAGGACGGACGGGTCTAGCTCATTGACTTCTCCGGCTACGACCTCGACGTTGTCGAGGGCCAGCGTGGCTATGACGGAGCGTGCCCGCTGAATCGCCGACTCGTTGAAGTCGACACCTACGACGTGCCCGCTCGGGCCTACCATCTCAGCAAGGACCGCGAGCCCGCCGATCGGACCGCACCCGCATTCGATCGCCTTCCATCCCTCGCGGATCTGGACTCGATGCAGCGCCGCGCGCAGGGAGTCCGCCGAGAGTTCGGAGATGCGCACAAGTCGCCGGAGGTCTGCGTCGCCGCCGTCGAGGGTGTATCGCCTAGGTCGTTCGGCTATCACCTCGGGCATGTCTTTCTCCTATTTTGTCTTGGTCGCAAGTGGCGGACCAACGGTGGGTGGGCAACCGGTGACGGCACCCAGCGGCTGCCGGCTCACCAGGGCACGGCCTTTCTCGTTCCGTCCTCCCCGCGGGTGAAGAAGCCTCCCGTCGGTCCGTCGGCTCCAAGCAGCGCCAGCTCGACAGGAAGCTCTGCTCCTTGTTCGGCGGTCAGGACGCCGCGGTGCTGGTTGAGGTCGGTGGCGACGTAGCCGGGCCACGCCGCGTTGACCAGGACGCCGTCGTCGCGCAGCGCGTTCGCGTAGAGCACGGTGGCGCAGTTGAGTGCGCATTTCGACGAGCTGTAGCCGAGCAGACCCATCTTCGCGACGTGCGTTCCAGGATCGGAGATCAACGACAGCGACCCAAGCGGAGTGCTCATGTTCACGATCCGCGCCGGCGCCGAGCGTCGTAGCAACGGTATCGATGCGCGCGTGACCGCGACCGCGCCGATCAGGTTGACCGCAAAAGTCTCGCCGAGTTGCTCCGCGCCGGTCTCCGTTACCGGGGTTGCTAGCTCGAGCAGGATGCCCGCGTTGTTGACCAGTACGTCGAGTCGGCCGACCTCCGCCTCCAGGCGGGCGACTGCGGCGTCGATCTGGGCTTGGTCGGTGACGTCGAGCCGCAGGAAACGGACCTCCCCTCCCTCGACGGCGAGGTCCTCGGCGGCGGTACGGCCACGCTCCTCGTCGCGGGCGCCGAGATAGACGACCATCCCCTCGGCGGCCAGGAGTCGGGCAATCTCGCGTCCGAGTCCCTTGTTGGCCCCTGTGACGACCGCGGCCTCTCCTGCGTGTGCTCCGCCGCTCATTTGGCGTTCTCCTCGTTGGGGACTAGCGTTCATGCCTTCACCGCCACGACCTCCAGGTACTCCGCCTCGGCCACGAGCGTCCCGTCGGTCGCCCGGTTGAAACGCTCGAGCGCGGCCGTGAGATCAGCGGCCAGGCTCGCCTGACCTGCATCGTCCAGGCGCGCGAATGCCGTCCGCGCCGGCCCGAACCACGTGCGGTTGAACTGCACCAGCTCGGCGGCCGAGGTAGCACACAGTTCGATCGTTCGGCGCTCGGTCCGCACCTCGCTTACGTGACCGTCGAACAGCTCGCGCAGACGTGACTCCTCGCCCCACTCGACCGGCCGGCGCATCCCGGCAGCCGACGACGGTGGCGGTGCATGCTTCTGGACGATTGCCTGGTTGGAGGCCATCAGCCCGTCGGGAACCCAGCTGGCCAGGCCGATCCGGCCCGCCGGCCGGCACACTCGTAGGAGCTCTTCAGCCGCGCGCTGCTGATCGGGCGCGAACATCACTCCGAACGTGGAGAGCACGACATCGAATGATTCATCCTCGAACGGGAGCTCCTGAGCGTCGGCCACGGCGACGGCCAAGCTAAGCCCCTCGATCTGTGCGCGGGTTTGCGCCGCCTCCAACAGCGATTCGACGAAGTCGCTTGCCGTCACGCGTGCGCCGCGGCGAGCCGCCGAGATCGCGGCATTGCCGCTTCCGGCGGCGACGTCCAGGACGCGCTCGCCGGCATGCACGTCCACGGAACGGCAGAGTACCTCGCCGACCAGGACCAGCCGGGCGGCGACCCGCACGAAGTCGCCGGCGGACCACATCGTCCGCGACATCTCTGCAAACCCTCCCTCCACTGCTTTACCGACCGTCGCGGTGGTGCTCTGCGCTTCCATCCGAGGAGCCTCCAAAGTTGTGTTTTCGACTATCGGGCGGCAACACTAGGATTCGAATCACGGGCCCACGACGGGGGAAGTACTCAACCGCTACTCAGCGACGCGTTCGTATGTGGGAGCCTCGTCGAGGTCCGCCCACGCGCTACGTTTTCGGGGTGGCCGGGATCGGGGGGAGTCTCCCTGCGACGGTAAATCGCCTCGTGGGTCGCAGCGCGGACATCGCGGGGGTCGAGGACGCGCTGAGGGCCGGGCGCCTGGTAACGATCACCGGCCCCGGTGGCGTGGGAAAGACGCGGCTGGCCGTAGAGCTCGCAGGCCGGCGCGCGCGAAAATCGGTGGACGTCGTGCTGATCGACCTCTCCGCCCTCGACGACGACGAACAGGTACCGCGCGCGTTCGCCGAGGCCGTGAGAGTCAGCGGCGCACGCGACGAGATGCTCGATGACGTGGTTCGGTTCCTGGCGGGCCAGGACGCGCTGCTGGTCGTGGACAACTGCGAGCATGTGCAGGACGCGGCAGCGACAGCCGTGATCTCGCTGCTGGACCGATGCCCGCGGCTACGCGTGCTCGCCACCGGCCGTGAGGCACTGCACCTCCCCGGCGAGATCGTGTGGTCGCTCGCCCCGCTGGCGCCCGACGACGCGGTGCGGCTGTTCGTAGACCGGGCTGAAGCGCTGCGTCCAGGCGCGTCCGGAGGGCCTCGCGAATCGATCGAGACGATCTGCGCTCGCTTGGAGGGACTTCCGCTTGCCGTCGAGCTTGCCGCCGGCCGGGCCGGCAGCCTCTCGCCCGAGTCGATCCTGGCACGCTTGAATGATCGACTCGACCTGCTGACCGCTCGCACTCGCGCGACGCCGGCCCGGCACCGCAGCATTCGCGCGACGATCGAGTGGAGCGTTGAGCTGCTCAGCGAGTCCGAGCGCGCTGGGTTCACGCGCCTGTCGCTGTTCCCTGCGACTTTTTCGCTCGACGCAGCGGAGGCGGTCGCCGAAGTCACGCTCGACGAATTTGACGCTCTCGTGGCGAAATCGCTCGTCTCGATCACCCGCAGTCCCGGTGCCGACATCCGTTACCGGCTTCTCGAGACTGTGCGAGCGTTTGCGCGTGAGCGACTCTACGTGTCGGGCGAGGAGGATCGGCTGCGGGCGCGACATCTCGCCTTCTATCTCGGCCGGGCCGAGGAGATTCAGAGCGCCAACGCGCTCGGAGGATCAGACGCAGAGGTGCGAGAGCTCTCCGACGAGCTTGACAACCTCCGCGCCGCGGTCGCCTGGGCCCACGAGCACGATCCCCAATCAGGCCTGCGCCTGATCGGTGCCGCACGCGAGGCGTGGTTCGCTCGCAGCCAGACCGACGGCAGACATTGGGTCGGGCGCCTGTTGGAGCGCCACCGCGAGCCTGACCGGGCCCGGGCGCTCGGGCTGCTGTGCGCCGGGAGGCTCTCCGTAGCGCATCAGGATCACAGCGCCGCTCGGCCGCTGCTCAGCGCAGCTGCTGAGCTTGCCCGGCAACTCGAGCAGCCCGGAATCCGCGCCGCGGCGCTCCAGTACCGGGGAATCAGCGGCATGCTCTCCAGAGACCTCGTCGTCGCAGCACAGGACCTCGAGTACAGCGTCGGGCTTTTCCGCCAGCTCGGGCAGGCACAAGGCGTGGGCAGGGGACTAGGCATTCTTGGCTTCGTCCACCTCTATCGAGGTGACCCCGGCACCGCAACACGCATCTTCGAAGATGCGCTGGCGAAGGCCCGGGACGGTGATGACTCTTGGGGCGTGGGACAGGCCTCGCTCGGCCTCGGCCTGACCGCTAAGGCGAGCGGCAACGGAGACACGGCGATCGCGCACCTGTACCGCGCCGCTTCATCACTCGTCGCCGCGGGTGACGGCACGATCCTCGGGGTAGCGCTGACAACGCTCGCTGGGCTCACATTCGAGGAGGACCCCCGCCAAGCGCTCCGTCTCGCGGGCGCTGCAATCACGTTCCGGGCGCGGATCGGGGGCGCATATCCCCGGGCAACAATCACCGAACTGGACTCTCTGCGAGAGCGAGGATGCGAACTATTGGGGGCAGCAGCGGCCGAGGCCGAGTGGAAGACCGGATCCGAACTCGATCCAGCCACGATCGTCGAAACCATGGAGGGTCGCCGCCCGCTGGGCCAACTGGGGCCGCTAACAGCCCGCCAGCGCGAGGTCTCCAACCTCGTGGCCGCCGGCCTGACCAACGCTCAAATCGCTGCCACGCTGCACCTCTCTGAACGGACGGTCGAGAATCACGTATTCAACGCCCTGAGCGCTCTTGGGCTGCACAATCGTGTCCAGCTCGCGATCTGGATAACTGAGAATTCCGAGCCATCACGAGCATGACCCACGCGACTGCAATTGGAAGCGGCATCATCCGGACGCTGGCTGGGGTCCCGGGATGGACTAGCCGACGGGTTGTGCGCCCGCGGTAGCTGGACCTCGTGGCGGTGGCCGGGACCGGCGGCCTGTAGCGGCGTCGTTTGCTGTGGGTCGGGTGGGCGGTTAGGGTTGCCTGAAACGGACAAGGGGTCTCGCGGATGCCTGTCATTGACGCTCTGAAGCGGCGGTTAGAAGACGCCTTTACGGGCGGGCTGATCGCGGCCGGAGATGCCGAATATGAGACAGCGCGACGGGTCTGGAACGGGATGGTGGACCGGAGGCCGGCCGTGATCGCACGCTGCGCCAGTGATGGGGATGTGGTGCTGGCGCTTGAAGCGGCGCGGGAGCACGGGTTGGCTGTTGCGGTGCGAGGAGGGGGCCACAATGTCGCGGGCAACGGCATGTGTGAGGGCGGTGTGGTGATCGACCTGTCGGCGCAGAAGGCGATCGACGTCGACCCGGAAAAGCGGATCGCACGGGTGGGGCCCGGAGTGCTCCTCGGCGAGCTCGACCGCGCCACACAGGTGTACGGACTCGCGACCCCGACCGGCAACGTGTCGATGACGGGCGTGGCGGGCTTGACGCTGGGTGGAGGGCTGGGGTGGATCGCGCGCAAGCACGGGCCGGCATGCGACAACTTGCTGGCTGCCGAAGTGGTGACCGCAGACGGAGAGCGTGTGAGAGCCAGCGCGGATGAGAATGCTGATTTGTTGTGGGGGCTTCGAGGCGGTGGCGGCAACTTCGGCGTGGTGACGTCGTTTGAGTATCGGCTTCACCCGGTCGGGCCCGAGGTCCTGGCCGGTGGTGTGCTGCACGCGTTCGCCGACGCTCCGGCGCTGTTTCGCTTCCTGGGGGAGTTCGTCGCCGAGGCGCCCGATGAGCTGTCGGTGACCGCATCGACGTTTCGAGCGTCGGCTGCGATTCCGGTGCCGTCCGAGATGGTCGGGGACCTGGTGACGGTTCTTGCGGTCTGCTATGCGGGTGATCTCAGCGCTGGCGAGCAGGCGCTGCGACCGCTGCGTAGCTTCGGCCGGCCGTTGCTTGACGGGATCGCACCGATGCCGTACACGGCGCTTCAGAGCGGATCTGATGCGTCATACCCGAACGGTCAGCACAACTACTGGAAGTCGCACTATCTCGCAGAGCTCTCCGAGGATGCGGTCGCCACAATCGTCGAGCATGCGCCGCGCATGCGCTCGCCGCTGTCGTCGTTCTATCTCCAGCATCTCGGCGGCGAGATCGCCCGGTCAGACGGCACGAGTGCCGCGTTCGGTCACCGCGACGGATTGTTTGACTTCGCGATCCTCACCGTCTGGCGCGACCCAGCCGAGACCGCCGAGCACATCGCATGGTCTCGGGAGTTCTTTGACGCGATGCAGCCCCACGCCCACGGTGTCTACGTCAACAACCTCGGAACAGAAGGCGCCGATCGCGTCAAGGCCGCCTACGCGCCGGACACCTACGCCAAGCTGGTCGCGCTCAAGGACACCTACGACCCCCGCAATGTTTTCCGCCTCAACCAGAACATCGCCCCCAGCCGCAGCCCGGTCCAGGCTGGCTGACGGCCCCATGTCTGTTGAGTTTCTGCCATCCGGCCGGGGGGTGATTTCGGTGCCTCCAAACCGGTCGAAGTTGCCACCCGGGGCCAGGACTGCGTCGGGGCCGGTCCTCGACGGAAGCCGTGAGGTAGCGCTGCTCGGTCGCGAGGCCTAGATGAAGTCGTTGCCGGTGAGGACGTAGACGAACGGGACGAAAGGAACTATCGCGGCGATCGCCCAGGTGAGCTTCGCGATCAAGCCGAGGTCGCGCCGGACTACGAGGTTGATCCAGATCAGCACGACGGCGATCGGATGAAGGATGCACAGCAGAAGTTCCAGGATCTTTTTCACGGCAACTCCTAGTCTCGGCCGGGGGGACCGCCGCTTGCGCGTACCGAACATACGCGCCGGCCCACGATCCGGGCGAGCCGCGGCTGGGTTGGTGCTTCGAGGCTACTCGACACCACAGTCCGCCCGCCCAGCGATGCCCCGGTGCAAGCCAGCTCGTCCGTCCGGTAAGCAATCCGCTTCTGCGAGCCCGTCTCGATGGCATGGCCGCGGTCGGCGGAGATCCAGTATCAGCCTCCTGCTGAGCGACGAAACGTCAGCCTCCGGGGTCAGGAGCGGATGTCGTGCGAGGTCGGCGGGCCTCTGCGCCGGGCCCCGGGTGATCGAAGCGTGGTTTTCGCGGCCCATTAGGACCGTGCCGACCGCGAAGAACATCGCGAGGAGCAGCCCGAACGCGCCGACGCCGACGGCGATCCCGACTGCGGTCGAGCCAGGGTCGAGCGCAAACGCGAGTAGGGGGCCTACGGTCACGGCGACCCCGACGAGCCGCGTTCGGAGCACCGAGGACACGACCCCCAGGCCGAGGATCACGAGTACCAGGGCCCGGTGGTGCAGCACGCCCGACAGTGCCTGCGCCTTGAACAGCAGCAAGCCCACGCCCACCACCATCCAAGCCCAGTCGCGACGCCGCCCGGCGCTCCGAGCGACAGTCCGTTGGGAGTCGGCCGTCGGCGTGTCCACCCTAGGCGTCTACCCGCTTTCACCAATCGCTAGTTGTGGAGCTGCCAGCGTCTGCATCGCCTTGCTGACCGGCACCCGTCAGCGTCCGATTCGCATTGGTCCTTGAGACTGCATAGCGCTGGCATGACCGGCGCGGCAAGCGTCCGTTGGGCGATGCCTATCGATCAACCGGCCCGTTGATGATCCGGCGGTGAGTGCTGTGGAGGTGGCGTTGCGACACTCAGCTTTGCGTCGGTTGGGGCGGGGGGAGTTGACCTCTGCACGCCGTTCCCACGCCGATCGATACTCGTCGCCGCCGACCGGGTGCGACGACGGTCAATGGCAGACAGATCGGGCTGCGCACCCAGTAACCGCCTGCGAAATCGAGCCATCCGCCGCCGTCCCGACGGTGGCAGCCGTGGACAACAATCGTGTCACCCACGTGTCCCTCGCCGGCGTTGCCCCAGCCTATGGAGGCCCGACCCCAAAGCTCCTTCGGGAGGATCAGCTGGAAATCGGCGCCGGCGCGTGTGACGAGCCCCCACTTAGCAAACAGCCGGGCGGCTGGATCATGAGAACCCGTCGCGGCGCTCTGAAGCGCCTGGCGCATCCGTGGGCTGGCTGGCAGGGCGACCACGCCGAGAACGACGGTCATCCCCCGCCCAGGGCCCTGATTGTCAATCGCCTCGCGACACGGAAGGACGCGAATCAGGGCGTGACTCGCTCGTGGCTTCTGACCCTGGACGCCTGCGCAGGCCGAGATCGGCAGGGCGGTGGCAACCGCCAGAGCCACCGGTAGCCCACACGTCGGTCTCATCCCTCGTTGATTATCCAGTGCCCGTGTCTGCACGGCGCGGCGTTCCGGCGCTTTGCTGCCGTTTCGGTCCTCGTGCGGCGATGGTCGCGCCCTATTCCGAGGAATGGATGGACGCATCCTTTTGCATACGACGGCGCTGGGCCGGGACATCGGCAGGATGCTGGGGCTCTGCCGGGTCGTAGAGGCGCCCGGCGAGCGTCCCGTCGTCCATCTTCTGCGAGACGTCAGCGTCGCGGCCTTGCGCAACGAGCGGCAGCCTGATCGAGAGCGCCGGAGTGGCGACGGAGCGCCAGCAATGGTCATCACGCGGCCGGTCGCCGCCAAGCCCAGTGGCCCAGCGAGGACAGGCGGCCCAGTCACTGCACCTCCGATGCCGAGCTCGTCTCTCAAGCCGTCATCGGGCCGGGTTGCCGGCATCGCACCAGGACCTACGGAGCCATCCAATTTATAAGGAGAATTTGCATACTGCGCATCTCAATGGAGAGGATGAAGTAGTCGTTTCCATCGAACGTCGTAAGCGTCGCGCTTTGGAAGGTTTGCTCGTTGAGAAAGAGGACTCCGCCGGCCAGGTGCTCGGGGTAGCGATCCGCGTACGGGCTTCCGATCGAGAACTCGTGGTCCTCGTACCGTGCCGGCACCTCGTGTCGTAGCTCACCGACGATGCTGGCCACATTCAGTGACCGATCTCCCTCGACTTCGCGCGTGCTGAGCCTCACGACGACAGGCTCACCGACGACAGACTCAAGTGTCGATATGAGCCGGTCGTAATCGAGGTCCTCTCCGGGAGTGTCGCGCGGCAACTCGGTCTTGCTCACGGTCTCATCCTAAGCAGATGTGTCAGACGGCCAGGCGGCTCACAGTCAATGCTCTGGCGGGTGGGTTAGGCCACTATTGAGGGGATCGTGGTGGCGGCGGCGACAAGCACCAGCGCCGCGAGGTCGCGGGCGTGAAGACGGTTTGCTGGGTGCGCCGGCATTGTTGGGCCGCCGCGCAGCGCGATGACCTCGCCGAGATCGCTTGCGCGGCGGATGGCTGCGGCCATGCTGGCGGTGATCACGTCGGTGATAGCCCCGGCCACCTGAGCGGGGTCGCGGGGGCGCATCTGGCGCTGTCGTCGTGCAGCCAGGACGGTGCGACACTCGTCGAGCATCAGCGGCAAGCAGCGCACAGCTAACGCAGCCGTGATGGCCCATTCCTCGACCGGTAGTCCGAGGCGGTGGAGTGGAGTGCCGACCCTGCGCAGCGTGGGCGCCAGATCGCCCAGGTCGATGGTCCAGGCGATCACCATCGACAGGACGGTGAACAGGAGCGAGAAGCCGATGAGCCGAAGAAACCGGTCGGCGCCGCCACCGGCAGCCGCCAGCCCGAAGCCAATCAGGATCATGATCCAAAACCAGATCGGCAGCCGCGGTACAGCACGCCACGGCACGCGCGCAGCGGTAACGGCCAGTACGACGATCGTCGCGACGCTGATCAACTGCGCCCAGCTCGTATTCAGCCCGATGGCGACCGTGAGAGCGGTCAGGCAGATCAGCTTTGTGCCGGCTGCGATGCGGTGCATGCAGCTGTCATGCGGCAGCCTGCGCAGAAGCACCGCATCGATTCCTCCGCGCCGAGCGGACCCTCGTCGCCGCAAGACAACGGAGTCCGCAATCACGCTGCCTCGCTTTGCGGCACGCGCGGCGAGGAGAGCGTCACCGCGTCCCCGATGACCCGCCCGTGATCGAGGCGCACCGTACGAGGGCAGACCGGGGTCAGGGGCTCAGGGTCATGCGTGACGACGATCAGCGTCAGCCCGTCCCGCTCACGCAGCTCGGCCAGCAGAGCGACCAGCGCGGATCGGCTGGGCGCATCGAGCCCCGCAAGCGGCTCATCCAGAACGAGCACCCGCGTGCGCCGCGCCAACAATCCGGCGACCGCGACGCGCCGCTGCTGGCCGCCGCTGAGCTCCTCGATCGAGCGGCC
>JBAVWI010000398.1:0-3927 GCA_049697735.1 Solirubrobacteraceae bacterium
GGCGTGGTCGGCGTATGCCCACGCCCTGGCCCGCACCGATCGCCTCGCCGAGTGCCGCGACGCCTGCCGGCGGGCACTCAAGCTCGGTGACGACGCCGAGGTTTCGGAGCTGCTGGAGCGGGTCAACGCCGCGACCCCCCGCGGCCTGTCGGAGCGCAGCGCCGCCTGACCGCGCTGTGCTGCCCGCCTGACCGCGATAATGACCCCAGACGCGGCGGCTAGGACGACGCGACCGAGCCCTCGCGCCCGCACACGGGGCAGGACTCGTGGGCGGCCAGCGACCGGCCGCCACAGGCCGGGCAGTCAGAGGCCTGCTCGAGCACCCCGAGCAGCTCGCCGACCCGGGTCACCAGCAGGCGCTCCTCCTCGACCTCCACCCAGGCGCCGGCCGCCGCCGGAAAGACCACGTGGTCGCCGGGCTTGACCGGCATGCGGACCCCGACGTGGTCCCACCAGTCCAGGCCCGGGCCGACGGCGAGCACGATGCCCTGCTGAGGCGGCGGCTCGTCGGAGCCGGGCGGGACCAGCAGGCCAGAGCGGCGCACGCGATCAGGATCGAGCTCCTTGATCACGACGCGGTCAAACAGGGGGCGGAGCTGGCTTCGCATGACCCCCCTAACTATATTTCGCAAAATCGGCCGGTACGGCGATTAGGCTCCCGTCCCCATGCGTCTCATGGTTGCCCGTTGCTCGATTGCCTACTCCGGCCGGCTCAGCACCCATCTGGCTGAGGCCACCCGGCTGCTGATGATCAAGGCCGATGGAACCTTCATGGTCTTCTCCGACCACGGCAGCCAGAGCGTCAAGCCGCTGAACTGGATGACGCCACCGACAGTGATCGAGGAGGCGCCCGGGCGGATCGTCGTCCGCAAGCACGCCGGGGCCCAGGAGGAACGGCTCGAGATCGAGCTCGGCGAGGTGCTCTCCGACGTCAGCCACGAGATGGGCTCGCCCGACGCCGACGTCGCGCTGGCCAAGGACGGCGTCGAGGCGCAACTCCAGGAACTACTGGCAGCGGCGCCCAGGTGGTGCGGGGAGGGGCTGCGCCTGGTGCGCCGGGAATGGCCCACCGACATCGGCCCCGTCGACCTCATGTGCCGCGACGCCGGCGACGCCTGGGTGGCGGTGGAGATCAAGCGCGTGGCCGGGATCGAGGCCGTCGAGCAGCTCACCCGCTACTTGGAGCGGATCCGCTTGGACCCGGCCTTCGCCGGCTGTCGGGGTGTGCTGGCCGCGCAGCTGATCAAACCCCAGGCGCGCGTCCTTGCCGGGGCCCGCGAGATCGCCTGCGTGGAGGTCGATCTGGCCGTGCTCCGTGGCGAGCGCGAACCCGAGCTCAAGTTGTTCGCGGCATGAGCGAGGCCGCCGTCCTGACCGATCGCCGCGAGCGCGTGCTCCTGGTCACGATCAACCGGCCCGAACAACGCAACGCCGTCAACGCGGCCGTGGCCCAGGGCATCGCCGCCGCCCTGGACGAACTCGACGCCGACCCCGAGCTTTCCCTCGGCGTCATCACCGGCGCCGGCAAGGGCTTCTGCGCGGGCATGGATCTGAAGGCGTTCGTGGCCGGTGAGTCCCCCCACGTCGCCGACCGGGGCTTTGCCGGGATCACCCGGCGCGCGGCGGTCAAGCCGCTGATCGCCGCGATCGAGGGCTTCGCGGTTGCGGGCGGTCTCGAGGTCGCGCTGGCCTGCGACCTGATCGTCGCCGCCCGGGGCGCCAAGCTCGGTATCCCCGAGGTCAAGCGCTCGCTGGTCGCCGCCGGGGGTGGCCTGCTGCGATTACCGCGGGTGCTGCCCCGGGGCATCGCCATGGAGCTGGCCCTGACCGGAGAGCCGATACTCGCCGAGCGGGGCTATGAGCTCGGGCTCGTCAATCGCCTGGCCGAGCCCGGCGCGGCGATCGACACCGCGCTCGTGCTCGCCGAGCAGATCGCGGCCAACGGCCCGCTCGCCCTGGCCGCCAGCAAGCGCATCCTCAGCGAATCGGTGGACTGGCCCGAGGCCGAGTTCTTCGAGCGCCAGGGGCAGATCGCCGGGCCGGTGATGGGGTAAGAGGACGCCCGCGAGGGCGCAACCGCATTCGCCGAGAAGCGGCCACCCGTCTGGCGCGGGCGCTAGGACTCCGCCGGGCGTTCGCGTCAGCTCCGCGCGTCGTCTGTACCCCAGGCCGTCGCGACCACCGAGCGAGGGCTGCCGTGGTCCCGGTGCTCGCCCAGGTAGATCCCCTGCCAGGTCCCGAGCGCGGGCCGGCCCTGGGCAATCGGCACTGTCAGCGCGGCTCCCAGCAGTGCGGCCTTGATGTGCGCCGGCATGTCGTCGTCGCCCCTCGAGCGTGTGGGTCCAGTAGGGCGCCCGCTCGGGCACGGCCTGGTTGAACCAGCTCTCAAAGTCGCGACGGACGTCGGGGGAAGCGTTCTCGTTCAGGCTCAGGGAGGCCGAGGTGTGCTGGATCAGGAGATGGAGCATCCCGACCGCCATCCGGCGCAGCTCGGGCAGCCCCTCGAGCACCTCGCCGGTGACGAGGTGAAAGCCACGCGGGCGGGCGGCCAGCCGCAGCTCGCGCTGGATCCAGATCATGCGCTCACGTCCACGGGATCACAGACCGTCGGGAAGGCGAGCCACGGAGAGCTGCACGCGGTCGCCGCGGAAGGGCACACCTTCGCGCTCGAGCAGCCGGCGCTGGCGAAGCCCCTGGGTCAGAGTGCCGTCGGCGCGCACGATCCGGTGCCAAGGGACGCTGGCGTCCTGGCAGGCGTTGAGCACGGCGCCGGCCAGTCGCGGTGCGCCGGGCGAGACGTCGCCGTAGGTGCGCACGAAGCCGGCCGGAGTGGCGCGGATCGAGGCCAGGATCCGCTCGGCTCGGTGAGACGCGGCCGAGTTCACCCCGGCAGCATAGGCCGAGCCCGGGGCCCGTTGGAGCGCCGGTTCCTGATAACGTCTCGCGACCGCCGAATTGCCCGCTATTTGCAGGTAAGCGGGGGACCCAAGAGTCCCTCCGGGGCGAATGGCGACCTGTTGGTCGCCTAGCGCAGACGAGCCCTGCGCGAGCCCGACAGCTAACCCCGTAGGCGGATCGCCGCCACGCATCGCCACGAGAAACTCAGATGAGCTTTCACCACCGCGCCGCCGTCGTTCGCGCCACCGCCACCGCCGCGGTGCTGGCCGGTCTGCTCCTTGCCGTGTTCGCGGTGCTTCCCCATTCCTCCGCTCGTGCGGCGAGCTCGGGCCTCAACCAGCTCCAGAGTCAGCTCAGCCAGCAGCAGGCCCGACAGCAACAGCTCAGCTCCAGCGTGGGCAGCCTGTCCGGCCTGATCGCCTCGCTCGACGGCCAGATCCAGCTCGTCCAGACTCGGGAGGCGGCCGTCCGGGCCGAGCTGGTTCAGGACCGGGCTCGCCTCGCCCACGTCCACGTCTCGCTCGTTCGCGAGCAGGCGCGGGTCGCGCTGCTGCGCCGGCGCCTGGCGCGAGCACGGCTGATCCTCTCTCGCCAGCTGGTCTCCAGTTACGAGAGTGACCATCCCGATCTGGTCTCGGTGGTACTCAACGCGCGGGGCTTCCCCGCTCTGCTCGAGCAGATCAACTTCCTCGGCCGGGCCGAGACTCAGCAGCGGACGATCATCACCTTCACGCGCCAGGCCAAGGCGCAGGCTGACCAGGCCACGACGCAGCTGGCCAGGCTCCAGACCAGCGTCAGCCAGATCACCGCCGGCGCCGCCGTGCGCGCCCGCGCTCTGGCCGGCATGGACTCACTGCTCTCGGCCAAGCAGGCGGCGGTCCAGCGGGCGCGGTCTGCCCAGCAGCTGGCGCTCCAGGCCACTCAGGCGCGGGCCAATTCGCTGCGCTCCCGGATCTCCCGGATCCAGGCCCAGCAGCGCGCCGCGGCCGCGGCCGCAGCGCGGGCGGCCGCGCTAGCCGCCGCTCAGGC
>JBAVWI010000399.1:0-28400 GCA_049697735.1 Solirubrobacteraceae bacterium
GGCGCCGGGCGCGCAGGTAGGCGGCGAGCCCGAGGGGCACCAGGGCCAGCGCCAGCAGCCACAGCGGGGCGCCGAAGCTCATCGCAGCTGGCGGCCCAGCTCTACGAGCCAGTCCGCCCCGGTGGACAGGGAGGCATGATGCACGCGCAGGCGGCGCAGCTCCTTCGCCACCGTCTGTCGCCGCTCGCGCTCGAGCTCGCCAAACCGCTCGCGCACACGACGCCGCGAAGTGTTGACCTCGAGCAGCGCACCGGTCTCGGGATCGACCAAGGTCAGATGCCCGGCCGCGGGCAGCTCAGACTCGCGTGGATCGATGATCTCGACGGCCAGCACCGAGTGCCGGACGCGTAAGGACCCAAGCGGCCGCTCCCAGGCGTCCTGATCCCGGAAGTCGGAGATCACCACCACCAGCCCTGGCTGACCCGCCAGCCGTCCGGCCAGGCGAAGCGCATCGGCCAGGGACTCGGGATCCTGCCGCCCGTCGGGCGCCACACCCTCCGACAAGGCCTTGCGCAGCGCGACGATGCCCGGCTTGGATCCTCGGGGCGGGAGCACGCGCGGGTCCCCGGCGCCGAACGCCACCAGCCCGACGCTGCCCGCGCGGCGCACGGCCAGGCGCCCGAATACGAGGGCTGCCCCTTCGGCCACGTCGGCCTTCAGCCGGCGCGCCGTGCCAAAGGCCATTGATGGAGAGACGTCGATCACAACCCAGGTCGTGAGCGCCCGCTCGGGGACGTGCAGGCGGACGTGGGGGCTCCCGGTGCGAGCGCTCGCCGCGGCGTCGAGGTGACGCACGTCGTCGCCCAGCTCGTAGGGACGCAGCTGAGCCAGCTCCGTGCCGAGGCCCACGCCCGCGGCGCGGCGGTCGCCGGGAAGCGACCGCGCGACCAGGCGGTTGACGGCGAGATCGAGCGCGTCGATAACCGATGCAGCGATCGGGCCAGGCCCTTGCCGGGCAGCGGGAGTGGCGAGCAGCGTGTCGGTCATGCGCTCATCAGACCCCCGGCGCTGGTCTGCACCACGCCCGCGCGCATCAGCCGGTCAGCTCGGGGCTCGCTGACTGCGGCCATCACTCCCTCCAGGAGCTGGTCGGCCGTGACCCCTTCGCTGAGCGCGTCGTATGACAGCACGATGCGGTGCCTGAGGAGATCCGGCGCCAGATCGCGAATGTCCCTGATCTCGACGTGTCCCCGCCCGCGCAGGAGCGCCAGCGCGCGAGCCGCCTGGACGAGGCCGATCGGACCGCGCGGGCTGGAGCCGAACTCGATCAGGTTCTCCATGTCATCGAGTCCGTACTTGGCCGGATGCCGCGTCGCGTCGGCAAGGGCAACCGCGTAGCCAATCACCTCGCGGTCGACGATCACGGTCTCCACCGTCCCCGCGTGACGGCGTAGATCGGCAAGGGACAGGGTCTCCCTGATATCGGCGGCGGCGTGCAGGCTGCGGCCGACGACGGCCGCCTCCTCGCCCACCTCGGGATAGTCGACGATGATCTTCATCAGGAAACGGTCGACCTGCGCCTCGGGCAGGGGATACGTGCCTTCGGACTCGATCGGGTTCTGGGTCGCCATCACGATGAACGGCAACGGAACCTTGTAGGTGGTACCGCCGATCGTCACCTGCTGTTCCTGCATCACCTCGAGCAGGGCCGACTGCACCTTGGCCGGCGCGCGGTTGATTTCGTCGGCGAGCAGGAAGTTGTGAAACACCGGGCCAAGTTCCGTGTCAAAGCCGCCGGTGTCAGGGCGCCAGACCCGGGTGCCGACGAGATCGGCGGGCACCAGGTCGGGCGTGAACTGAATACGACCGTAGGAGCCGCCCAGGACGCCCGACAACGTCTTGACGGTCAGCGTCTTGGCCAGTCCCGGGACGCCCTCGAGCAGCACGTGGCCACCCGCCAGCAGGCTGACCAGCAGCCGCTCCAGCATCGCGTCCTGTCCGACGATCACGCGCTTGATCTCGTAGAGAACCTGCTGCAGGGCGTCGCGAGCCTCGCCTCGGCGCAAGTTGGTGTCTTCGTTTTCCGTCATCAGTCCTCCGTAGGGGTAGCTAGATAAGGCGGCCGAACCAGAGCAGCGAAAGGACGCTGCCGAGCAGCAGCAGCACCAGGCCGCCACCGGCGAAGCCTGCGGTGAGTTCGCGCTTGACCTTCTTATGGCCGAGCTGGGTAGCGAGGTGCGTGTAAACGGCGCTCGCCTTCGCACTGTCGGCAGCGCTGAATGCGCGCCCCCCCGAGATGCTCGCGATCTGCCCGAGCTCCTGCGAGCTCACCGGAACCGCCGCGTTGACCGTCTGGACGCCGCGCTTGATCGGGATTGTCCCGTTCGCCGTCCCGAGCGCGATCGTGTAAATCGGTATGTGATCAGCCTTGGCCTGGCGAGCCGCCGCGAGCGGATCGGACCCGAAGTTCGACGCGCCATCGGACAGGAGCACGATCGCGCTCGGCGTACGTTTGCCGCCCTTTGGCGACAGCTTTGTCAGCACCTGCAGCGCAGTGTTGATCGTGTCGCCGATCGCGGTGCCGCCGCCGCCGGGCTGCAGCTGGGCGATCGCGCCCCGGGTGGCCGAATGGTCCGTGGTCGGGGACTGGAGCACGGCCGGTCGGCGGGCGAACTTCATCACGCCGACCTGCGCCGAGCCCGGTACTCCGGCCAGAAATCGCTGGTCCGCCTGCCGCGCCGCCGCCAGCCGGGACGGGCTGACATCCGTCGCCGTCATCGAGCTGCTGACGTCGTTAGTCAGCATGATCGCCGCGCCATTCACGGCAACGGCCACGGTTCGCTGCGGGCGAGCGGCAGCCACGATCAGCACGGCGATCGCGATCGCGACCACCAGCATCGGTGCATGACGGCGCCAGCCCGGGCGGCGGGGAGCCACCGAGAGGGTCAGCGCCGGCGCCACGAACGCCTGCGCCCCGCGAGCCCGCCGGCGCTGCTGGCTCAAGTACCACGCGACCAGCACGGGGACCACGGCCAGACCCAGCAATACGAGCGGCGACGAGAAGCTCAAGGGTGCGAGGACGGCGGCGCCGCCAGGGTTGCCTGGGTCCTGTAAAGCGCCGAGCCGTGGCTGATCTGCATCTCCACCTGGTCGCCGGCGTGAAGACCGCTGATCGCGGCGCCGATATCTGCGGTGCCGTTGATCGAGCGGTGGTTGATCTCGACGATCACGTCGCCCGGGCTCAGTCCGGCGAGCTCACCCGGGCTCCCCAGCCTTACCGTTTCAATCACCGCCGCGCCGGGCGGGACGGTCTCGATCTGCATCCCGAGCCAGCTCACCGGTCGGGGCGCAACGACGCCCGTGGCTGCGTTCAGCGATCCGGAGGAACTCAGGAGCGCGGCGAGACCAAAGGCGCCCGCGGCGGTCAGCAGGAGCGCGACAATCACGGTTGAGACCACACGGATCCGCCGTGGGCTGGGCATGGAGATCCGCCGCCGGACGCGGGTGGGAGCCGGAGGCGGGACGGGTACCTCGTGCTCGGCAGGCTTCACGGCACGCTCGGCGAGCTTGTCCGACGCGGCCGCAGACTCGTGCTGCCAATCGCCAGACCACAGATGCTTGGGTCCAGTCACAAGTCCCCGTGACGGTAGGCGCCATAAGTGAGAGGTACTTAAGAGCCTCTCTCAGCCCTCGACTATGCCAACAACGGCCACCCGTGCGTCGAGGCGGGCTGCCGAACTGGCGAAGGCCGCGTTTTGAGGCGGGAGATATGTTCCCTTCCGTGCACCCCGCACTGGCCGACGCCAAGCCGCAGGTCTTCTGGCTCGATAACCCGTCGGCGCCGGCCCCGGCCCCGCCTCTCACCGCCCACGAAGCCTGCGACCTGCTGGTCATCGGTGGTGGCCTGACCGGCTTGTGGGCGGCCGTTCGGGCCAAGGAGCGCGATCCCGGGCTGGCCGTGACGCTCGTGGAAGGCCAGGCCGTCGCCCACGGGGCCAGCGGCCGCAACGGTGGCTTCTGCGCCGCGTCGCTGACCCACGGCGCGCGCAACGGGGTGGAGCACTTCGCCGGCGAGATCAGCGAACTGCAGCGCCTGGGTCGGGAGAACCTGACCTCGATCGCCGAGACGATCCGTCGCTACGGCATCGGCTGCTCCTATGAGCCGGTGGGGGGCCTGACCGTGGCCACCCGTCCGCACGAGGTCCCCGCGCTCGCCGACGAGGCCCAGCTGCTCCGCGAGCTCGGGGACGAGGTCGTCCTGCTCAACCAGGACGAGACCCGCGCCGAGCTCAACTCGCCCACCTATCTGGGCGGCCTGTGGGAGACGAACACTGTCGCGCTCGTGGATCCGGCGCGGCTTGCCTGGGGTCTGCGCCGCGTGGCGCAGGCGCTCGGTGTCCGGCTCTACGAACAGACCCCGATCAAGCGGCTAGCCCCCGACGGTGCCGGGCTGCTGGCCCACAGCGAGGCGGGTACGGTTGCGGCTCGGCACGCGGTCCTGGCCACGAGCGCCTTCCCGCCGTTGCTGCGGAGCATTCGCCGTTACGTGGTGCCGGTGTATGACTACGTGCTCGTGACCGAGCCACTCTCGGAGCCCCAGCTCGACGCGCTCGGCTGGCGCCGGCGTCAGGGCGCGAGCGACAGCGGCAACCAGTTCCACTATTACCGGCTGACCGCTGACAACCGGATCCTGTGGGGCGGCTACGACGCCGTGTACCACTACGGCAACCGGACCGGCCCCGAGCTCGAGCAGCGCGATCAGACCGCGACGATCCTGGCCGACAACTTCTTCACGACCTTCCCCCAGCTGGAAGGCGTGCGCTTCACCCATCGCTGGGGGGGCGCAATCGATACCTGTTCGCGCTTCTGCGTGACCTTCGGAACCGCGCATCAAGGGCGTGTCGCCTACGCCGTGGGCTTCACGGGACTGGGGGTGGGTGCCAGCCGCTTCGGGGCCGACGTGGCCCTGGACATGCTGCTCGAGCCCGAGAGTCCGCGCCTGCAGCTTCAGCTCGCGCGCAAGCGTCCGCGCCCCTTCCCGCCCGAGCCGCTGCGATGGATGGGCATCGAGCTGACCCGGCGGGCACTGGCGCGCGCTGACCGCAACGGGGGCCGACGAGGACCGTGGTTACGGACCCTCGACCGCCTTGGCATGGGCTTCGACTCCTAGGACGGCGCGTGCCGACAAACTGACCTGTCGTGATCGGCACCCGAACTCGTTCATCCCCGCCTGCGCAGCCTGGGCAGGGGCTCAAGCTCCCGATCGTCGTGCTCCTGGCGCTCAACCTCCGCGCCGCGATGGTTGCCGTCTCACCCGTGCTCGACGAGATTCGGCACGACACGGGACTGACCAGCTCGGCTGCGGGCCTGCTGATGACGCTGCCGGTCCTCTGCTTCGCGGCTTTCTCGCCCGCCGCCACGCGACTCGCCCGCCGATGGGGGCTCGAGCGCGTCCTGTTGTACGCGATGGCAGCTCTCGTCGGCGGGATCCTGGCGCGCCTGGTGCATTCCGTCATCGCGCTGTTCGCGGGAACGCTGGTCCTCGGGGTTGCCATGGCCGCCGGAAACGTGCTCCTGCCAGGCGTCGTGAAACGAGACCATGCCGCCCGCATCGGGCTTGTCACCGGCTGCTATGTCACCGCCATGTCGGTGGGCGCTACGGTCGCCGCCGGGCTGACCGTTCCCGTAGAGCATGCCCTTGGCGTGGGCTGGCGCGAGGCTGTCGCGGTGTGGGCGCTCCCGGCGATCATCGCCGTGGTCGCCCTGTGGTCGCGTGACGCAAAGGCGCCGGACGTCGTCGCGGACGCTGCGCCGCCCGTCCGCGGCCTGTATCGCGACGCCCTGGCCTGGCAGGTGACCGGGTTCATGGGGTTGCAGTCGCTCATCTACTACACGTCGGTGGCCTGGCTTCCAACGCTGTTCGTCGCCGAGGGCCTGTCGTCGGCTCGCGCCGGCTTCCTGCTCGGGATCATGAATCTGATCGGTGTGCCCGTCTCCTTGGCGGTCACCTTGCGCGCAGACGCCCGCAGAACTCAGACTGACCTGGTTCTCGGCACCACAGCCTTGACCGCAGCCGGCCTGATCGGCGTCGTCGTCGCGCCGCTGACCGCTCCCGTCCTGTGGATGGTGCTGCTCGGGATCGGCTCGGGCGCCAGCATCAGTCTCGCCCTCACCCTGATCGGGCTGCGGTCCTCTGACGCCCGCCACACCGGGCAGTTGTCCAGCATGTCCCAGGGCATCGGCTACGCGATCGCCGCGGTCGGTCCGGTCTCGCTGGGCATCGTGCACTCCCTGACCGGCAGTTGGAGAACGGCGTTCCTGGTCCCGGTGGGAGCTCTGGCACTGATGGGCCTGTCTGGGCTGGGCGCCGCCCGCGACAGACATGTCGGGGCGAGACGGGCGTGACCGTGTGCCGGGCGTGACGGTCCGCCCGGTGTGACCGTGCGCCCGGCCTGAGGTCAGGGGTGGGCGCCCGGCAGACCGGCCTCGCGCAACCTTCGCGCCATGTCATAGAAGCCAGTCTGAAAGTCGGTCAGCGGCTTGGGAGGACCGGACTGCGCGGTTGGATCGGCGAACCGGGGCTTGGCCATATCGGCTCGCCACGCCAGCAGACGCTGGGCCACGTCGGTGTGGTCAGCGACTTCCTGGCGCGCCCCGCCGTCGACCAGGAGGTGACCAAGATGGTCGGCGGCCTGTACTCGAGCGGTCATGGCCGGGATCTGACCGTCACGTACGCAGAACCGCGCCAGGATCGTCTTCATGAGCGACGTGTGGTCGAAGTGGAAGTCGGCTCCCAGCAGCGTCGTCGAGCTCGAGCCGGGCGCCACCAGCGGTGAGACGATCAGCGCCGGAACGCGCACGCCGAGGCGGCGGAAGTCGGGGTGGTCGTCGGCAGCCGCGGGAGGACTGACGTGGTCGTAGAAGCCGCCGTGCTCGTCGTAGGTGATCACGAACAGCGTCCGTGCCCACGCTGGGCTGGAGCTGAGCGCGTGGTAGATCGTCAGCACCAGGTCCTGGCCGGCGAGTACATCCGACGGGGGATGGTCATCGTTGGAGTCCGGTCCCAGCACGCGGAGGTCCTTGAAGCGGGGGTCGATCCAGGACACGGCAGGCAGCTTCGCGTCGGCGACATCGTCCAGGAATGACGGTCCCTCTTCCATGAGGTCGCCCACTGCCCGTTCCGCGGTCGCGAGCTTGCGGGCGTCGACGTAGGCGAAGCGATCATGGTGGCTGAGCCGGTAGGCCGCGTCGGCCGCGCGCAGCGTCCCCGGATCGAACGAGTACCACCGCCAGTCGACCTGGTGATCGTCGAGATAGCGGACGAAGCTCGGCAGCGAGTACAGCGGGGGCGTGACGTCGTCGCGGGTGCCGGCAGCCTGGCCGGTCAAGCTGTACAGGCGGTTGGGCCACGTCGCGCCGGGTACCGAGCTAAACCAGCGGTCGACGACGCAGTATTCGCGGGCAAGATGGTCGTAGACCGGCAGGTCGTCGGCGTCGTAGTAGCCCATCACGAGACCGGGGTCGGGGGCGGCGACCTTGGCGCTGTTGGCGCGCTGGGCCGAGATGCGGGCGAAGTTCGCCACGAACCCTCCGCCGCCGTTGCTGAGCTGCTCGTCCACGGACTTGCCCGAGTGGTCAGGATCCTCGGCCTCGCCGCTGAACGCGGTTCGGTCGAGGTGGTGGCTCGCATAGCTCTTGCCGTCGTACTCGTTGAAGTTGTCATCCGGACCGGTGAGCCCATCGATATCCGTTCGGCCGCCGCCACCCTCAGCGGCGGGCAACGACAGGTACCCGAGCATGTGATCGAACGAGCGGTTCTCGAGCATCAGCACCACGATGTGGTCGATCCCCGTCAGCCGGCCGGCCGCGGCATCGGTCGGCGCTGGCACCGTGGCCGTCGGGGTCGCGGGGACCGGCTCGGCCAGGAGCTCGACCACGTGCTGGAACTTCGCCGGCAGGAGATGGGCGACGCCGCGCAGGGCTGCCCGCTCGGCCTCGTCAATTAGATGGCTCATGCAGCTCCCGGGTGTCGGCCTCGAGAATGACGTGACCGCGGTGCTCGGACTGTCCGAGGCAGACGCCCCCGACTCCGGGCCCGGCACAGCCCCCCAGCTGTGGGTTGCCTCCAGTCCCCATCAAACTGAAATCACACCGGTTTCGGGCGCCGGAGTCAACGGTCGGTAAGGGTTAAGCAGCAGTTTCGGGGCAGGTCTTACGCTAGGTGTCCTGCTCGGCCGGACGCTGACGAGCTGAGCCAGCCCGGCCGGCGGCGGATCAAGGCTTCTGCTCGACGAGTGGCAGGGCCGTCTGTTCCTGCGGGTTGATCCACAGCTCCTGGACGAGAATCAGCCCCAGCGACATCAGAGGGATCGCGAGGATGATTCCGAACAGGCCGAACAGCTGGGCCATGAACAACACGCCGATCGCCACCAGAGCGGGGTGAAGATCGACCGTGCGCGCCATCACCAGCGGCAGGATCAGGTTGCCCTCGATCTGGTTGACGATCACGTAGACGCCGAGTACGAGCAGCGCCTTTCCCGGCGACTGTGCCAAGCCGAACAGCACCGGCGGCACCGCGCTGATGATCGATCCGTAGTTGGGGATCACGGTCAGGAGGGCTGAGAACACCGCAAAGCCGAGCGCGAAGCTCAGGCCGACGAGCCGCATGCCCAGATACAGGAGGCCGCCCAGAACGACCATGTCGATGGCGATCGCCTGCAACCAGCCCAGCCATGCGACGCGTACGCGCGCCATGATCCGCCGGGCGACCCCGCGGCGGTTGATCGGCAGTAGACGGATCGATGTGGCGAGAAGTGGCTGGGGCTTGATGGCGATGTACAGCGCCGTGATCAGCATCACGATCAGGCCCGCGAGAATGCCCACCGCACTCAGCCCCACGCTCTCGAGCGGGGCGATCAGGCGTTGAGGGTGGTGGGTGTAGCTCTGGACAAACTGGGTCAGGTCGGCCGACAGAGTCTTCGTCCTGGCACCGGTGAGGTCATGGATGTAGCGCTCGGCGCTGGTGATCGTGCTGGGCAGCTTGTTCGCGAATTGCTTGGTCTGGCTCACGAACGACGGAACCGTCAGGTAAACGAGCCCTCCGATCAGGCTGGCCGCGGTGAGCAGGCCGAGGAGGGCTCCGACCGCCCGGGGTACGCCATGTCGCTGGGCGAGGTCGGCGGCCGCCGCCAGCGGGATCGAGACGATCACGGTCAGTACCAGTGCCAGGAGGAGCGTGATCAGCTGCGAAACGAGCAGCGCGACCAGCACCAGGGCCGCGGCGAGCGCGACGGCGCGATACCCCACCCCAGCGCTCATCCGCCCGCCGATGACTGAGCGCCGACGAACGGGGGAAGATGAGTAGCACGTGGCCGACTCAAAGCTCACCCCGGCAGCGATCTACCGTGCGGTGCTGCTCGCATTCGGGCTCGTTGTCACGGGGCTCGTCTTTCAACAACTCATCACGCTCGTTCTGGCGGTGCTGATAGTCGTGATCATCGCGCTACCGCTCGGCGCGTTCGCGACAGTCCTTGCCCGATTCGGGATCCCGCGCGCGCTCGGGGTCTTGATCGGGCTGCTGCTCGGGCTCGGGCTCTTGGGGTGGCTCATTTCGGCGGTCATCCCGGTGTTCAGCAATGAGATCAATAAGTTTGTCGCTTCACTGCCCAGCATCGTCGACTCGCTGGGACACAAGCTGGGTCAGCTCACCGGCAGCTCGCCCAGCAAGACCGGGCAGCAGATCCAGCAGTTCGTCAATGGCTATACCCAGCATCCGTCACGGCTGCTCGGGCCGATCGCCTCGATCGGCACCAGTGTGGCCTCCGCCCTGGCGGCGATCGTCGTCGTGCTCCTGACCGCCGTTTACACCGCGATACAGCCCGAACCGCTGGTGGACGGGGTCCTGCGAACTGTGCCTGCGCGCCGACGCGGCCAAGCCAGGGAGATCCTCGACCGGCTCCGCACCGCCTATCTCGGTTGGCTGCGGGGGTTGGTATTCGGCATGTTGATCCTCGGCTTCGCGACCTACTTCGGGTTGCGTCTGGTTGGGCTTGACTTCGCCGCCTTCTTCGCGATCCTGACCGCGGTCGCGATGATCATCCCCTACTTCGGCGCGCTGGCCAGCTCGATCCCTCCGATCCTGTATGCGCTCACCATCTCGCCGGGCAAGGCGATCATCGTCACGATCATCTACGTCGCCGCCCACCAGCTCGAGGGGAACGTGATCCAACCGCTGGTCATGGCGCGCGCCGTCGAGCTGCATCCAGCCGTGGTCGCCGTCGGCGTGGTCGCAGTCGAGCGACTGTTCGGCTTCGTCGGATTGATCGTCGCCGTGCCGATCCTGGCCACGGTCCGCGTGCTGGTGGATGAGCTCTGGATCAAGCCCATGGAGGAACGGACGCTCATGCTCGCCGCCCCTGGCCCGGTTGCGGCCGAGCCGACACCGCTGATCCGGCCGGACTCGGGCCGCCCTGGCTAGGAGACAGCCCTCCTCACAGCTGCGCTCGGCAAAGCTGCGAGTCTGATTCGGAGCTGCTCGGCTCGGATCTGCGAAGGTTTGTTGATCGTTCAAGTCGCAACCCTGACCGACAGGACCGCCCTGGTCACCGGCACCCGGCGTGGCCTCGGGCTGGCGATCGCCCGGCTGTTCGTGGCCGAGGGCGCTCGCGTGCTCTGCCACGCCCGCACGGACGCGCAGGCGCATGGGGTGGCCGAGGCACTGGGCGCGGAGCCGGTCTGGGGCGACTTGTCCACCCAGGCCGGCGTGGTGCAGGCAGCCCGTCAGACGAACGCGCTCACGCCGGAGCTGCACATCCTCGTCCACAACGCGGGTGTCGGCAGCCCCGGGGGCCTGGAGGACACCTCGCGTGAGCAGTGGGAGCAGGTCATGGCGGTAAACGCAGCAGCGCCACTGTTTCTCACCCAGGCTCTGCTCAGACCCCTCCGGGCGGCCGCCCCGAAAGCCCGGATCGTGATCGTCAGCTCTGACTCCGGGCGTTTCTCGGTGGCCAAGAATGGCTCCGCCTTCCCGTATCGCATGTCCAAGGCGGCGGTCAACATGCTGACGCTCAACTTAGCGGCGGCGCTCGCGGCTGACGCGATCGTGGTCAACGCGATGCATCCGGGCTGGCTGCAAACCGACATGGGCGGACCCGGGGCTCCCGTCCCCGTGGCGCAGGCAGCGACGGCTGCCCATCACCTTGCGACGCTGCCCGACCCCGCCCCGACGGGCCGGTTGTGGCACGAGAACGCTCCGATCGGCTGGTGACCGCCGTGACGGGCAAGGAACTTCAACCCGAGAGGAGAGCCGATGGCTGAAACAATCGCCGCCGCGCCAGCCATGAACTTCATCGCCGGCGAGTGGCGTCCCACCCGCACCGGGCGCACCTATGAGCGCCACAACCCCTGGCGACCTTCGGAGATAGTCGGGGAGTTTCCGAGCTCGAACGCCGACGATCTCACCGCCGCGGTCGATGCCGCCCACGATGCCTGGCCTGCCTGGTCGACGCTACCGGCCGCCGGCCGCGGGGCGTTCTTGGCCGGAGCCGCCGAGTGGATCGAGGCGAACATCGAGACGATTGCCCGCGACATGACGCGCGAGATGGGTAAGCCGCTGCGCGAAGCGCGGGGCGAAGCCGGCCGGATGGCCTCCATCCTTCGCTTCTTCGCCGGCGAAGGATGGCGAGCGCTCGGCCAGGTATTCGAGCAGTCAGCCACGGGCGCCGCGGTATACACGCGACGCAGGCCGCTCGGGGTGGTGGGCTTGATCACCCCCTGGAACTTCCCCGCCGCAATCCCAACCTGGAAGGCGGCGCCGGCCCTCGCGTACGGGAACACCGTGGTGCTCAAGCTCGCCCAGGACGCGCCCCTGACGGGCCTGCACCTGGCGCGGGCCTTCGCTGACGCCGGGCTCCCGGCCGGAGTGCTCAACGTGGTGATCGGACGCGGCGGTGAGGTTGGCGAGCCGCTCATCGACGAGCCGCGGGTCAGCGCGATCTCCTTCACGGGTTCAGAGCCGGTGGGACACGGTGTACGTTCCCGGGCCACCCAACTCGGCAAGCGCGTTCAGCTCGAACTCGGCGGCCATAACCCGCTGATCGTCGCCGGCGATGCCAACCTTGCCTCGGCAGTTCAAGCTGCTTATGCCGGCGCTTTCTGGTCAGCCGGGCAGAAATGCACTGCCACTCGCCGGATCTACGTCGAGGAATCGATCTACGACGCCTTCCGCGCTGCCCTGCTCGAGCGCATGGCCCAGGGGAAGGTAGGAGATCCGGCTGATCCCGAGACCGAAGTCGGGCCGGTTGTCAACGAGCGCCAGTTCGAGGATGTGCTGGCAGGGGTTCAGCGTGGCCGAGCCGAGGGCGGCACGGTCCTGGCCGGAGGCGAGCGCGCCCATCCCGAGGCGTATCTGGTCGCGCCGACACTGTTTGAAGACGTTGGGGACGATGACTTCCTGTCTTGCGAAGAGGTCTTCGGACCGGTGGCCTCCCTGTACCGCTTCCGTGCCGCAGAGGAGGCGATCGAGCGCGCCAACGCGGGACGCTTCGGGCTGTCGGCCTCGGTGTTCACCACCAACCTGATCACCGCACAACAGTGCGTGGATCAACTGCGGGCCGGGATCCTGCACGTCAACTCCCAGACCGCCGGCGCCGACGTCCACGTCCCCTTCGGGGGGTCAAAGGCGTCGGGCTATGGCCCCCACGAGCAGGGGCGAGCGGCAATCGAGTTCTACACCGAGGAGATCACCGTCTATCAAGATGTCTGAGCCGGCTCCGCGCCGGTAGGGTCCAACGTTCAAGATGAAGATCACAGGGCTCTCGACGGTGGTCGTAGGCGCAGAGATGCGCAACTGGGTGTTCGTCAAGGTCCAGACCGACGAGGGCCTGGTCGGGTGGGGCGAGGCCACCGTGGAATGGAAGACTCGGGCTGTCGTCGCCTGCGTCGAGGACCTGGCCTCGCTGCTGGTGGGCGAGGACCCGCGGCGTGTCGAGCACCTGTTTCAGATGATGGTGCGCCAGCACTTCTTCCGTCCCGGGATGGTCGAGGGCTCAGCCATCTCGGGCATCGAGCAGGCGTGTTGGGACATCCTCGGCAAGTCGCTCGAGGCGCCGGTCTGGCAGCTCCTCGGCGGCAACGTGCGCGATCGGGTGCGGCTCTATGACCACCTCGGAGGCGGCGAGATGGATTCCGTCTATCACGCGCTCACGCCCGAGCGAGCCGGTGAGAAGGCGGCTGAATCCATGCAGGCCGGGTTCGATGCCATCAAACTCGAGGTGGTGATTCCGCGCACCGCGCCGCTGGACGGAGCCGCACCGCTGCGGCACGCCGAGGCGATGATGGCGGCTGTGCGCGAGACAGTCGGCAACGATGTTGAGCTGATGGTCGATCTGCACGGGCGATCCTCGCCCCAGATGGCGGTGCAGTACTTCAACGTGCTCGAGCCCTACCGGCCGTGGTTCTTTGAGGAGGCCTGCCCGTCTGACCAGCCTCGGGCGATGGCCGAGCTGGCCCGCCGCACCTGGGTGCCCCTCGCCGCCGGCGAGCGCCTGACGCTGCGCCGGCCGTTTCACGAGCTGCTCGCGCTCGGCGCGGCGTCGGTTCTACAGCCGGACTTGGTGCACTGCGGAGGGATCGGCGAGGCTCGGCGGATCGCCTCGCTCGCGGAGGTCTACGGTGCGGTGATCGCGCCCCACTCCTCCACCGGTCCGATCGGTCACGCCGCCTCCCTGCACGTCGGCTTTGCCACACCCAACTTTGTCATCCAGGAGACGTGGCGGGCTGACGTGCCCTGGCGCTTTGAGGTCCTCTCGCAGTCCCTCGAGCTCGAGGGCGGCGAGGCCAAGCTGCCTACACAGCCCGGGCTCGGCGTCGACGTCGACGAGCGCGAGGCGGCCAAGCACCCGTTCCGCCAGGAGCCGCTGATGCGCTACTTCCATCCCGACGGAGCGGTCGCGGATTGGTAGGAGTCCGGTCGCCCTTGCCCCGGAGCCGGCGCGAATCACCAGCCCCCGATCCACCCGCTGAGCAGCCCGTAGGGTTCACGCTGTCCTTCCTCGCCATCGAGGTGGCGGAGAAAGTCAAGGTCGCAGCCCTCGTTGGCCTGCAGCACGTGATCGACAAACAGCCGGCCGTAGCCCCGCCGATACTTCGGCTCCGCGGCCGGGATCTCCGATAGCCGGCGCTCGATCTCCGCGGCCGGGAGGTCGACGTCTAAGCGGCGGGCCTCGACGTCGAGCACGATCGGATCTCCGTTCTGAACCGCCGCCAGCGGCCCTCCGATCGCCGCTTCCGGTGCGACGTGCAGGACCACGGTCCCGAACGCCGTTCCGCTCATCCGGGCATCCGAGACCCTGACCATGTCAGTCACTCCGGCCCGCAGCAGCTTGGCCGGGATCGGGATCATTCCCCACTCCGGCATGCCGGGGGCCCCCTTGGGACCGGCATGGCGCAACACGAGGACCGAGTCCCGGGTGATTTCCAGGTCCGGATCGTCGATCCGGGCCGCGACATCGTGGATATCATCGAAGACGACCGCCGGCCCGCGATGACGCAGCAGCTCACTCGAGGCGGCGCTTCGCTTGATCACGGCCCCGTCGGGCGCCAGGTTGCCGTGCACCACGGCGATCCCGCCCTCGGCCGCGAGCGGCTCCTCGAGCGCCGCGATCACGCGGCGGTCGTGTACGTCTGCGGCGGTGTACCCATGTGCCAGCGCCTCGCCGGTGACCGCGAGCGTCTCTCCATGCAGCAGCGGGTCAAGCTCTCTGAGCACCGCCGGGACCCCGCCGGCATGGAACAACTGCTCGATCAGATGTTCGCCCCCCGGTCGGACATTGACCAGGATCGGTGTGCGTTGCGAAAGCTCATCGAAGCGCTCGAGGGTCAGCGGTACGCCGGCGCGGCCAGCCAGCGCGAGCAGGTGAATGACGGCGTTGGTCGATCCTCCGAGCGCCATCAGCAGCGTGATCGCGTTATCGAACGCATCCGCGGTGAGGATCTGGCTTGGTCGCAGACCATCGCGCGCGATCTCGACCGCACGCGCTCCAGTCGCCTCGGCGGCGCGCCGCCGACGTGCGTCGACGGCCGGAATCGACGCCGTCCCAGGCAGGCACATCCCGAGCGCCTCGACCAGCGAAGTCATCGTTGAGGCGGTACCCATCTCGTTGCAGTGGCCGTAGGAGGGGGTGGCCGCGGCCTCGAGCTCATCGAACTCAGCCTGGGTCATCCGCCCGGCTCGGCGCTCGTCGGCGTAGTGCCAGAGGTCGGTGCCGACGCCGAGCTTGCGCCCGCGGAAGATGGCCGGCTGCGAGGGACCCCCGGTGATCATGATCGCCGGAACGTCTGCACTCAGGGCGCCCATCAGCTGTGCCGGAACTGTCTTGTCACAGCCCCCCAGCAGCACCACGGCGTCCAGCGGATAGGAGCGCAGGCACTCCTCGACGTCCATGGCCATGAGATTTCGGTACAGCATCGTGGTCGGTTTCATCAGGTTCTCGCCGAGAGAGATCGTCGGGAACTCCAGCGGCAACCCACCGGCTAGCAGGACGCCCCGTTTGACCGCCTCGGCCAGCCCGCGGAAGTGCAGGTTGCAATTCACCAGCTCTGACCACGAGTTGCAGATCCCCACCACGGGCCGGCCGGTCAGGGCATGCCGCGAAATCCCCTCGGCCTGGATCGAGGAACGGTGCAGGAACCCGGCCAGGTCGTCCTGACCGAACCAGCGCGCGCTGCGCAGGCCGGTGCCACCACCGGCGCTCATGCTCGCCCGCACCAGTCGATGGCCAGCCGGACGTAGGCTTCGGCGAGCACCTGCAGGTGCTCGACCAGCACGTACTCGTCGGGCGTGTGCGCGTTGTCGCCGCCCGGCCCGCAAACGACTACCGGGGTCGAAGAGTGTGAGTCAAACACGAAGGCATCGCACGCGAACGGCGCTGTCTGCGGCGGCGCGTCCGGTGCTCCGAGCGCCGCGCGCATCGCAGCAACGATCGGCGCCCTGGGGTCGGCATCGAGCGCGGCAAGAAACCGGGTTCGCTGCTCCCACACGAGCTCGGCCTCGGGGACGGCTGACTGCACGCCGGCGCGCAGCTCGGCGTCGAGTTCCTCGCGCGTGGTCCCGGGGGTTATCTCAGCCCAGAATTCGAGCAGCCCAGCGGTCGGCGTCCCCTCTTGGGTACCCCAGGGCAGCTCCTGCCCCGAGGACAGCAGGTACTGATAGATCGGCGCGCCCCGGCCGGCTTCGGCGTCGGCCAGTGCCACCGCTATGCGCGCCACCGTGTGCAGCGGGCTTGCCGCGGGCGCGCCGTTGAATTGCATGCCGCCCCTCTCCCCCCGCGCGTGCAGCCGGTACTGGATGCCACCGCGGGTGGCGTGACAGACGGCGAGCCCGGTCGGCTCGGGCAGCACCGCGCCATCGGCGTTGTATCCCCGTAGCCGGCAGGCCAGGGTTCCGTTGGCGCCGCCGAACTCCTCATCCACGGTCGTCTCGACCAGCACATCTCCCGCGAGCGGCTCGCCGCACTCGACCAGGCACCGCAGCGCGTGCAGGTAACAGCCGACGCCCCCCTTCATGTCCAGCGAACCCCGCCCGTAGAGACGGCCGTCCTCGATCGCGGCCTCCCAGTAGTCGTGGACCCCCACGCCCAGCGCGGGCACGACATCGACGTGACCGGAGAACAGCAGCGAGCGGCCCCCACCGCCTCCCGGCAACCGTCCGACTACGTTCGGACGGCGCGCGTACTCACGTCCCGGCCACCACGCGACGTGATCGATAGCGCCATCGACCTCGTCGGGACAGAACACGTCCGGTTCGATGCCCAGGTGATTGAGGTATCCGGCCACGAACTCCTGGCACGGCCCCTCCTCGCCGCGCGGTGGACGGTTCTCGCTCGGGAACGAGATCAGCTCGCGCGTCAACTCGAGCAGGTCAGGGCGATGCTCGGCCAGCCATGTCTCGGGGTCGCTCCCGGCCACGTCAGTCAGCGCCTCTGGGAACGTAGGCGATGCAATCGATCTCCACCAGGATCCCCGACAGCTCGCAGCCGATCGTGGTTCGCGTCGGGAGCGGCCGGTGAGTGAAGAATTGCTCGTAGGCCTCGGTGAATTCGTCAAAGCGCTCGATCGCGGCCAGGTAGCAGTTGCAGCGCACAATGTCCTCGGGGGCGCCCCCGGCGGCTCGCACGAGAGCGACCAGGTTCTCGAGCGTGAAGCGGGTTTGCTCCGCGACCGTCTCGCCCCGGACCGCCAATGTCTGGGGGTCAAGGGGTCCCTGACCGGAGACGAACACGTAGTCCCCCGCCACCAGCGCCGGGGTGTAGCCGCCGGTCCCGCCGGAGGCGGTGTCTGAGACGATCGCGCGCATGCGACTTATGCCAGAACCGGCTGGGCTACCACTGGCCCTGGAACGGCGGGTTGCGCCGCTGATCCTCGTCGTGGGCGTAGATCAGGATGTCGCCGTCGCGTCGATTCACGGCTACGAGCTCCTCGAGCCTGCCTTCGTCGAGCTCGACGCCGAGGCCTGGGCCGTCCGGGAGCCGGAAGCAGCCGTCCTCATAGACGTGGGGCTTGGTGATCACATCCGCGGTCTGGTGGTGGTAATGCGAGTCAAGCGCATAGGGCAGCACCGGCAGGCTAGCCGCGATGTGAAGGTAGGCCGCGGTGGAGACGCCGCACTCGCCGCCGGAGTGGAGGTTGAAGCCGATCTGGAATGCCTGACAGGTGTGGGCGGCCTTTTTGGTGGCCAGGATCCCACCCCACTCCTGGCAGTCGCCGAGCAGCACGTCGATGGCTCCTGTGCGAATGCCGACCGGCAGCTGATCGAAGTTGGTAACGCACATATTCGTCGCGAACGGGATCCGGACATCGCGCCGCGCGCGGCTCATGCCCTCGATTCCCCACACCGGATCCTCGTAGTACTCGAGCCCGAGGGCCTCGAACTGGCCGCCGAGCCGGATCGCGGTCTCGACCGACCAGAGCGCGTTGGGATCGAAGCGCAGCTTGTGCTCGGGGAAGGCCTCGCGCAGCGCGGCGGTAGCGGCGTACTCCTTTTCCGGCGGGAGAACGCCCCCCTTGAGCTTGATCGAGCGAAAGCCGTGGCGTTCCACGAGCCCACGGGTGTGCTCCACGATCTCCTCGGGCGAGGTCTCGCCGCCCCGCCCGTCCTGCGCGCGGTGGCGGTAGAAGACGTATGCCGCGAACGGGATCTCCGTCCGCAGCTTGCCTCCGAGCAGCTGGCAGAGCGGCCGACCCGCCGCCTTACCCATCAGGTCCCAGCAGCACATTTCCAGCCCGGAGATCGCCAAACGGCCCGTGGTGCCGTGGTAGAACGGCACCCACCAGGTCTTCTTGAGGATGTGCTCGAGGTCAAACGGATCCTCGCCGAGGAAGTACTCCTTGATCGCCTCGAGCTGAACCAGCGTCGGCGTGCCGCCTTGCGTCTCGCCGATGCCCTCCAGCCCATCATCGGTGCGCATCCGGATGATGCACCGGGTCCATCCGTCCTCGACTCCGCCCGACCATCTCAGCGGTGCCTCAAAGGGGATATTCACTTTGTGAAACTCGATCTCGCTGATCCGCACCGGGCCTCCCTTTATCGTTCAACATACTGTTGCGAGTGGGCTCGGTCAACTGACCAAGCCGGACTTCAGGCGTGGCTGGACCCGGCTCTCGGCGCGTTGCGACTAGGCGGTCACAGACCCGTCAGCGGATAGGCGCGAGACCGATTGCACGCCGCCGTAGAGCACCGCAGCGACCTCGGTCTCGAGCGCCTGGCCCGGCTCGAGCGAGCGGACGCGACCCGCCTCCACGGCCTCGGCGAGGGAGCTCGGATACCCGGTCCACGGCTCCATGATCGCCTGGTAGTAGCCGCGCCAGCCGCCGTACACCAGCCACAGCCAGATCACCGGAAACACCGAGCGGTCAAAAGCCAGCCCGAACCCGCGTCGGGCCACGGTGTCGGTGCAGGCCACCCAGCCCTCCTCGAGCTCGGTCAGGTAGTGCAGCGCGAAGTCGTCGGCTCCCGGACCGAGCGCCTTCCGTACGTCGAGCTCCCCGAACATCGGCCAGTCGTAGGTATCGCCTTTGGCGCCGAGTATCCCTCCCCCGTGCTCGTCCACCTCTGCCCGCTTGGCCGGCGCGTCGAAGCGGTGATGAGGCGAGATGGCCTGCACCGGATGAATTCCCCAGTTGAAGTCGAATGGGCGGTAGCCGATGTTCTCGATCCGGTAGCCGAGGCGAATCGCAGGGACGCCCGCCTCGACGGTTAGGATCCGCTGCCAGCGCGCCGTGGTGATCGGGGTCAGGATCGAGCACACGAGCTCGACGCGCTGGGGCGAACTGTGCTCGAGCCGCCAATCGGCGGCTTGTGTCCACAGCTCTCCCATGTGGGGAAGCTCGTCTCCGTAGCGGTTTCGCGACGGTACGCCCCCGGGGATCACCTCGTCCCAGCCGCCCGCCCAGTGATCGTCGAAGTTGGAATGAAGCGGCGCAGCGTGCGGGGCCACCCGCGGTGAGTGCCACAGCACGTCGTGGTCGCGGGCCTTGTCGACCAGCCGATGGATCTTGGCGCCAAGCTCGGGCAGGACGTCAACCGCCAGGTGCTCGTTCTCGACCCGCAGGCACTCGAGGCCGTGGTGACGCCAGTGGGGGTCAAAGCGACAGGCCATCAGTAGCAGTCCGCCAGCAGCCCGCCGTCGACGATCAGCGGCTGACCGCTCATGAACGACGAGTCGTCGGAGGCCAGGAACAGCACCGCGCGGGCGATCTCGTGCGGCTGCGCGATCCGCCCCAGCGGGTACTCGGCTTCGACCTTGGCTCGCAGCGCAGCCGGGTCGGGAGCGGTTTGAAAGTACGCCGCGACCAGCGGAGTGTCGATGTCGCCCGGACAGACGGCGTTGCAGCGAATCCCGTCGGCGCCGTAGCGCACCGCGGTCGCGCGGGTGATGCCCAGCACGCCACCCTTGGCGGCGCAGTACGCGGCCAGGATCCCGTCCCCCACCAACCCGAGGATCGACGCGATGTTGACGATCGAGCCTCCCCCGGCGCCGCGCATCGCCCGCACCGCGTGCTTGCAGCCGAAGAACACGCCCTTGAGGTTGACCGCGAGGATCTGGTCAAGCTGCTCCTCGGTCGTCTCGGCGAGCTCCTCCTCGATCTGGATCGCGGCGTTGTTGACCATCACCTCCAGGTTGCCGAAGCGCTCCAGGGCCTCGGCCACCAGGCTGGCGACGTCGTCCTCGCGCGACACGTCGGCGTGGCGGTAGAAGCCCACCCCGTCCATCGTCGCGCTGCCACCCTGGTCGTCCACGTCGCAGCCCAGCACGTGGGCTCCCTCCGCGGCGAGCACGCGCGCGAGCTCGCTGCCCAGGCCGGAGGCAACCCCGGTGACGACAGCAGCGCGCCCGTCGAGCCGGCCGCTCAATACGCCCCCTTCTCGATCTCTTCCGGATCCTCGTACCAGCGCACGCGGTCACCGACCCGGGCCCGCAGCTTCCATTTCCCGGTCTTCGGCGCCTGCTCGATGGCTTGCTCGAGCTGCTCGATGCGCGCTCCAATCGTCTCAAGCTCGGGGCCTGTGAGCTCGGGCACGTCGAGCTCGGAGCGCAGACGGGCGAGATTGAGTGAGACCGTGTGGCAGAGCCCCCAATCACGACCGCACAGCTCGGCGATCCAGGCAGCGTTAATCGCTTCGGTGTCGTGGTCGGCGACCTCGTGGGTGAGCAGCAGCGAGTACAGGTCGTAGGCGTCCTTCTTGTTGAGCTTGACGATCTGGAGCTTGGTCAGTACGAGGTCGGCCAGCGGCAGCGTGAGCGCCTCAACGTCGAGCCGCTGCTCGAGCGGCAGTTGGTGGCACATCTCGAATGACCCCACGAAGACGTCGATCTGGCGGCCGTTGGGCTCGTCGTAGAACAGCAGCCGCCGCGCCCCGTGCATGGCGTTAAAGGTCTTGTTGGCGGTGTAGCCCTGGGTGGCCAGGAAGTCCGAGACCTTGCGTCCGTCGCGCTTGGGCGTGGCCAGATCGATGTCACGGATCTCGCGGCGAAAGGCAGGATGCAAAAGCCCGCCGGCGTGCAGCACGATCGCCATCCCGCCGAGCACGCGTACCCGGACCTCGGCATCCGCCGCCGCGGCGAGCAGCCGCAGCGCCTCGTCGAAAACGTCGTCGGCGATCAGACGACCGTTGCCACTCACGCCGACTCTCGCAACTCCAGCTCCACGGACAGGACGGGCTGCCGATCCGTGGGCCCTCCACCTCCGAGCACATCGATCAGCGCCTCTCCCGCCGTCCGGCCCATGTCGTAGCCGGGGATCCGGACCGTGGTCAGCGCGGGGCTGGTGAACTGGGCGAAATCAAAGTCGTCAAATCCGGTCACCGCCACGTCAGCCGGAACCCTGAGCCCCTGCTCGCGCACGGCCCTGATCACACCGAGGGCCAGCAGGTCGTTGCCACACATCATCGCGGTCGGACGCTCGGGCCAGCCGAGGAGTCGCTCGGCCTGCTCGGCGCCCGACGTGGGGGTCCAGGTCCCGCCGGTGACGATGATCGGTTCGAGGCCGGCGTCGTCGACGGCGTCCCGGTAGCCGAGCACGCGCTGCTCGAGCATGGGCCACGGGACCGCCGTGGTCAAGAAGGCAATCCGCTCGTGACCGATCGAGATCAGGTGCTCGGTGAGTCGTCGGGCCCCGTCGCGATCCGCCGCCGTTACGGTCAGCAGCCGGGAGTCGTCGGAGGGCTCGAGCAGGATGAAGGGAAAGCCGAGCTCGACGAGCTTGTCGACGTACCAGCGTCGAAGGTCGGGCTCGCCGGAGAGGAAGAGGAACGCGCCGTCGGCCCGGTTCTCGAGCAGCGGCTTGATCAGCGACGGGTCGGGCTCATGCGGACGAGCCGCTCGGATCAGCAGCCCGTAGCCACGATCGCGGGCGACATCGCCGATACCGGCGATGATCAGGTCTGTCATCGGGTCGGCGAGAAAGCGGTTGCCTTCGTCGAGCAACAGGAAGCAGAGGGTCTCAGTCCGCGACGAGCGCAGCGTGCGTGCGGCCAGGTTGGGGTGGTAGCCGAGCTCACTCATCGCCTGCTCGACGCGGACCCGCGTCTCCTCTCCCATGAGGTGGAAGCGCTGGTTGATCAAGTTGGAGACCGTCTGGACCGAAACCTCGGCGTGCGCCGCAACATCCCGCATAGTCGGCCTACGCCTTCGACCACCGTTGACTACGGTCATCAGTTCCTGTACTTGATCGATAAAGTCGCCAGTATAAGTCCCCTGCCGAACAGGCTAGAACATGGAGGAGGCAGCTCAGGTGCGCATGGACGGGAAGACGGCAGTCGTGACCGGGGCGGCGCGGGGCATCGGTCGCGCGGTCGCCGAGAGGCTCGCGGCCGAGGGCGCTTACACCCTCTGCGCCGACGTCGATCCCGACGAGCTCGAGCGCGTCTCGGGAGCGATTCAGGCCGCCGGCGGTCGCGCCGAGGCCCATCGCTGCGATGTCTCTGACCCGGAGGACGTCGAGAGCTTGATGGCGGCCGCCGAGGCCCGCGGCGGCCCTCACGCGCTGGTTTCCAACGCCGCGATCCAGTACGAGCGCACTATCGAGGACACCCCGCCGGAGGATTGGGACCGCGTGCTCGGCGTCAACCTCAAGGGTGTCTACCTGTGCGCCCGAGCGGCTATCCCCCGCATGCGCGGGCTCGGGGGCGGCTCGATCGTCAACATGGCCTCGGTCAACGGGTTCTGGGTCGAGCCCCAACTCGGTGCTTACTCGGCGGCCAAGGGAGGGGTGATCAACCTCACGCGCGCGATCGCGCTTGACTTTGGCCGCGATGGGATCCGCTGCAACTGCATCTGCCCCGGGTACGTCGATACGGGAATGGCCCGGCGCTACTTCGAGGTCCAGTCCGATCCCGATGCGGCGCGCGCCGAGGCCGGCCGGCTGCACGCCCTGGGACGGATCGGGCGTCCCGACGAGATCGCAGCCATGGCGTTGTTTTTGTGCTCTGACGAGTCGTCGTTCTGCTCCGCCCAGCCGTTCATCGTCGACGGCGGCCTGTCCGCTGGCGTGCCGGCGATCTGATCCCGGCGCTGGTGCCCACCGGTGAGTACGCCGGACGACCGCTCTCAGCTGGTCAGCTCCGGCGTGAGCTCGCCGATCAGACGCTCGATCAGCCCCGCCCGACGAACCTTCTCCCGAGCTTGCACTTCGGCCACGGCTTGGAGGTGCAGCCCGCTTGGATAGACACCGGTCGCGTTGCGTAGGCCGACCTTGACGTGCACCGGGGCCGCCACCCGGACGATGTCGGGCACCAGATAGCTGCGTACGAACCCGCCCATGTCATCGGGGACCTCGACGTAGACGTCTAGCGGCTTGGTCGTGACCGCCCGAATCCCGGCCAGCATGCCGACCTCGAGGTCGGTGGCGACGTTGATCGTGTCGGCCCCGAGGCGGTCCAGCAGCGCCGCCGTCGCCGGATTGGCGGCGCACAGGATCGCTGAGGTTTTGAAGATGAGCTCGCGCGGCAGCGTCCCCTCCCGGCGCAGGCCGGCCAGCACGTCGAGCACTCCCACGTCGCCCACCAGCACGCTGAGGATGCCATGGGCACAGGCGCGGCGGACCTCGGCCACACACGCTTCGACCGCCTCGGCACCCCGGGCCACGCCCGCGGCGGCCTCGCTCGCCAGCGCCTGTCCGCCGGCGTCCCAGGAGCCTCGCGGCCCCAGGAAGAGGCAGACCTCGACGTCATGCTCACGCCCGATCTCGGCTAACTCGTCGAGCTCGTCGTCGGAAAGCAGCATGATCCCCGAGCCTTGGGAGACGCGGTGAATCCGTACGCCGATCGCGTCGGCCTGCTCGAGCACCGCTCGCAGCACCCCCGGCCCCTCGACGCTCGGGATCTCGTAGTGGTAGCGCCGGCCGTCGGGGAAGCGATGCGGTGACTCTGGCCACGGCCGCAGCGGCGGCTCGAGGCCCGCGCTGCGCAGCCAGCCGGCCAGCTCCTCGCGGCTCACCGGCGTCGCACGGGACGGGGGCGGGGGTGTCGGCGTGGGTCCATCAGCCGGTCACGAACTGATGGTTAACGCGATCGCCACGGAGGTTGACGATGCAGCCGGCGATCCGGCCCGTGTGGTAGTCGCTTCCAGGATTGAGGCACAGCGTGCGGCCGATACGCGTCGCACCCGGCGACTCGTGGATGTGTCCGTGCAAGGCAACCAGCGGCTGGTAGCGCTCGATCGTCTCCCGGACCGCGGATGAGCCGACCGGGATCAAGTGTGGCTGGCGCCCGACCAGGACCATGTTGAAATCCTTGTCGAGCTCGGCTGCGGTATCAAGTTGTGAGTCGTGCGGCGGAACGTGGATATTCCAGACCGCGCTGGTGTGATCGTCGATCTGCTCAGCCAGGGCCACGATGCGGTCATACAGCGCGTCCTCGTCGAGCTCCCGTGGCGAGTCCCACGGCGTCCGGTTGGAGTAACCGAGTGACAGCATCTGATAGCCGTCGAACTTGACCACCTTCTCATCACAGCTCTCGACCAGGGCCGCGCCGTCGATCACCTCCTCGATGCTCGAGGGATCGTCATTGCCCGGCATCACGAAACACCTTATCTCGGTCCCGGCCAGCCGCTCGTCGGCGACCTGGAGCCAGCCCCGGAACGCCTCGAGCATCACGCGCTCGAACCACCGCTCGCGCTCTTCCTCTGCCAACGCGGCGATGCCCGCGACTTCGCTCGCCGTGGTGCGATATGGGTACATCCCGTTGCCGCGGATCCGTCGCTCGAGCGCTTGCACCTCGGCCTCGGTCTCCATCCGCTCGGTTCGCCCGTGAAAGGTGGCAGTCGATGCCCCGTCGTCGCCCTGGACGATCGGGATCACCATCTTGCCGGTGATGTCACCGCCCATGACCAGCACCTGTGCCTTGTACACCTTGGAGGCGTTGAGAAACTTCTTCCACAGCACCTCAGTGCCGTGGATATCGGACGCGTAGTACAGGCGAAGGAAGGAGTCACCTTCCTTCGCCTGGGAACGCTTGAACAGCCCCACGCTACTCGGGCGGAATCTCTAGGTAGTTCAGCGCGATGTCGATCCCCTGCGTCCGCCGCCACGCGCGCCCCGCGTAGTAGATGATCGCGCCGACGATCAGGCCGCAGGCGATCAGCGCCAAGCCGCCACTGAGAGGCGAGGTAAACAGCTGCGAGCCGATGCTGTTGCCGGCGTTGGGCAGGCCCAGCAGCGGATAGTTCAGCCACAGCCAGCCGCCGAAGATGCCCGCGGCGATCGAACCAACCCCGAAGAACACCAGGAGGGGAACACCGAGCAGCTTGATGTTCGAGACCGATGCCTCGTACGCGGCTCGCCGCCGGTAGGGAAACACGATCGCCGAGATCCCGACCATGATGAACGTCGGGAAGCCGACGATCGTCGACAGTGCGACGTACTTGAGGAAGCTCGACGAATACGCGGCCAGATAGAGGAAGAAGATCGAGGCCACCGTGATCAGGCCAAGGGAGAAGACTGGCGTATGGGTGCGCTCGTTGACGGTCGCGATCCGTTCCGGGATGACCTGATCAAACGCCCAGGCGAACAGCGCGCGCACCGGTTGCACGATCTGCGTGTAGACGATCAGCGGCGCCCAGGCGATGAAGGTCAGGCCAAAGAAGGCGACGAAGATCGCGTTTGACTGGATCGTCGCCACGAGGGTGATCCACCACGGCTGGTTGGGCAACGTGTAGACGTTGGCCTTGCTCGAGACGGCGTTGACGGCGGTCAGGAAGGGGTAGCCCACCGTCTTCTCGAGCAGCCAGACCATCAGCAGGATGGGAATGAAGGTCAGCGCGAGGCCGCCCAGCATGGAATACCAGTTCCGGCGTGTGCCGGCCTGACGTATCTCACCCGCGAAATTGGCCGAGTACCAGGTCCAGACGCCGAAGGCGATGAACGCACCCGACGCGACGATCGTGTTGTGCCAGTTCATCGGCGCGTGCACGTCGGTCCCGCTGGCCTTGGCCTGGGCCATGAAGTACGCGTAGGTATTGGCGTGGTGCGTGAACGGGCGCGCGTAGCTGTTGTAGTCCCCGATGAAGCCCGAGTGCGACGTGAACAGCAGTGTGATCGCCGCCACCACGAACCCGGCCATGGCGGCCACGAACAGCCAGAACTGCACGCGCATCAGGTGTCGCGTGCCGATGGCCATGACGGCGGCCAGCGTGGCCACCTCGACGAACCCGATCAGCATGTTCCATGGGTGATGGGTCAGGGTCACGCCCGCGTTCTGGAGCCACGGCGAGCTCACCGCGACCCCGAACATGGTCAGCATCGGGCCGACACAGATGTTGGCCGTGAACACTCCCCAATAGCCCATCGCCAGCATCGCCGAGGTGCCGATCAGGATGCTCGAGCCGATCGCCAGCGCTGGATGCAGGGAACGCGAGATCAGGATGTAGTCCCCGCCCGAGCGCGGCATGATCTGAGACAGAAGCCCGAAGGCTCCCGTGATCATGAACGCGCAGACAATCGTGATCAGGATCCCGACGTACAGGTTCACACCCGTGAAGGTCGACAGGACCCAGAACACCGACAGCGCCAGGACCAGCCCCGGGCAGGCCGGCAGGACGTTGAAGATAACCGCGTCGCGGACCTTGATGTCCCGGACGAATCCGGTGGCGCGGCGGGCGAAATGCGTCTGCGCTGCGGAGCCCGTTGCTGACCCTTCGATCATGGCGAGTGCCCTCCTCAGGGGGAAACTTGATCGTTCAAGAGCAGTCCTTCTTGATCGTTCAAGGGAAGTATTCAGCCTTGACCATCGGCTTGTCAAGGACAGCCCGAGTCACCGGCGTGATTTCACGCTCCGTTACCTGGCGGCGGGCCCGCTAGCCGCCGAACAGGCGCTGCCGGCGACCGGTGACGCCCGGGCGGCACGCGAACAGGGCACCGGCGTCGGGTTGCTCAACCAGCTGCTCGTCTGATAGGCCGGCGCGGGCTGAGGTCACGAACAGCGCGTCAAGTGCCGGCCCACCGAAGGCTGCGCTGGTGATGTTGGCCGTCGGGAGCGCCACGCTCCCGGCGGGCGATCCGTCGGGGGCAAAGCGGCGGACCTCGGCCCCGCCCCAGCATCCCACCCATACGTATCCATCGGCGTCTACGGTCAGCCCGTCGGGGAGCACCTTGCCGCCGCCCACGGCGACGAACGGACGCCGGTTGGAGATAGAGGCAGAGTCAAGGTCGAAGTCAAACGCATCGACCCTGTACTCCATGCTGTCGACGTAGTACATGAGTCGGTCGTCGGGGCTCCAGTCGATCCCGTTTGACTCGGTGACCCCGTCGAGGACGCGGGTCGCGGTGAAATCCGGGTCCAGCCGGTAAAGCGCCCCGGCGTTGGCCTCGGCGTTGAGACCCATGATCCCGGCCCACAGCCTGCCCGCGGAGTCGCAGTTGCCGTCGTTCATGCGGGAGGCGACAGCTCTCTGCGGAAGCTCGGCCACCTGCTCAAAGCGCCCGTCGGCGTCCAGGGTCCCGAAGCCGTGTCCGATCGCCAGTACCAGGCCACCGCTGCGCTTGGGGACCGCCACCCCCGGCGTCTGGGGGACGGCGACCACCTCGTCCCGACCGGTCTGCGGATCAAAAAAATGAACGGCTTGGCCCAAGATGTCCACCCAGACCAGCCGCTGCGCGTCGCCGTCCCACACCGGGCCCTCACCGACCTCGGCACCGGCGGCCAGGGCCACGGTTGCGGACCACCTGTCAGCCGTCATCGCCTCATTCCCTGCGGCGAATAGCTGGTCTGCCCGCTCATTGGGGGCATGTATATCGTTCAAGAAACGATGCCGCAATCCCACAGGCCGGGCACCGAGCGGGTACGGCTGGGGCAGCAGCATGAGACCGGCGTCGGGCCGGAGGCGCTCGACACTCCATGCCTGCTGCTCGATCTCGAGCGTCTCGACGCCAACATCCAACAGATGGCCGAGCTGGCCACGGCTGCCGGTGTGCGCTTGCGCCCCCACGCCAAGACCCACAAGCTCGTCGAAGTTGCCCGGCGCCAGCTGGCCGCGGGCTGCCATGGCCTCACGGTGGCCAAGCTCGGCGAGGCGGAGATGCTGCTTGAGCACGGCGTCGACGATCTGCTGGTCGCCTATCCCGTGTGGGGGGCGCGCAAGTGGGAGCGCCTCTGCTGTCTCGCGCAGTCAGCCGAGGTCCGCGTCGCCGCCGACTCCTACGAGGTGTTCGCGGGCATCTCGACCACCGCCGTCTCCCGCGGGCTGTCGATCCCGGTGCGGATCGAGGTCGACACCGGCTTTGCCCGCTGCGGGGTGCAGAGCGCAGGCGAGGCGCTGGCGCTGGCCCAGCGGCTGTCGGCGCTCCCCGGGGTGAGGCTGGTGGGGCTGATGAGCTTCGCCGGACAGACCTACGCCGCCGGCCGGGAGGGTGCCGGGGCGGCGGCGGCCGCCGACGCCGCGCGGCTGGTGGAGGTGGCAGGGGAGCTG
>JBAVWI010000400.1:0-4206 GCA_049697735.1 Solirubrobacteraceae bacterium
GCGATCGACCTGGTCCGCACGCGCAACCCGCTGCTGCTGGGCGCGATCGCCTGGTGGGGCTTTGACATCGCCGTGCTGTGGGCGTGCTTTCACGCCTTCGGGGGCTCTCCCCCCACGGCCGTCGTGATCATGGCCTACTTCGTCGGCATGGTCGGCAACGCCTTGCCGCTCCCCGGCGGCATCGGTGGCGTGGACGGGGGCATGATCGGTGCCTTCACCGCCTTCGGAGTGCCTGTTCAGCTCGCCGTGGTCGCCGTGCTCGCCTACCGGGGCTTCTCGTTCTGGCTCCCGACGCTGCCGGGCGCCGTGGCCTACCTCCAGCTGCGGCGCACCGTCGCCCGCTGGCAGTCCGACGAGCCTCGCACCAGCAACGCCGCTAGCTATACTTAATGAAGTGAGCGACCAACGAATCGAAAACGTGATCATCGTCGGGAGCGGACCGGCGGGCTATACGGCCGCCCTCTACACCGCCCGCGCTGACCTCAACCCCCTGGTTATCGAGGGTTTCGCGTGGGGAGGTCTGCTCCAGCAGACGACCGACGTGGAGAACTACCCGGGCTTCCCGGAGGGCCTGACGGGTCCGGACATGATGCAACGCTTCCGTGACCAGGCCGAGCGCTTCGGGGCTCGCTTGGAGACCGATGACGTGACCGCCGTCGAGCTCTCCAGCGATGGAAGTCCGCATAAGGTCTGGGCCGGCGACGAGCTGTACCTGGCGCGGACAGTCGTCCTGGCCATGGGCGCCCAACACCGCAAGCTGGGCGTGCCCGGCGAGCAGGAGCTTTCGGGGCGCGGAGTCAGCTATTGCGCGACCTGCGACGCGGCTTTCTTCAAGGACGTGCCGACGATCATCGTCGGCGGGGGAGACTCGGCCATGGAGGAGGCCATCTTCCTGGCCAAGTTCGCCTCGCGGGTTGTCGTCGTCCACCGTCGCGACGAGTTCCGAGCCTCGGCGATCATGCTCGATCGCGCACGCGCAATCCCCAATATCGAGTTCCTCACCCCCTACGTGATCGACGAGTTCGTCGCCGGAGAGAGCAAGGCCCTGGCGGTGGCACGGCTGCGTCACACCGGCGATGATGCGATCCGCGAGATGGAGATCGGCGGTGCCTTCATCGCCGTCGGTCACGATCCCCAGTCCCAGCTGGTCGCTGACCAGGTTGACACCGACGACGAGGGCTACGTGATCACCAAAGGCCGTTCGACGCTGACCAACCTTCCCGGCGTGTTCGCTGCCGGGGACCTCGTGGACCACACCTACCGGCAGGCCATCACGGCCGCGGGCTCAGGCTGCCAGGCCGCGCTCGATGCCGAGTGGTACCTGCGCGACAACCCGGCTCCGGGCGGATACGTCTCCGAAGTGGCCCGGGCGGCCGGCGCTTAGCGCTGAGCCCGGCCTACGGTCCGGTCGGCGACCGGCACTAGTAGGGGCAACCGCTAGCCGGTCCGGTGTTGACGGACGGCTGGTGGTGGCCCATCGGCAGCCCGAAGTCCTGGGTCCACGTCCCGGGGCGGGGCGAGCCCGCAACCGAACCCTGACTGACGCCGGTTCCGACGTCGAGAAAGGACGGTGAGAGGATGTTGCGGCAGTGGCCGGGACTGGCCATCCAGGCGCGGACCACCGAAGCCGGCGTGTCATAGCCGGCGGCGATGTTCTCGCCGACCATCGACCAGTGGAAGCCGACCGCGCTGATCCGAGCCGAGAAATTGGAGCCGTGGCTGAAAGCATGCGCGCGGACCATGACGTTGGTCCAACCCTGCGCGGAGCGATTCAGATGGGCGTTTTCGTGGAGGCGAGGCAGATGACGGCGGGTTCGCTGGCGGTTGACCAGGCACACCACAGCGGCCTGCACGACCGGGCGGGGAGTGTGGGAAATCCGCCTGTGGGCACCCGCACAACCGCCGTGGGCGCTCGCCGCCGGCGTGCCCGAAACCGCGGCTAGGCCGATCGCAGCGAGCGAAGCGACAACCACGTGCCTGCCAAACATCGAACCGTGTTTTGCCACACGGCGCAGCGTCGCCGTGTCCATGTCAGCCATACGGGCCTGCCTCGGTAGCCTGCCTCCGCTCGATAAGCGCTCCCCACGCCTATCGATCAAACGTCCAGCGAAGGAAGCGGTCACAGTACAACAAACGCCCCCGGAAACCCGGCCCGCTTTTCACGGGCCGGAAGTCAGGCGATGTTGGTCCACACGGTCTTCGTCTCGAGGTAGGAGTCCAGCCCGTCGCGGCCATGCTCGCGCCCGACGCCCGAGTTCTTGAAGCCGCCGAAGGGCGCCCCGGCGTCGGTCGATCCCCAGCAGTTGACGTACACCGAGCCGGCGTGGAGGAGGGCGGCCAGTCGATGGGCGTTGCCGACGTCGCGCGTCCACACGCCCGCCGCAAGGCCGTACTCGGTGTCGTTGGCGCGCGCGGCCACCTCCTCGAGCGATTCGTAGGGCATCGCGACCAGCACCGGGCCGAAGATCTCCTCCCGGGCGATCCGCAGATCGTCGCTGGTGGCCGTGAACAGGGTGGGGGCAACGAAGTAGCCGTCCTCGCCGACGGCGGCTCCGCCGCTGACCAGCTCAGCGCCCTCCTCCTGACCGAGCTCGATGTAGCGCAGCACGCGCTCCTGCTGCTGGCGGGAAATGACGGGGCCGATCTGGGTCCCGGGCGTGAGCCCTGGCCCCAGTCGTGACTTGCCGGCCCGCTCGGCGAGGGCGGAGACCACGTCATCGAACTGGTCGCGGTGAATGAACAGGCGGCTGCCGGCGTTGCAGGCCTGGCCGGTGTTGTAATAGATGGCCTGGAAGGACCCGGCGACCGCCGCCTCCACGTCGGCGTCGGGCAGGATTATGTTGGGCGACTTGCCGCCCAGCTCGAGCGTCACGCGCTTGAGCGCCCGTCCCGCCTTGGCGCCGATTTCCCGGCCGACCTCGGTCGAGCCGGTGAAGGCAACCTTGTCGATCCCCTGGTGATCGACCAGCGCCGCGCCGGTCGCACCGTCACCGGTGAGGATGTTGAGCACGCCGGCCGGGATCCCGGCCTCGAGGGCCAGTTGTCCGAGGCGCAGGGCGCTCAGCGGGGTCTGCTCGGCGGGCTTGAGAATGACCGTGCAGCCCGCCGCCAGCGCGGGTCCGAGCTTCCACGCCGCCATCAGCATGGGGAAGTTCCAGGGGATGATCTGTGCGCACACGCCCACCGGCTCCTTGCGCGTGTAGCAGTGCATCTGATCCTGGGCTACGGGGATGACCTCCCCGAAGATGCGCTCGGGCCAGCCCGCGAAGTGCCGCAGATGAGCCACGGTGGAGGCGACGTCGACGATCTTGGCCAGCTTCAGAGGCTTGCCGGCGTCGAGCGCCTCGAGTTCAGCCAGCTCGTTGGCGTTCTCCTCGATCAGGTCCGCGAAGCGGTTGATCAGCCGGGCTCGGGCGGCCGCGCTGAGTGTCGCCCAGGGGCCTTCCCGGAGCGCCCGGCGGGCGGCCGCGACCGCGCGGTCAACGTCAGCGGCGCCGGCCTGGGCGACGGTTGTGATCGGCTGCCCGGTCGCCGGGTCGATGGTCTCGAAGGTCGCGCCGTCAGCCGCGCCGGTGAACTCGCCGTCGATCAGGAGCTGCCGGGCCTCGGACGCGAACGCGCGGGCGGGTCCGGAGAGCTGTTCGGGCAGGGCGGTGGCAGACATCCGGGCCTCCTTGGGGTCGGGGTGGTCGGTTCTCGGTCCAGCGGATGGCGATCCGTCGCTACCCCGTCAGCACGATTTTCAGCGCCTCACGCCGGTCATAGATGTCATAGGCCTCGGGGGCCTGCTCGAGCTTCATGTGGTGGGTGACCAAGGGCGTCGGGTCCAGCGTTCCGGCCGCCAGCATGCCCAGTACGCGGTCGACGTGGCCGATCACATTAGCGTGGCCGGTGCGCAAGGTGAGCGCCTTGATCCAGATCACGCCCATGTGCACCTGACACGGCTCGGCGTAGACCCCGATCGCGAACACGCTGCCCGCCTTCCGGGTCAGGCGGATGGCCAGATCGAGTGCGTCGGGATGCCCGACGGCATCGATCGCGGCGTCGACGCCGCGTCCGTCGGTGAGGGAGCGCACGACGTCGCGTGGCTTCTCCTCGGTCAGGTGCACGGGCACGGCGCCGAAGCCGCGCGCGACCTCAAGGCGATCGGCTACCGAATCGACTGCGATCACCGGCGCGGCGCCACTGGCGATCGCCACCTGCACA
>JBAVWI010000401.1:0-7415 GCA_049697735.1 Solirubrobacteraceae bacterium
GGTCGCCAGACGCGCGGCGGGCCGCCTGCTGGGAGCGAAGCTCGTCATAGCCCGCCGCCTCGAGCGCCAGCTCGAGGGCGCGGCCGTAATCGCCGCAGTCGTATTCAGCGCCGGTGACGGTGGTGAAGGGAAAGGCGTCGGCGGGAATGAAGTTGCGGCGCCGGATCTCGGCCGGATCCAGTTCGAGCTCGCTTGCCAACTGGTCGATGGCACGCTCCAAGAACTGGGTCGCCTCGGGCCGCCCGGCTCCCCGATAGGCCCCGGTGGGTGACGTGTTGGTCATCACCGAGGTGAACTCAACCTCGATTTTTCCAATCCGGTACACGCCGCTGCTCATCAGCGCCGTCAGGGTCGGGAGCACGGCCCCGACCCAGGCGTAGGCGCCGGCCTCCTGGGTGATCTTGACCCGCATGGCCTTGAGGTGACCTTCGCGGTCGCCGCCGAGCTCGAACTCGACCGCCTGGCCGCGACCGTGGGCCATCCCGACCATGTTCTCGCTGCGCGTCTCGGTCCAACGGATTGTCTGGCCGGTGTGACGGGCCAGCCAGGCGATGATCGTCTCCTCGGCGGAAAGGCCCTTACCGCCGAAGCCACCGCCGACGTCGGGTGCGATCAGCCGCACCTGTTCGGGGTCGAGGCCGAGGGCGTCGGCGATCCCGGCCCGGTCCTGATGCGGCGTCTGGGTCGACGTCCAGACCGTGAGCGTCCCGTCGGGCTCGGGCCGGGCCGCGCTGGCCCGGGGCTCGATCGGAGACACCGCCACGCGCTGGCTTACCGTGGCGCCGGTGATCGTGACCTCGCATTCGGCGAAGAGGTCCGGGTCCGGGCTCTCGGGCGCCTGCTGCAGGCAGACGTTGGTGCCGACATCATCGAACAGCAGCACCTCGTCGCGCAGGGCCTCGCGCGGGTCGGTGACGACGGTCAGCGGCTCGTAGTCGACCGCGACCAGCTCGGCCGCATCGACGCCCTGCTCGCGCGTGTCACTGAGCACCACCGCGACGATCTCACCGACGTAGCGGACGCGGTCGTCCGCCAGGTACGGCCGGGTGACCCGCTCATCGACCGGAACGGGGAAGGGGATGCCCATCCGCCCCAAGTCCACCTCGGCGGCGGTGAACACCTCCACCCCAGCAAGGGCGCGGGCCTCGGCGGTGTCGATGGCGAGGATCCGGGCGTGCGCCCAATCCGAGCGTACGAACGTCGCGTGCCGAGCGCCGGGCAGCTTGAGGTCATCGACGTACTGGCCCGTTCCGGTCAGGAAGCGGGGATCCTCGCGGCGGCGGATGCGCTGACCGAGCACTAGTTGTGCCCGAAGAACGGCCCGGCGAGGTCTCGGATCCTGCGCATCGTGGCCAGCACGCTACCGAATCACGGTTTCCAGCCACAAAAGCTCAGATCTAGCCCGGTATGTGCCGATAACGGAATAAGCGCCCGCCCGGCGAGGACGGCGCGAACTGTACGTCCACCCGTGACCATGTCCGCCGACATACGCGAAAACCTGGCCTGGAGCCCGTCCGAGCCGTCGCTCGTGGAGCTGATGACCCGGCTCAGCGGCCTCGACGCCGAGGAGTCCTCAGACGTCATCGTTGATGCCGCCGCGGGCGCCCTGGGCGCCGAGCTTGCCGTGGTGGTCTGCGAAGGCGCCGCCAACGCGATCGCCGGTCCGCCCCTGTCCGAGGCCTGGGTCCGCGAGCTGGTCGCCGCCGCCGAGCGCGGGCCGGCCCACGCCCTGCTTCCACACGTCGGTGAGATCGAGCTCGCCTCGGCATCACTCGGCGCGGGGGTCCCGGGCCGGCTGCTCGTCGCTCGGCGTGATGGGGCTCGCTTCAGCGCGCGGGAGCTGGCCACGATGGAGGTCATGGCGCGTCTGCTCGGACTCAACGTCAGCGTCGCCCGGGCCACCGAGGAGGAGCGCTGCCAGCGACGGCTCAGCGAGCAGGAGACGTGCCAGCGCAAGCGCGCCGAACGCGAGCTCGCCCACCGCTCGCTGCACGACCATCTAACCGGCCTGGCCAACCGCAGCCTGTTGCGCGAGCGTGCCGACCGCGCACTCGAGCGCGCCCGCCACGGCGTCGGCTTCGTGGCCGCGCTGTTCGTCGACATCGACCACTTCAAGCTCGCCAACGACTCGCTCGATCACCGGCGCGGTGACAGGCTGCTCGTCCTGATCTCCCAGCGGGTGAGCACGATCCTTGCCCTGGAAAAGAACAACCGTCACAACTGCACCCTGGCGCGGCCGGGCGGCGACGAGCTCATCGTGCTCTGCGAGGACCTCGTCAACGAGCATGACGCGGTGACTGTCGCCCAGCAGATCCGCGACTCGCTGCGCGCCCCGTTCCTCATCGACGGCCAGCCGGTGCAGCTGACCGCGAGCATCGGGATCGCCCTTGCCGCGGGGGGCGAGAGCGGCCCCGGAGATGCCGACGAGCTCCTGCGCGACGCCGACGTGGCCCTCGCCCGCGCCAAGGAGCGCGGCCGCGACCGCTACGAGATCTTCGACGAGCCCATGCGCGCCCGCCTACTCAACCGGGTGGAGCTCGAGAATGAGCTGCGCGCGGGGCTCGAGAATGACGAGCTGCGGCTCCTCTACCAGCCGGTGGTAACCGTCTCAGACGGTGGCCTGGCGGCAGTCGAGGCGCTCGTGCGCTGGGAGCATCCGACGCGGGGCCTGCTCGGCCCCGCCGAATTCATCCCCGTCGCCGAGGAGAGCGACCTGATCGTCGCTCTCGGCGCCTGGGTGCTCGACGAGGCATGTGAGCAGATGCGACGGTGGCGCGAGTCCCATCCGGCTCAGCTCGGGGTCCGAGTGTCGGTCAACGTCTCGGCCCGTCAGCTCTCCCCGGAGCTCGTGGACACGGTCGCGGCGGCCCTCAAGCGCCACGGCGTGGACCCCGGCCAGCTCGCGCTGGAGATCACCGAGACCCTGCTCATCGAGCACACCGAGTCGGCCCGCGAAGTACTCGCGGCGCTCGAGCAGCTGGGTGTGTCGATCGTCCTCGATGACTTCGGAACCGGATACTCGTCCCTGCGATATCTCAACCAGTTCCCGCTCGGCCAGCTCAAGCTCGACCGCTCGTTTGTTGCCGACCTGGCCCGCGAGCCCCGCAGCGCCAAGATCGTTGCCGCGACCATCGACATGGCCCGTGCGCTCGGCATGACCGTCGTCGCCGAGGGCGTGGAGACGATCGACCAGGCCGACGTGCTCCAGCGGCTGGGCTGCGACTACGCGCAGGGTTTCCTGTTTGCCCGCCCCGAGCCGCCCGACGCCGTTTTCGCCCGTATCCGCGCCGCCTACGAGCGCGACCGTGAGATCGCCGGGGCCCCCGCCAGCGCCCCCAAGTTCGAGCCCGGCCGCCCACCCGCAGCCGCGAGCAGCTCCGAGGCTTCGCACCGCCGCCAGCAGGTGGCGATCGGAAGGCTCGCGGGATGGCTGTTTTTAATCGGGGCCTCGATTGCGGTGCCCTCGGAGCTGATCATGGGCCGGCCGCGCCCGCTCGTTGTGGCGGCGCTGGCGCTGATGGGCCTGCTCTCCGGCCTGGGCTGCCTGGCCGTGCCCGCGCATCGCCTCTCGGAGCGTTGGATCAACGGGATCGTCGTGCTGGGCACGGTCGAGATCACGCTCTCAGCCATCGCCTTCGGCCCTCACGGCGCGCTCATGGCGCCGATCTACTTGGTGGTCGCGACCGCGGCCGCCTACGCGTTTCGGGATCGCCGGGTGATCGCTGCCCACGTCGTCCTGATCGCCGCGGCGATGACCATCCCGCTGCTCTCCGCGACCTCGGGCTCAGGCCTCCCGCGGGCCGTGGTTGGGATCGTCGTCCTGGGATTCATGTCGGGGGTGATCGTCTACCTGCGCGAGCTGCTCGAGGGAGGCGCCGCCGAATTGCGCGAGCTGGCCGACCAGGATCCGCTCACCGAGGTCGGCAACTACCGGCTGCTGCACGAGCGCCTGGACTACGAGCTCCTGCGCCACAAGCGCGACGCCAACCAGCTCGCGGTTCTGCTCATCGACCTCGACCGCTTCAAACAGGTCAACGAACGCCGCGGCCACGCGGCCGGCGACGACGTCCTGCGACGGGTCGCCCTCACCCTGCGTGAGTCGGTGCGCGCGCAGGACACCGTCGCCCGCCAGGGCGGCGACGAATTCGCGATCCTGGCTCCCGACACCGACGCCGAGGGCGCGGCGATGCTTGCCCACCGGATTCGAGACCGACTGGGCCTGGTCCAGTTCGCCGGCGATTCGGTCGCCGCCACCATCGGCTGGGCCATCTATCCGACCGATGGACGTAGCCCCGGCGAGCTGCTCACCCACGCCGACGAGGACCTGATGATCGGCAAGTTGCGCCCTTCGCTGGGCGTGCCGGCCGCCGCCGAGCGCATCGCCGAGCCCGCGGTCGGGCCGCTGGCAGCGCCGCCTTCGCCGGCCTGACACCTCGGGTCCGGCCTCGCCGGAAGAGACACCCGCTTTCCGACGTCCCTCTTAGGAGGTTCATAACGGCCGCTTCACCGCGGACGGGATGCTCGTTGCCAAGTTCGCGTACCTCGACTTGGAAAGCCGTCTATGACCTCGACCTCTCTTCCCCTGCTGCCCTGGCAGGCACCGCGCGCCTTACTCCCGGCGGGGAGGCCGGATGCGCCCGTCGTTTCCCCGCTGACGCCGGTCGGCCGGACGCCCGCGGGGAGCCCCCGCATCGACATCGTGGTCCCGGTCTACAACGAGGCGGCCGGGATCGAAGTCTCGATCCGACGCCTGCATGCCTTTCTGAACGTCAAGTTCCCGTTCGCGTGGCGGATTGTTATTGCCGACAACGCAAGCACCGACGCGACCCTCTCCCTGGCCCGCGCGCTCGCCTTCGAACTCGCCCAGGTGACAGTTGTGCGGCTCGAGGCCAAGGGTCGCGGCCGAGCGCTGCGCCGGGCGTGGTCGGCCAGCGACGCCGACATTCTGGTCTACATGGACGTCGACCTCTCCACCGACCTCCGGGCCCTGCTACCGCTCGTCTCCGCACTCGTCTCCGGCCACAGCGACGTGGCCATCGGCACCCGGCTTGCCCCCGGCTCGCGGGTCGTGCGAGGCCTCAGACGCGAGTTCATCTCTCGCTCCTACAACCGGATCCTGCGCATCGTCCTCGGGGCCCGCTTCTCCGATGCTCAATGCGGCTTCAAGGCGATCCGCGCCGACGTCGCGCGGATGCTGCTGCCCGAGATCGAGGACCAGGGCTGGTTCTTTGACACCGAGCTGCTGATCCTCGCCCAACGTCGCGGCCTGCGTATTCACGAGGTGGCGGTGGACTGGACCGATGATCCCGACTCGCGCGTGGACATTCTCTCCACCGCGCTGGCCGATCTGCACGGCGTGCTGCGTCTGCGTCTGGTCACGCCGGTGGCCCGCTTCTTACTCATCGGCGTCGCCTCGACACTCGCCTACGCCGGTCTCTATCTGCTCCTGCGCGCCGGACTGGGGGCTCTACTGGCCGACACGCTGGCGCTGGCCGTCACCGCGGTCGCCAACACCCAGGCCAACCGCCACTTCACCTTCGGCCTGCGCGGCCGGGCCGGCTTGGTCCGCCAGCACGCCGCCGGGGGGTTGGTCTTCCTGCTCGCCCTCGGCCTGACCGGAGGAGCGCTGGCGGTGCTTCGCGGCCTGCACCCGCATCCGGCCCGGCTGCTTGAGGTAACGGTGCTCGTGGTTGCCAGCGCCTTCGCCACCGTCAGCCGATACGTCGCGTTGCGCACCTGGGTCTTTGCCACGCCGGGTCGCCCTAGCGGGCGGCTGGAGCCCCTGACCCCGACGCCGCCCTCCTAGAGCGCCGCTCGGTCCCCTGCCTTCCCTTTCCACCGCGACCGGAGCCAACCCATGTCATCTACGACCTTGCCTCGAATTCCGGTGCGGACGGCGCGTCCGTCCACCGGCGGCCGGCTCCGCGCTGCCGTGCGGGGTGCAACCGACGATCCCGCCTGGGCCCGCCCGGCGCTGTTCTCGATTCTCGGCCTGGCGGCCGTGCTCTGCTTTTGGCAGCTGAGCAGCAACGGCTACGCCAACCAGTACTACGCGGCCGCCGCCAAGGCCGGCAGCGAAAGCTGGAAGGCATGGTTCTTCGGTGCCCTGGATCCCGGGAGCTTCATCACCGTGGACAAGCCACCGCTCTCGCTGTGGCTATCGGGTCTGTCGGCCCGGGCGCTGGGCTTCTCGAGCTTCAGCATCCTGCTCCCGGAGGCGCTGTGCACGGTTGCAGCTGTCGGCCTGCTCTACGCCACCGTGCGGCGGATGTTCGGCCCCCCGGCGGGACTGATCGCGGCCTTGGTCCTGGCGCTGACTCCGGTCACGGTCGCGATCGGGCGAGTCAACAATCCCGACGCGCTGCTGGTCCTGCTCATGGTCGCCTCCGCGTGGTGCGTGGTACGGGCGCTGGAGTCGGGGCGCACCCGCCATCTCGTCTTCTGCGGCGCGCTGGTCGGGCTGGCTTTCATGACCAAGCTCCTCCAGGGTTGGATGGTCGTGCCGGCGCTCGGCGCCGTGTACCTGCTGGCCGGACCCCCGCGGTTGGGCGTTCGCCTTCGCCAGCTGCTGGTGGCGGGGGTGACGATGATCGCCGTCAGCGCTGCCTGGCCGGTCGCTGTCACGCTGTGGCCGGGGTCAAAGCCCTACATCGGCGGCAGCACCAACGGCTCGATCTGGAACCTGATCTTCGGCTACGACGGCTTCGGGCGCCTGACCGGGAGCAGCGGTGGTGCCAGCCAGGGCGGCAGCTTCGGGGGCGCTCCGGGTCTGCTGCGGATGTTCAACACCGAGGTCGGCGGCCAGGTCGCGTGGCTGATCCCGCTGTCGCTGATCGGGCTCGTGGCCGGCCTGTGGCTGACCCGCCGCTCGGTCCGCACCGACCGGCGCCGGGCTGGCTTGATCCTGTTCGGCGTCTGGCTGCTGGTCAATGTTGCAGTGTTCAGCAGCCAGCAGGGAATCTTTCATCCCTACTACGTGAGCGCCCTGGCCCCGGCCGTGGCGGCTCTGGTCGGTGGCGGCGTCGTCATGCTGGCGGATTGGGCTCGCCGCTCATGGGCAGGTGCTTTGGCCCTGACGCTCGGAGTAGGGGTGACGGCGTGGATGTCGGTCACTCTCCTGGCCCGGGCCGCGGGCTTTGACACCTGGCTATCGGGTGTCATTCCGATCGCGGCGGCGGTCTCGGTGGCGGCTCTGCTCTGCCTGCGGTCCGGCGCCTTGGCCGCCTCGCGCCGCTCACTGTTGGCGGTGGCCTGCGTGACGGGCGCGGTCGCCGTTTTGGCCGGGCCGGCGTCCTACTCGGTGGCCACGGTGGGACACGCGATCGGCGGCAGCAACGTCCTCGCAGGGCCGGCCAGCGCGGCTTCGAACGGGGGCCCGGGGGGCGGCGGCTTTGGCGGCGGTGGCTCGTCTGGCC
>JBAVWI010000402.1:0-3262 GCA_049697735.1 Solirubrobacteraceae bacterium
CTCGAGATCGACAAGTTCGCCCCCCGCCTGGCCTTCTTCTTCAACGGCCACAACAATGTCTTTCAGGAGGTGGCCAAGTTCCGCGCCGCCCGCCGGATGTGGGCGCAGATCATGCGCGAGCGCTTCGGCGCCCAGGACGAGCGCTCCTGGCGCCTGCGCTTCCACACCCAGACCGGCGGCGTCACGCTGACCGCTCAGCAGCCCCAGAACAACATCGTCCGCGTTGCCCTGCAGGGTTTCGCCGCCGTCTGTGGCGGCACCCAGTCGCTGCACACCAACGGTTTTGACGAGGCGCTGGCCCTGCCCACCGAGCGCGCGGCCAAGATCGCCTTGCGCACTCAGCAGATCATCGGTTACGAATCCGGTGCCGCTGACACTGTCGATCCGTTCGCGGGCTCGTATTTCGTCGAGGCGCTGACCGACGAGATCGAGACGCGGGCGACCGAGCTGATCGCCAAGGTCGACGAGCTCGGTGGCTCGGTGCAGGCGATCGAGTTCATGATGCATGAGGTGGAGGAGTCAGCCTTCGGCTACCACGAGCGCTACCGGATTGGGCAGGACGTGGTCGTGGGAGTCAACAAGTTCGTCGAGGACACCGCCGAGGTCACCGACATCCTCCGCGTCGATCCCGAATCCGAGCGCGAGCAGCTCGAGCGCCTGAAGGCGTTCAAGGCTGACCGCGACACCTCGCTCGTCGAGCGCCGCCTGGAGGAGGTACGCGAGTGCGCGCGCGGCACCGACAACCTGCTCCCGGTGCTGCGCCAGGCGCTCAAGGATCGCTGCTCGATGGGTGAGGTGTGCTCGGCCATGCGCGACGTGTTCGGCGACTACCAGCCCTCCTTCTAGCCCCCCCTCCTTCTAGCCCGCCGTCTCTCTAGCCCGCCGTCTCTCTAGCCCGCCGTCTGTCTAGCCCGCCGTCTGTCTAGTCTGTGACCGTGCTCGCCACTCCCGCCGTCGCCTTCGTCAGCTTCGTGCTCGCGATCCACATCCTTGCCGTGGTTATCGGGTTCGGCGCCACCTTCACCTACCCGCTGATCTTCGCTACCGCCCGGCGCGCCGATCCCAGCGTGATGCCGTGGTTGTGGTCACTCATCCAGCGCATCGATCGCTACGTCGTGAACCCGGGGCTGGGCATGGTCTTGGTGGCCGGCATCTACTTGGCCGCCCACGAGCACAAGTTCGGCGCGTTCTTCGTCCAGTGGGGGTTCGGCGCCGTGGTGGTCATCGGCGCCGTGGTCGGCTCGTACATGATTCCGCGCGAGGGCAAGCTGGCCAAGCTCGCCGAGCGAGATCTCGCGGCCGCCCGCGCGGGTGGTGGCGGGTCGGGTAGCGCCGGCGACGTCGCCTGGAGCGAGGAGTACCAGAAGCTCGTCAGGCAGGTCTCGATCGGGGGCGCGCTGCTCGATCTCCTGGTCGTCATCACGGTCTTCATGATGGCCACCCAGGCCGGCGCCTGAGCGGAGTGGTTGGGGATCCGCCTGGCCGGGGTCGGCGATGGAACACGGCGCTGACGTGATGGAATCTAGGTCCGCATACCGGGCCTCAGATACCGAACGTCCGGCGGTTGCTCAGCGCTCGCTGTCGAGGTCGGCCATCTGCGCCTCCGCGTAGCGGCCGCCGGCCACCGCATCGGCCGGCGCGGCGTCTTCCAGCGCGGCCAGATCGTCCGGGCTCAGGCTCAACTCCAGGCCGGCCAGGGCCTCGCTCAGCTGATCGCGGCGCCGGGCTCCGATCAGGGGGATCACGTCCTCGCCCTGGGCTGCCACCCAGGCGAAGGCCAGCTGGGCGGTGGTGGCCCCTTTGGCCTCGGCGAGCTCGCGCAGCCGGTTCACCAGGACCAGGTTCTGGCGCACGTTCTCGGCGTTGAAACGGGGAAAGCGCGAGCGGATGTCCCCGGCGGCCGCGGGTCGGTCGGGATCGAAGCTGTCACTGAGCAGGCCCCGGGAAAGGATCCCGTAGGCAGTGACCGCGATGCCGAGCTCGCGACAGGTGGGCAGGATCTCGGCCTCGATGGCCCGCGAGATCAGCGCGTACTCGATCTGGAGGTCGGCGATCGGATGCGTGGCGGCGGCCTTGCGGATCGTCTCGGCGCCGACCTCGGAGAGGCCGACCTCTCTCACATAGCCCGCCGAGACCAGTTCGCCGATCGCTCCCGCCGTCTCCTCGATCGGCACCTTCGGGTCTAGCCGGGCGGGCCGGTACACGTCGATGTGGTCGACGCCCAGGCGCCGCAGCGAGTAAGCGGCGGTGGTCTTGAGCGCGTTGGGGCTGGCGTCGTAGCCCAGCCAGCCTCCGTCCGGCCCGCGCTGGGCGCCGAACTTGACGCTCAAGCGGTAATCGTCGCGCGGCCGCCCCTTCAGCGCGCGCCCGATCAGCATCTCGTTGTGGCCCATACCGTAAAAATCGCCGGTGTCGATCAGCGTGACGCCAGCATCCAGAGCGGCGTGAATGGTGGCGATGCTCTCGTCCTCGTCGGCCGGTCCGTAGACGCCGGACATACCCATGCAGCCCAGCCCAGCCGGATGGCGTGAGGTCTCAGAAGCGCTCATGATCGGTTCCTTTTGGCTCATTTGTGGAGGGTTGTGATGCAAGCCCACGGACGGGGGAAGGACTCGCGCCGGGCCGCGCGAAACCAGTTGCCGATGACCGAACATGAAGCTAGTCGAACGCTGGTCAAATCAACCCCTGAGCTGTGGGCGGAGTGCAGCGATGCGGCATCTCTGGCCAAGCATCTCGGGGCGTTTGGCGAGATCCGTATCACCAAGCTCGAGCCGGAAACCGCCGTTGCCTGGGAGGGCGAGGATGTACGCGGCACGGTGACCCTTGAGCCGTCGGGATGGGGGACACGGGTGATTCTCACCGCAGTCCCGCTCCCCGCAGGCGACCCCGTGGAGAATGCCCCGGCCGCTGAGTCGATCCGCGAGGTGCCGGAGCCGGCGGTCGCCGGTCTTCGACCTTTCGTCGATAGGGCCGAGGATGCCCAGCCGGAGATGTCCTTGCCCGATCCGGTGTCGCCCGGGCAGGCGTTTCCCGAGCCGGTGCTGCCCCAGCCGGTGCTGTCCGAGCCGGTGCTGCCCGAGCCGGTGCTGCCCGACGCGTCCCAGCCCAAGGAGGAACCGGAGGTCCCGTTTGCCGAGACGTCCGCAGTTGCGCCTCGTCAAGGCTTCTGGCGGCGGCTGTTCGGCGGGCGGCGGCGCGCGCGGCCCGTCGTGTCGGAGTCCGAGTCAGCCGCGAGGTTGGAAGCGTCAGTGCAGCCCGAGGC
>JBAVWI010000403.1:0-9103 GCA_049697735.1 Solirubrobacteraceae bacterium
GGAGCTGTACATCAGCGTCAAAACCGTCGAGACGCATATGTCCCACGCATACCTCAAGCTCGGCCTCGCCGGCTCCGGCTCCCGGGCCCGCCTAGGCCAGGCGCTTGGGCAGGCCGGCTGATCGTCAGGGACGGCGCCGTCGAGGAGTGGATCGAGGCGCAAACGAAATCGACGCTGACCGTCGAGGTGCCATCCCGTAACCCGTGTGATGGACGATGCTGGGCTCGAACCAGCGACCTCCGCCTTGTCGAGGCGGCGCTCTCCCAGCTGAGCTAATCGTCCGGGAGCGGTAAATGTAGCGCCCGCGCCGCTGGCTGGCGAGCCCGTAGACTCCCTCCTGTGTGGGAGACATTGCGCGCCGCCGTGCTCGCGCTGGCCATGATCGCGCTGGGCGCCCTCGCGGCGGTGGCTTCGGCCGCCAGTCAGGCCGGCGTGGCGCCCGCGCCGGGGCACCGGACGACGCGTTTTTCGATCAGCTTCCGCACGCAGATGGCCACGGGCAACTTTTCCGGCGTCAGGCGTACCGACGTGGTTTCGGTCACCGGGCCCCAGCGCGGCGGCTGCGTTGCCAGCCGGTCCCTGGACGCGGGCGCCCAGCCGGCCGAGACCCTGGTCAGAGTGCAGCTGGGTCCAGGCTCGGGACACCGCTGGTGCACGGGTCTCTTTCGCGGCGAGGTGGTCCAGTCCCAGTCGGTCATCTGTGGGCCGCCCCAGATGATCGTCTGCCCGCAGCTCGTCCTCGCCCCCCAGACGATCGCGACCTTCAGCCTCCGCGTGCGGTGAGCACGGTCGGGCGCCGGAGACGACGCCGGCCCGCGTAGCATCAGGCGCGATGAACTACCAGCTCCCTGACGGCACGCCACTCTCCCTGCCCGAGGCTGCCACCGGGGCCGATGCCGCAGCGGCGATCGGGCCCGGGTTGGCGCGGGCGGCGTTGGCCGTCAAGGTGGGCGGCGAGATGCGCGATCTCGCCCGGGCCCTGCCCGCGACCGACGGCTCCGACAACGGCGGCGCCCCGCTCGAGGTGGTCACCGAGCGCAGTGGCGACGATGCCCTGGCGCTGATCCGCCACGACACAGCCCATGTGCTGGCCGCGGCCGTCCTCGATCTCTACCCCGGAGTGAAGATCTCGATCGGACCGGCCGTCTCGGACGGCTTCTACTACGACTTCGAGTTTCCACCCGACACCACCGTCACCGACGCCGATTTCGCCCGGATCGAGGAGCGCATGCAGGCCCACATCGCCGCCGACGAGGCGTTCGTGCGCGAGGACGTGCCCGTCGCCCAGGCCCTCGAGCGCTTTCGCGCCGAGGATCAGCCCTACAAGGTCGAGCTGATCGAGGATCTGGTTGCGGCCGCTGACCCGGCCCACCCGCTGGAGACGGTGTCGCTCTACACCAACGGCCCGTTCACCGATCTCTGCCGAGGGCCGCACGCGCCGAGCACGAAACGGATCAAGGCCTTCAGGCTCCAGTCGGTGGCCGGCGCCTACTGGCGCGGAGACTCCAACCGCCAGATGCTGACCCGCATCTACGGGACGGCATTCTTCTCCAAGGCCGATCTGGCCGAGCATCTGGAGCGGCTCGAGCGCGCGCGCGCCAACGATCACCGTCGCCTCGGGCCCCTGCTCGGCCTGTTCGGCTTTTCCGACTCGGCGCCCGGCATGGCGTTCTGGTATCCCGCCGGGGCGCAGGTGTTCAACTCGCTGGTGTCGCTGAGCCGCGAGATGGGCGACGCGCGCGGCTACACCGAGGTCAAGACCCCGCAGATCTACGACAGCTCTCTGTGGAAGACCTCCGGCCATTGGGAGAAGTACCGCCAGAACATGTTCCTCACCGAGGCTACGGATTCGGAGCGCGAGCGGAGCGAGGCGGCGATCAAGCCGATGAACTGCCCGGGCCACGCTCGTCTGTTCTCGATGCAGCCGCACTCCTACCGCGATCTGCCGGTGCGCTACTCCGAGCCGGGGCTGCTGCACCGCAACGAGCTATCCGGGACGCTGCACGGCCTGCTGCGCACGCGCAGCTTCGCCCAGGACGACGCCCATGTCTTCTGCACCGAAGATCAGCTCCAGGACGAGGTGTTCGCCGCCCTGGATTTCGCCTTTGACACCTACGAGGTATTCGGCTTCGACGTGCGGCTCGAGCTCTCCACCCGCCCCGATGAGCGGATCGGCTCCGACGAGCTGTGGGACCGCAGTGAGGAGGTCCTGCGGACCGCGCTGGAACGCCGCGGCCTGACCTATGAGCTCAACGCAGGCGATGGTGCCTTCTACGGCGCGAAGATCGACATGCACATGACCGACTCACTGGGTCGCTCCTGGCAGCTCGGGACAGTGCAGGTGGACTTCAACATGCCCGAGCGGTTCGGCCTCGTCTACACGGGTGCCGACAACGCCGAGCACCCCCCGGTGATGATCCACCGTGCCCTGATGGGCTCCTACGAGCGGTTCGTCGGCATCCTGCTCGAGCATCTCGAGGGCGAGCTCCCGGTCTGGTTGACTCCGGTCCAGGCCATCGTGTTGCCGATCTCCGATCGCCACCTGGCTTACGGGCAGACGGTGTCGACCGGCCTGCGCGAGCGTGGCGTGCGTGCCGAGCTCGACGGGCGCGCCGAGTCGGTGGGGCGCAAGATCCGCGATGCCGAGCTGCGAAAGATCCCGTTCATGCTCATCGTCGGCGACCGCGAGGAGGCCAACGGCGAGGTGAGCGTTCGCGCGCACCGGTCCGGGGATACGGGGGCGCAGGCACCGGACGTGTTCGCGGCGCGGGTCAACGAACTGGTGAAAAACCGCGTCAGCCGTTGAAAGCACCGCTATACTCGCCTGCGTTGATCCAACTGCACACCACACGGCTCGGCGCCGCTTGATCTCACGCCGCGCCCTTAGCTAGTGCCGGTCCCGCGTAGATTCGACCGGCGCCCGCCCGAGCGGGACCAGACTCGGATCAACGACCGCATCCGGGTTCCCGAGGTGCGTCTCGTTGGCGAGGACGGAAAACAGATCGGCGTCATCAAGACCGCCGACGCTCTCTCTTACGCGCAGGAGCGCGATCTGGACCTGGTCGAGGTGGCCCCGGATGCCCGCCCGCCCGTGTGCCGCGTGCTGGACTACTCCAAGTACAAGTACGAGCAGGCCCAGAAGCAGAAGGCGGCCCGCAAGCACCAGCAGCAGATCACCATCCGCGAGATCAAGTTTCGCCCCAAGATCGCCCAGAACGACTACGACACCAAGAAGGGCCACGTCCGCCGGTTCCTGCTCGGCAAGGACCGCGTCAAGGTCACGATCATGTTCCGCGGGCGTGAGGTCACGCATCCCGAGCGGGGCACCGCGCTGCTCGACAAGCTCTCGGGCGAACTCTCCGACGTTGCCATAGTCGAGCAGACGCCGCTGCAGGACGGGCGCAACATGACGATGATGCTCGGCCCCTCAAAGGCGGTCCTGGCCGGCGAGATCGACGGTGCCAAGCCCCCGGTCCCCGAGGCCGCCGAGGAGACGGCTACCGCCCCCCAGGCCGCCAAGCCCGCCGAGGAGACGGCTACCGCCCCCCAGGCCGGCAAGCCCGCCGCCTCCGAGGATCCCGCTCCAGAGGCCGAAGCGCAGGGGAATGGGCATCAGAATGGCGTCGCCGACACGCCCGCGCCTACCCCGAGTGACGCTGCCGCTTAGGCTTTGCTGAGCGGCTGGGGCTCTTTCACCGTCTAGAGCGGGGAATCGCCCACGCGGGCCATCGCCGAGGGTCTGCTTTACTCTGGCCTCGCGATGCCGAAGATGAAAACCCATTCCGGCGCCAAGAAGCGCTTCAAGGTGACCGCTACCGGCAAGGTCAGGGGCCGGCACTCGTTCACGAGCCACATCCTCGAGAAGAAGTCGCCCAAGCGAAAGCGCAAGCTCGGCCAGCCGGCGGAGATCGCCAAGAGCGACGAGCGCGCGGTCAAGCGGATGCTGGGAGCCAAGCGCTCATGACCCGCGTCAAGCGGTCACTGCACGCGCGCAAGAAGCGCCGGGCGACGCTCAAGCTCGCCAAGGGCTACCGCGGCGATGCCAGCCGGCATTACCGTAGCGCCAAGGAGGCGGTACTCAAGGCCGACCAATACCGCTACCGGGATCGCCGCAACCGCAAGCGCGATTTCCGTCGGCTGTGGATCACCCGCATCAACGCGGCCGCCCGTCAGAACGGGATGTCCTACTCACAGTTCATGCACGGCCTGCAGACCGCGGGCGTTGAGCTGGACCGCAAGGTCCTGGCCGACATGGCGGTTCACGACGCCGACACCTTCCGACGCTTTGCCGACCGCGCCCGCGAGGCGCTGGCGGCCGGCTGACCGACAGCCGAGCAGACCAGCACCGCCATCCGGGCGCCGCTCCTCCAGGAGACGGCGCCTTTTTTGTCTCTGGACCTAGATGACCATCACCAGCCCCCACAACGAGAAGCTCAAAGAGATCCGCAAGCTCACCCAGCGCCGGCGCGAGCGCGAGCGTGCGGGGCGTTTCGTGGCCGAGGGAGAAGACCTGTTGGCCGCCGCCGACGCCTCGGGTTGGGAGCCGCTCCATCGCCTGTGCGTGGCCGGAAGCGGTCTGGCCGGCGAGGAGGTCGAGCCCGCGGTGCTGGCCTCGGTCTCGGGGCTGGGCTCGGGCACGCGGACGCTCGCCGTTTACGAGGCGCGCTGGGCGCCGGCGGCCACGGGACCGCTCTGCGTCTGTTTGTACGGGGTCAGCGATCCCGGCAACGTCGGCGCCGTCCTGCGCTCGGCGAGGGCCTTCGGCTCCGCCTGCGTCGCCTTCGCTCCCGGCACCGCTGACCCGTACAGCCCGAAGGCGGTACGGGCGAGCATGGGGGCTGTGTTCGAGGTGCCGCTGGCGCGCGTTGACACCGTCGCCGACCTGCCGGGCCCGACCGTCGCCCTCAGCGCCGACGCGACCGCGAGGCTGTCTGACCTGGAGCTTGAGGGCGTCAGCTTCGTGGTCGGAGCCGAGCGCGACGGGTTGCCCGCCGACGTGCTCGCCGCGGCCGCCGAGGTGGCCCGGATCCCGATCCAGACCCACTCTCTGAACGCCGCCATGGCGGCCACGATCGCCCTCTATGAGGCGACTAGGATGGCAGCCGGATGAGCGATGAGATCGCCCGGATCGAGGCCGAGGGCCAAGCGGCGATCGCCGCCGCGAACAGCACCCAGGCGCTCGAGGAGGTGCGGATTCGCTTCCTGGGCCGCAAGGCCGAGCTGCCCAACCTCCTGCGCGGGGTGGCTTCGCTGCCCCCCGAGGAGCGCGCCGCCACCGGCAAGGCGGCCAACCAGGCTCGCCACGCCCTCGAGGCGGCGATCGAGGCCAAGACGGTCACGCTGGCCGGGTCCGAGCTCGACACGCGTCTGCGCGAGGACCGCATCGACGTCACCCTTCCGCCCGCACCAGCCCCCGCGGTGGGGGGGTTGCACCTGATCACCCAGACGTGGAGGGAAATCGAAGACGTCTTTGTCGGCCTGGGGTTCAACGTGGCCGAGGGCCCCGAGGTCGAGACCGTCTATTACAACTTCGAGGGTCTCAACTTCGATGCCACGCATCCCTCGCGGCTGCTCACCGACACCTTCTATCTCGGGAGTGGCCACGACGCGGTCGACATCTTCGATCCCGAGGCGGCCCTGCTGCGCGTCCACACGTCACCGGTGCAGTTGCGGGCGATGGAGAAGCAGCCGCCGCCGCTCTACATCATCATCCCCGGTCGGGTCTACCGGCCCGACTCCGATGCCACCCACACGCCCCAGTTTCACCAGGTCGAGGGGCTGGCCGTCGACGAGGGCGTGACGCTGGCCGATCTCCAGGGGACGCTGCTCACCTTCGCCCAGGCGATCTTCGGCGACGAGCGCCGGGTCCGGATGCGCCCGCATTTCTTCCCCTTCACCGAGCCCAGCGTCGAGGTCGACGTCTCGTGCTTTAACTGCACCGACGGCGTCACCGCCGACGGCAGGCGCTGCCCGCTGTGCAAGGGGACGGCATGGATCGAGATCCTGGGCGCCGGGATGGTGGACCCCAACGTGTTCGCGCACGTGCGCGAGTACGGCTATGACCCCGACCGCACCCAGGGCTTCGCCTTCGGGATGGGGATCGAGCGGATCGCCATGCTCAAGCACGGCGTCCCCGACCTGCGGCTGCTCTACGACAACGACATCCGCTTCCTGGAGCAGTTCTGATGCCCCCGATCGACCTCCGGAATCGCTGAGCCGTGCGCGTACCGATCGCCTGGCTGCACGAGTACTGCCGGCCCGGGCTGGACGCCGCCGCATTGGCCGAGCGGCTGGCCATGACCGGCACCGAGGTCGAGCGGGTCGAGCACCATGGCGTCGACGGACTTGATGCGTTCGTGGTCGGCCGCGTGCTCGAGGCCCATCAGCACCCCGACGCCGACCGCCTCCGGGTGTGCCTGGTTGATGTCGGGGGGACCGAGCCCAGCCAGATCGTGTGCGGGGCCCCTAATGTCGCCGCCGGCCAGACCGTCGCCGTGGCCCGGCCCGGGGCGATCATGCCCGACGGGTCAAAGCTCAAGGCGGCCAAGCTCCGCGGCCAGACCTCCAACGGGATGATCCTGGCCGAGGACGAGGTCGGGATCGGGACTGAGCACGCCGGGATCATGGTCCTGGCCGACGACGGCCTCGCGCCCGGGACACCGCTGGCCGGGGTACTTCCGATCTCCACCGCCGTGCTCGAACTCGAGATCACGCCCAACCGCCCGGACTGTCTCGGCATCTACGGGGTCGCGCGCGAAGTTCACGCCGCCACCGGCGCCGCGCTGGAACCTCCGCCGTGGACTGATGATCCGGCCACCGGGACATCGGGCGACGTCGCGGGGGTGCGGATCGAGGTGCAGTGCCCTGAGCTGTGCCCGCGCTTCACCGCCCGCGTGTTTGAGGACGTCACCATCGGGCCCTCGCCTCGCTGGCTCAAGGCGCGGCTGATGGCCGCCGGGCAACGGCCGATCTCCAACGTCGTGGACATCACCAATTACGTGATGCTGCTCGCCGGGCAGCCGCTGCACGCCTTCGACCTGGATCGCGTCGCCGGCCGCCAGCTCGTCGTTCGCCTCGCGCACCCGGGCGAGACAATGGAGACCCTCGACGGCCAGACGCGCAGGCTCGACGAGCAGATGGTGCTGATCGCCGATGCCGACGGCCCGACCTCGATCGCCGGCGTGATGGGGGGCGCCCGCTCCGAGGTCCAGCCGGGCACGAGCCGGGTTCTCATGGAGGCGGCTAACTGGATTGGGCCCAACATCCACCGCACCTCGCTCGCCCTCGGGCTGCGCAGCGAAGCCTCAGGCCGCTTTGAGAAGCAGCTCCAGCCTGAGCAGGCAATGGAGGGTCAGGCTCTGGCAACGCAGCTGATGATCGAACTGTGCGGCGCGCGGGTGGCACCCGGCACGATCGACATCGGCGGCCCCGGTCCTGACCCGGTGACGATCCGCCTGCGCCAGGCGCGGGTCACCGGGCTGCTCGGGACCGAGCTGCCCCGCGAGCGCTGCGCTGAGATCCTCACCGCGCTCGAGTTCCAAACCGCCGACGCGCCCGACGGCCTCGATGTCACCGTGCCCGCCTTCCGTCGCGCCGACGTCACCCGCGAGGCCGACGTGATCGAGGAGGTGGCCCGGCTGGGCGCGCTCGAGACCCTCCCGTCCACGCTGCCTCCCCGCCACGGCGCCTCGGGCCGGCTCACGCACCGCCAGCGGCTCCGCCGCCGTGCGGCTGACGCCCTCGCCGGCCAGGGCCTGCACGAGGTGGTCGGTTGGAGCTTCACCGGGCCGGAGGCGATGGAGCGCCTGCGGCTGGCCGATCGGCCCGCAGTCGGCCTGGCCAACCCGATGTCCGGCGATCAGTCTCGATTGCGCATCACCCTCCTCGGCTCGCTGCTCGACGTCGCCCAGCGCAACCTGGCCCGCGGAGCGACCGACCTGCGCCTGTTCGAAGCCGGCGCCGTCTACCTGCCGAGCGAAGGCCCGCGGCCCGACGAGCCTCACCATGTCGGCGTGCTCCTAGCCGGGGCGGCGCGCCCGGCCACCTGGCGTGAGCCCGTCCCTCCGGCGGCTGACTTCTTCGCCGCCAAGGGCGTGCTGGCCGGGCTGCTCGCGGGGCTGCGGGCCGACTGGAGGCTGGACCCCGGCGGCGACCCCGAGCCCTTCCTGCACCCCGGGCGGGCGGCCCGGATCCTGCTCGGCGACCAGGCCTGCGGCTGGATCGGGGAGATCCACCCCCAGGTCGCGGCCGGATGGGACCGGTCTGACCCGTTGACAGCCTTCGAAATCGATCTCGACACTGTCGCGGCACGGGTCCATGTCCCTCGCTACGCCGACGTCACGAGCTATCCCGAAGTGCGCGAGGACCTGGCCGTGATCGTCGCCGACGGGGTCAGCGCGGCCGACGTGGTCGCCGTGGTCAGGCGAGCGGGCGCGCCGCTGCTGCGCTCCGTCGAGGTATTCGACGTCTACCGCGACCCGGAACTGCTCGGGGCCGGGCACGTCTCCCTCGCCCTCAGGCTGAGCTTCAGGGCCGGCGACCGCACGCTCACCGACGAGGAGGTAGCCGCCAAGCGGCGCAAGATCTCCGCCGCCCTGGCCGACCAGCTGCAGGGGAGAGTCCGTGACTCCTAGCGTCGCCGTGTTCGGGGCCGCCGGCTACACGGGCGCGCTCTGCGCCCGGCTGCTGGCGCGCCACCCCAGCTTTGAACTCGAAACTGTGACGGCCCGGTCCGATGTGGGCCGGCGCCTGGACGACCTCTACCCGCGCCACCGGGTGCCGAACGTGCTCGAGGAGCTCGACCTCGAGCGTCACGCCGGCGTCGATGGCGCCGTGGTCGCCTATCCCCACGGGGCGGCGGCCGAGCTGGTGGCGGCCCTGGTGGCGCGCGGGGTGCGGGTGGTCGACCTCAGCGCTGATTTTCGGCTCCGCGACCCCGCCGTGTACGCGGAGTGGTATCGCGAGCACCCCGAGCCGGGGCTCCTGCCCGAGGCGGTGTACGGCCTGCCGGAGCGCTACCGGGAGCAGATCGCGGGCGCGCGGATCGTCGCCAACCCGGGCTGCTACCCGACCGCGACGCTGCTCGCCCTGGCCCCGCTGGCCC
>JBAVWI010000404.1:0-2547 GCA_049697735.1 Solirubrobacteraceae bacterium
GTGTGCGGGCGCGAGGGCTCGGTCGCGTCGTCCTGAGCCGGGGTCAGGCGGCGGCGCTGCGAGCTGCGAGTCCCCGCGGGGTGGCCGCCCGGACGCGCTCCAGCAGCTCGACGACCTCGGCGTTGCCACCCAGTTTCAGCGCCCGGCGGCAGGCACGCTCGCACTCAGCGAGCCGATCGGTACGGGCGAGGGCGTGGGCGTAGCTCGACCAAGCGGGGCACGACTTCGGCTCGATCCTGGTCGCGGCCTCGGCCGCTGACACCTCGGCGCCGACGTCGCCGGCCAGGTGATAGGCGAGGGCGAGATCGAGCAGGCCCTCAACCGATGGACCGGCCAGGCGCGCCCGCTCCAGGGCGATGATCGCCCCTTCGCGGTCCATCAGCCGCAGCCGCAGGCGGCCGAGCCGCTCCCAGGCTGAGGCGTCGGCGGGGGCACGATCGGCGCAGCGCTGCGCGGCCTCGGCGGCAAGGTCGTAGGCGCCCATGTCCTCATAGATCCGGGAGGCGAAGCGCTCCGGCGTCGGGCGATCGGTGTCTACGCGGGCCCAGTCGCGGACCGTGCGCGCCGCCGCGGGCAGGTTGCGGGCCTGCCAGAAGGCGACTGTCAGCAGCCGTAGGACCATCGGGTTCTCGGCGTCGGCGTCCCGGGCGTAGACCAGGCGCCGAGCGGCCAGTGCGGCGTCGCCCTCGGCCAGGGCATGCTGGGCGGCGGTCATGAAGCTCTGCACCCGGTCGGCGGCCGGATCGGGCTTGGAGAAGTCCACGAACTGGAGTGAGCCGGCGGGAATCGTGCGGACGCCGACCGAGAACATCACGCGCGCCCACTGCTGCGAGTCCTCCTCGTCGCCGGAGAAATAGATCCCCGAAACTGTCCCCACACCCCATTCGGGGTAGGAGAGACAGCGCGCGTATCGGTGCACGACGGAGTGATCTGGGACGCGAGAACCGAACGGGTCGTGCTTGGCGCGGTCGGCGGCCGACTCACGGGCTCGCTGTTCCTCCTCGTAGGCGCGCCGTCCCGCCTCGGCGCGCGCCCTCTTGGTCGCCGCCGCCGAGGCTTTGACCGCGTTGCGCGACACCCGGCCGCCCCGGGAGGCTTCAGCCAGGCGCTCGAGCTCGTCGGCGGCCTGGTTGATCGCCTGGAGGTGGCGCTGGTGTTCGTGGCTGCGGCCGGGAGGAGCGATGTCCGGATGCCAGCGCTTGGCCATTCGGCGGCGCGCCAACTGGACCGTGCGCTGATCGAACGGCGGCTCGAGCTCGAGCAGGAGCAGCGCACCTTCGACATCGAGAATCCGGGCCATGACCACTCAACGTTAGCGAGCCGGCCAAGGTTCTCGGGTCGCTCTGGGCGCGGGCCACAGTACATCGCGGTGCAACAAATCCGTGCCAATCCCACCGCCCGCGCCGGTCCTGACCTACGGTCGCGGGCATGCGCCTGCGCCAGCTGATCCTCCTCTCCGGGCTCACCGGTGCCGGGCTCGCCGCCAGCCTGGGCATCGCCGTCATCGCCGCCCTGCTCGCGGCTTGGCCGGGTGCCTCGGGCTGCACCCCGGCCGTCCCCGCCGGACCCGGACAGATCGTCCTTGGCCCCCCGGGCTCGGGCGCCACGCTGGGAGCTACCGAGTACGGCGGCCCCGGCGATCCCAGCAGCGGCACGGTGGGCGCCTCCGGGGCCAGCCTGCTCGCTCATCCCGACAGCTATGCCGAGCTCGGTGGGACAACCTTCCAAACCGCGACGGCGATGGGCGGCCTGGCCTACATGACGCCCCTGCGGATCACGTGGGGCGGCCAGTCGGCGATGGCCTACAAGCGCGACTTCGGTCTCGGGGGCGGCCCCGTTGACGGGCTGCCCCGGGTCATCGACCTCTGGTGGCAGTTCGCGGGTGCGCTGCGCATTCCCTACGAGCGCGGCCTGTGGTCAGGTCGGGTCCAGGTCACACGGCCGCCGCCGGCGGGGGCAGGGGGAGTCTTGAATCAGACCGTCTCCGCAGCCGCCGTTTCGCCTCCGGACTCAACCCAATCATGCGCCGCACCGGGCCTCCCGGCGGCGCTGCCGCTGACCGGTGGGTCCCGGGCGCGGCTGCTCGGCGATGGCCAGGCGGCTGCCCCGGCCGGGGCCCCCGCGGCCGTGCAGGGGATGATCGCCGCCGGCAACCAGATAGCGGGCAAGCCCTATCTCTATGGCGGGGGCCATGGGCTCCCGCTGGATCGGATCGCCCCCGCTTATGACTGCTCGAGCAGTGTCGAGCACCTGCTCTACGGGGGTGGCCGGTTGCCGGTCGGCTACGCCGCCGCCTCGGGCACACTCGAGTCCTTCGGAGCCCCCGGCCCGGGACGCTGGGTGACGATCTATGCCAACGCCGACCACGTCTTCATGTACGTGGCCGGCCTGCGCTGGGATACCTGGAACGCAGGCGGCCCCGAGGACGGCACGGCGGGCATCGGCTGGCACCCGCTGGTGCGCGATTCGGCGGGCTTCGTGGCCCGTCATCCGGTGGGTTTGTGAGCACCGCGCGGCGGGCGTACGTGGTCGCACTCGGCGCGCTTG
>JBAVWI010000405.1:0-8115 GCA_049697735.1 Solirubrobacteraceae bacterium
CGCGGGCGCTGCACGGCGGCTGGGTCCGGGAGGGAACGCTCCCTGACTACGGCGAGTCCAGCACCCGGGTCGACCGGCGCCGTTCGCTGCTGGGGCGGCTGCGCTCCCGCCGCGACGTGCCGACCGGGCCCGAGCCCGAGGAGCGGCCGCGTTTCGATGACGATCCGCCGAGCTTTGACGAGCCGGCGCCCCCTGCCGTGGTCGTGCCGGTCCGCGCCGAGGCCCCGTCGCGGCCGCCGCGCAATCCGTCCCGCGAGCCGCAGGGCGCGCGCGAGCCTCGCCACGTGCGGGCCGTCCCGACCAGTGTCGAGCACAAGATCTCCTCGGCCGTCGAGCTCTTCAACGCCTCCGAGCATCCCAAGACGGTTGCCGGGATCGCCCGCTCGCTCGGGATTCCCGAAGCGTCGGTGCTGCCCACCGAGCAGCCCAGCGCCGTGCATCTGATTCTGGCCTGGGAGCTGTGCTGGTACCGCTACGAGGTGGACCTTTCAGACGAAGTGCCGTCGGTGCGCGTTTCGGGGCAGGGTTACGAGCTCGACGAGCTGGCTCCGGGCGAGCGGTGTGGCAACGCCACGGCAGGCGAACGCGGCACGCTCACCCTCTAGCCGACTGTCACGGTTGGCCGCATCGGGGTCCCGGTTGCGCGCTGGGCACGCCTAGACGGACGTTCGATGGCCGCCGGCGGGCAGGGTTGACTAGCATCCGCCTCGTGATCTACTGCGTCATACCCGAGACGATGGCCCCTGACCTGTTGGGCAAGCTAACCGACTACTACGCCGAGGACCCCAACGTCACGGTAATCGTCGACCGTCGCCGGGCCTCCCGTCGGGACGGGAGCACATCCGGGGGCGGCAAGCGCGAAGTCCGCGATCGCCGGCGCCCGCGCATTCCCGGCGAGCTCCCTGAGCTCGCCACCGATTGACCGACCGCAGAGGACGGCGGCCATGCGGGTGACCGTCCACGTCGACGGCGGCGCGCGCTGGAACCCGGGTCCGGCGGCGATCGGCGTGGTGGTCTCGGACGGTGACGGCAGCGTGCTCGACGAGCTTGGCGAGCGGATCGGAGTTGCCACCAACAACGTCGCCGAATACATGGCGCTACTACGAGGGATCGAGCGCGCGGATGCGCTGGGGGCGCGCGAGATCGAATTGGTCAACGATTCAGAGCTCGTGGCCAAGCAGCTGACCGGCGCCTACAAGGTCAAGCACCCGGCGATGAGGCCGCTGTACGAGCAGGCGGTGGCGGCGCTGCGCGGGTTTGACAGCTGGCGGATCCGCAGCGTTCCCCGGGCCCAGAACGCCGACGCCGACCGGCTGGTCAACGAGGCCCTCGACGGCCTGCGCTGAACGGACGATAAGCTTCCCGAGGTGAGTGATTCTGAGAGCGAGTCCGGGCCCTTGGACGAGTTGAGCGCACAGCTGCACCGGACGGCGGAGCTTCTGCGGGCAGGAGACCTAGAGCCCGAGGCCACGCTAGCCCTGATCGAGGAGTGCGCGCGCCTGGCCTCAGAGGCCAGCTCGCAGGTCGATCAGCGCGGCCGAGCCGCCCTCGAGCCTCTGCCCGATCTCCCCGGGCAGCTCCCGCTTCCTGCCGCCTAGCGGGCCCTGTGGCCGCGCCGAGTCCGACGATCAGCCCTGCCTACCCCGAGCATCTGCGCTCTGAGGTCGAGCGCTACCTGGAGACCCTGCGCTTCTCGGGCGAATTTGCCACCTCGGGCTTGGAGGAGGCGATGCGCTACTCGCTGCTGGCCGGCGGCAAGCGGATCCGGCCGGTCCTCGCACTCGCCACGGCCGGCTCGCTCGGCCTGCCCCGCGCCTCGATGCTGCCCCTCGGGGCGGCCATCGAGCTGATCCACACCTACTCGCTGATCCACGACGACCTTCCGGCGATGGACGATGATGACCTCCGTCGGGGCCGTCTCACGTGCCACAAAGCGTTCGGCGAGGACGTTGCCATCCTGGCCGGCGACGGCCTCTTCGCCGAGGCCTTCCGCCTGCTCTTGACCGAGCAGTCCGCCGAGCCCCGCGACCTGCTGGCGGCGGCGGCCGAACTGGCGGCGGCGACCGGCGTCACGGGCATGGTCGGCGGCCAGTTCATGGATGTCGCCGAGACGATCGTCGCCGGCCCCGAGGGACTGCGTCATCTGCACGAGCTGAAGACCGGGCGACTGATCGCCGCAAGCATCGAATGCGTACTGCTTATCGCCGGTGACCAGAGACCTGCGACAATTGACAAGTACCGCGCATTTGCCAGCGAGCTGGGCGTCCTCTTCCAGATCGTCGACGACATCCTCGACGTGATCGGATCCGAAGCGACCCTCGGCAAGCAGCAAGGCAGCGACGAACGGCTGGGTAAGCGCACCTACGTGACCGAGTTCGGACTCGATGGGGCTCGTAAGCTGGCCGATGAGTCGCACGACCGTGCACGCGCCTCCCTGCGCGCCGCGGCGCCACTCGATCCCGCCGAGCTCGAGCAGATCACGGACTTCATCGCCAACCGGAGCTACTGATGACACCCCTCTTGCCCACCATCGAACGCCCCCGCGACCTGCACGGCCTGACCGACGACCAATTGCAGCAGGTCGCGCAGGAAGTGCGCGAGCACATCATCGACACGGTGGGCGAGATCGGGGGGCACTTCGGGGCCAACCTGGGCACGTGCGAGATTGCCGTCGCCCTTCACTCGCTGCTGGACTCTCCCCGCGACAAGGTGCTGTGGGACGTCGGGCATCAGGCCTACCCGCACAAGATCCTCACCGGGCGGCGTGATCAGCTCTCGACCATCCGCCAGTACGGCGGCCTGGCGCCGTTCTGCTCACGCGCCGAGTCAGAGCACGACATCATGGGCGCCGGCCACGCCTCGACCTCGATCGGCTACGCGGTCGGGATCAAGGAGGCCATGCGCCGGGGGCACGGGCCTGACGGCCACGTCGTCGCCGTCGCCGGCGACGGTGCGCTGACCGGAGGCGTCGCCTTCGAGGCCGTGCACCAGGCCGGCGGCGAGGGGACGCCAATCGTCGTCATTCTCAACGACAACGGCATGTCGATCGCCCCCAACGTTGGAGCCCTGTCGCGCTACTTCAATCGCGTGCGGATGAACCCCAAGCTCTGGCACGCCCGCGAGGGCGTCGAGGGCGGCCTGACCAAGCTGCCGGCCGGGATCGGCGCCGCTTTTGAGCGCTTCGGCCCCCATTTCAAGGAGTCGATAAAGGCCTTCTGGGCTCCCGGCCTGTGGTGGGAGGAGCTCGACTTCGCCTACATGGGCGTGATCGATGGCCACGATGTGCGTGCCCTGCGCCGAGCGCTGCGGGAGGCGCTGGCCGCCGAGCGGCCCGTCGTCGTGCACTGCGCGACGGTCAAGGGCAAGGGCTTTGCTCCCGCCGAGGAGGGCGGTCTGGAGGGCATGGAGAAGTGGCACGCGGCCAAGCCCAAGTCGATCGCCAACGGCGCCCCCGCCCCGGCGACTCTGGCCCCGCTGCGCACCGGCCAACCGCCCCGCAAGCCGGCCCCGCCCGCCTACACAAAGGTGTTCGGCGAGGCCCTGGTGGCCGAGGCCCGCCGTGACGACCGGGTGATCGGGATCACGGCGGCGATGAATTCCGGGACCGGCCTGAACATCCTCCAGGCCGAGCTGCCCGACCGCTACTACGACGTCGGCATTGCCGAGCAGCAGGCGATCCTGTTCGCCTCGGGCCTGGCCCTCCAAGGGTGCAAGCCGGTGGCGGCGATCTACTCGACCTTCCTCCAGCGCGCCTATGACCAGATCGTGCACGACGTCTGCCTGCAGAAGCTCAACGTCGTGTTCGCGATGGACCGGGCGGGGCTGGTCGGCGACGACGGCCCCACCCACCACGGCGTATTCGACATCGCCTACCTGCGCTGCCTACCCAACATCGTGCTCATGGCGCCGCGCGACGAGGCCATGCTCGTGCACATGCTCCACACCGCCCTGGTCTACGACGCCGGGCCGGTGGCCCTGCGCTACCCACGCGGCGAAGGCCGCGGCGTGCCGCTGCCAGCTCGCCCCGAGGCCCTCGAGATCGGCACCGGCGAGATCCTCCGCGAAGCCGGCCCGTCGGCCGGCGGCGCAGGCGCGGGCGCAAGCCGCGTGGCCCTGCTCGGCTACGGAAGCGGCGTCGCCAAGGCGCTGGAGGCGGCCGACATACTCGCCGAGCACGGGATCGCTGTCACCGTCGCCGATGCTCGTTTCGCGAAGCCGATCGACGCCGGGCTCGCGGCCCAGCTGGCGGCTGAGCACGAGCTGCTGGTCACAGTCGAAGAGGGCGTTCTGGCCGGCGGCTTTGGCTCCGCGGTCTGGGAGACGCTGTCTGACTCCGGCGTCGGGGCGGGCGGGACTCGAATCCTGCGCGTCGGGCTCCCCGATGACTACGTCACCCACGGTGCGCCCATGCTCCTGCACGAGGAGGTCGGCTTCACCGGTGCCCGGATCGCCGAGCGCATCGAGGCGGCAATCGCCTCCCCGAGCGGGGTCGCCACCCGGGAGTAGCTGCTCCGGGGTCGGCTGCCGCTGTGGCCGGCCGCCGCTCTGGCCGGCCGCCGCTGTGGTAGCCCGCCGCTGTGGCCGGCCGCCGCTCCTCGGCCGTGATGTCACAGTTCCGTGACGATGCCAGCAGCGAAGGGTGAAAACGGCGGCTGGGGAAGGGGAGGGAGCCCTTGGGGCCCCGATCCTGCTCGGGCGGTCTCCTGGCAGCATGCATCAGGCGACAATCTTGCCCGCGGCCAGGCGAGTTTGGCGCGTAATTGGGCCTGAGCCTGCGCGAGCGGGCAACCTTGGACGGCCGTGGTCCAGGTTTGGCACGTTTTGCAGGTGATCGCGCGGGCCGGACCGTAAGCGAGGAAGCGGGGCTACTCGGGCACCACGTAGCGCGTGGTGAGGGCGAGCGTGGTCTCAACGAGCACAACCGCGGCGAGCAGGATCACGGGCGCTGGTTGACCGGAGGCGGCCAGAGCAAGGGCGGCGAGCGCCGTGATGAGCGCGAAGGCGTTATCAAAACCGCTGTGGGCGCGGCTCGAGATCGGGCGCTGCGCGGTCAGGCCGAGCGACGTGCCGGCCAGGATCGCGCCTAGCGCGACGCAGACCAGCAGCGCCGCCGGTGCGAAGGACAGGGGGAGGGGAAGAATCATCATGGTCAGCCCGGCCAGGAACTCGATCACGCCGTGGGCGGGGAGGGTGAAGCGCTGGTACGTTCGCATACCCGAACATGCTGGCGCGGCCCGCGGCAGGTGACTGTGAGAGCGATCACGTACCGTTCCGGACTGCGATGCCACGTGTCCGCCTCGATTCGCTCCTGTCTGACCGCGGGGTCTTCCCGTCGCGCTCGCGCGCGGCCGCTTCGGTACTGGCGGGTGAGGTCATGCTGCTGCCCGAGCGAAGGCGGGCCGAGAAGCCCGGGCAGATGGTGCCCGAAGATGTCGAGCTCGAGCTCCGGCAGGCACCGGCCTTCGTCTCGCGGGGCGGGATAAAGCTCGCCAACGCGCTCGACGCGTTCGGGGTCGACGTCGGAGGGCGCCACGGCCTCGACGTCGGTGCCTCGACGGGCGGGTTTACCGATTGCCTGCTCTCACGCGGCGCCGACCACGTGATCGCGCTCGACGTCGCCTATGGCCAGCTGGACTGGGGGCTGCGGTCGGACTCCCGCGTGACCGTGATCGAACGCCGTAATGCCCGCGCGCTCGAACCCGGGGAGCTGCCCTACCGGCCCGACTTGATCGTTATCGATGTCTCCTTCATCTCCGTGGTCAAGGTCCTCGACGCCGTGCTGGGGTGCGCGGCCGAACGCTATGACTGTCTAGCCCTGGTCAAGCCCCAGTTCGAGGTCGGGCGCGCCAAGGTCGGGAAGGGGGGCGTGGTCAGGGATCCCGGCCTGCGCCGTCAGGCCCTTGTCGACGCCGGCGAGGCCGCGGTCGGGCTGGGCGCCTCGGTGCTCGGCTATGCCAGCTCGGGCCTGCCCGGGCCCAAGGGCAACCTCGAGAGCTTCGTCTGGCTCGCCGAGGGCCTGCGCGGCACAGTGCCCGACTTGGCCGCCGCGGCCCGCGAGGTGGAGCCGTGAGGAGCAGAGCCGGAGTGCGGACCGCCGCCGTCTCAACCCACCGCCGCCCCGAGTTGACCCGGGCCGCGCTCCACGATCTCATCGGCCTGGCGCGTGAGCGGGGCGTCGAGCTGCGCTTCGACGCCGAGGAGACGATCAAGCACGGGCTCGAGCCCGGGGCCTCGCTGATCCTCAACGCCGGCCCGGACCCGACTGTCGACCTGTGCTTTGCGCTCGGGGGCGACGGGACGATCCTCAGCGCCCTGCGCTCCTTCGCTCGCACCGATGTACCCGTGTTCGGGGTCAACTTCGGCGAGATGGGCTTTCTCGCCACCGTCGATCGCGAGGACGCCTACGAAGGCTGCGCCCGCGCCCTCAGCGGCGACTTCGAGGTCCTGTCGCTGCCGGCGATCGAGCTTTCCGGGGCAGGCGGGTCGTGGCTGGCCATCAACGATGTGTCGATCCACCGCCAGCCCGGCAAGCGCGTGGCTGACCTCGAGTACGCGGTCAGCGGGGACGAGGTCGGCCGCGTCCGCTGCGACGGGCTCGTCGTGGCCACGCCGGCGGGATCAACCGGCTACAACCTCGCCAACGGGGGTCCGGTGATGGCGTGGGGGGTGCACGGCTTCGTGGTCTCGTTCATCGCGCCGCACTCGCTCACGGCACGGACCCTGGTGGTGGCGCCCGACGATCGCCTCGCGGTCCACAACCGCTCGCAGGAGGAGGCGGTCGACGTCAGCGTCGACGGCCGGCCGATGTGTTTGCTCGACGCCGGCGACCGCCTCGAGGCGCGCTTTGTCAACGGGCTCGCGTCGCTGGCCCAGATTCCGGGGACCAGCTTCTACCAGCGCCTGCGCCAGAAGTTCGGCCGCCTCGCTACGCCGCTCTGAACGTCCTGCGCGCCACGCCGCTCTGAGCACCCGTGGCACGCCGGGTCCGTCGGCACCGACTGGTAGACCGTCACCCATGCTGCACGAGCTGCGAGTGGAGAACCTGCTGTTGATGGAGCGGGCCGAACTGCGGCTCGCCCCAGGCCTGAACATGCTGACCGGCGAGACCGGAGCGGGCAAGACGCTGCTCGCCCACGCCTTGGACCTGCTCCTGGGGGGCCGGGCCCGGCACGGGATCGTCCGTCCAGGCGCACCGGAGGCCTACGTCGAGGGGGTATTCGCGCTGCCCCCGAGCCTGGCTGACTCCGAGCGCATCCCGACCGGGGCCGAGGAGGTGGTCCTGGCCCGCCGCGTGTGGCCCGACGGCCGCACGCGCGCCTACGTCTGCGGACGCGCCGCGACAGTCGCCGACCTCCAGGAGCTCGGCGGCCAGCTGCTCTCCTTCTACGGTCAGCACGAGCATCGCAAGCTCATGCTCCAGACCGCCCAGCTCGACGTCCTGGACGCCTACTGCGGTCAGCCCCAGCGCAAGCTGCGCGAGCAGCTGCGTGCGGGGTATGAGTCCGTGCGGGAGCTCGAATCGCGGGCCATCGAGCTGCGTGAGCTGGGTGGGACGCGTGAGCGTGAGCTCGACCTGGTCTCGTTTGAGCTCGAGGAGATCGAAGCCGCGGCGCCGAGCGTGGAGGAAGAGGTGGCGCTGACCGCCGAGCGTGACCGCCTGCGCCATCTCGAAACGCTGCAAGGTGCGGCCGCTGCCGGTGTGGAGGCACTTGCGCCCGAGAGCGGTACCGGGGTGACCGAGCTGCTCGCCGTGGCCGGCCAGGCATTGGAGCGGGCGGGGGAGATCGACCCTCGCCTGGCCTCCGTAGCGCAGCGACTGAGCGCGCTGCGCTACGAGGCCGATGATCTCGGCGGGGAGCTGCGGGCTTACCTGGACGAACTCGCCGAGGCGGGCGCCTCCGCGCAGCGCGTCGAGGTGGTGCAGGAGCGGCTGGCCCTGCTGGCCCGGCTGCAACGCAAGCACGTGGGCGACACCGCCGCCGTGCTCGCCCATGCCGAGCACTGCCGGGCGCGTCGCGACGAGCTCGAGCACGCCGATGAAGCGCTCGAGCGTGCCGAGCAGGAGCTGGCCGGTGCGCGCACCGAGCTGGATCGGCTCGCCTCCCGGGTCGGCGC
>JBAVWI010000406.1:0-6844 GCA_049697735.1 Solirubrobacteraceae bacterium
GCGTTCGCCGCCTTGGCCGGCGGCTCGGGCACGGTGCGCGGGGGCAGGAGCTCACCCCGGGCGAGACGCTCGAGCTTGGTCAGCAGGTCACGGCTGGGTCCGTGCTTGCGGGGATGAGGATCGAGCACGCGGCCCCCGCCGAGCGTGTCCGGGGGCGCGACCTGACGTATCACCACGCGGTCCCCGTGGGCCGCAATCAGCGGCTGCTCCAAGCGCGCCTGCCAGAAGCGACCCCCGAGCCAGCTCAGCCGCGCCGGTGACTCCCGGGTTCCGTGGTGGACCTGCACCCGAGCGCCGTGCGTCGGGTCTGAGTCCTCGAACTCGAGCTCGGCGTCGAGTAGGAACGTCTCCCGCAGGCCGCCGCCGGCGTCGGTCAGCACGTCGCCCCGCTGGACCTGATCGACCGAGACCCCACTCAGGTTGACAGCCACGCGCTGACCGGCCTGCGCCGTGTCCACGACGGCGTTGTGGACCTGGACCTCCCGGGCGCGGGCCCGGCGTACGCCCGGGAGCAGGGCTAGCGAATCGCCTCGGGCGATCGTGCCCGACCACAGCGTCCCGGTCACGACGGTGCCGGCCCCTCGGATCGTGAACACCCGATCGACGTGCAGCCGCGCCGGATGAGCGGGCGCGGACTGGGCCCGGCTGGTTACGTCCGCCGCGGCGCGGTCCAGGGCTGCCCGCAGTGTCACCAGCCCCGCCCCGGTGCGGGAGGAGACGGGAACGATCTCGGCACCCGGCAACAGGTCGCCGGCCTCGAGTACCGCCAGTTCGGGGTCAGCGACGTCTGACTTGGTGATCGCGACAACTCCCCGGCCGACATCGAGCGCCCGCAATACGGCCGCATGCTCGCGCGTCTGGGGCATCACGCCGTCGTCGGCGGCGATCGCCATCAGGTAGAGATCGATACCCGTGGCCCCGGCCACCATGGTGCGGACGTAGCGCTCGTGGCCGGGGACGTCGACGATCGAGAGCCGTGCTCCCGAGTCCAGCTCCAGGCTGGCGTAGCCCAGCTCGATCGAAATACCCCGTTTGCGCTCCTCGGGCAGGCGGTCGGTGTCGACCCCGGTGAGCGCCCGGATCAGGGCCGACTTGCCGTGATCGATGTGGCCCGCGGTCCCGAGCGTCAGTGGCGCCCGGCTCATCCGGCCGGCAGCGCTCCCCGCACCGCCACCGCCACGACTTCGACCTCGTCCTCGGTCAGCGTGCGCGGATCCAGCACCAGGCGGCCGTCGTGGATGCGAGCGATCACGGGCAGCTCGCCGGCGCGCAGGCGGGCGGCGATCTGGGTCGGCTCGATCCCTGCGCTCAGGGCGACCGCGGGACCCTCGAGCTCAGCCAAGGGGAGGGCGCCGCCACCGACCCGGGAGGTGGTCCGGACCAGCTCGGCGGCCGGGCCGATCGCTGCCGCCAGGCGCCCGGCGCGCGCAGCCAGCTCGGCCTCGCTCGCGTCGAGCATGGCCAGGACCGGGATCTCGCGACGGGCGGCGCCCGGGTCGCGGTAGATCATCAGGGTCGCCTCCAGCGCGGCCAGCGAGAGCTTGTCAATGCGCAGGGCCCGGGCCAGCGGGTGGGCGCGCGCTGCCGCGATCGCCTCCGCGGTCCCGAGGATCAGGCCGGCCTGGGGTCCGCCCAGCAGCTTGTCACCCGAGCAGCAGACAAGGGCCGCCCCGGCGGCGATCGAGGCCTTCAGATCCGGCTCGTCGCTGAGGACGGTGGGGCCGGTCGCGTCGGCCAGCACGCCGGAGCCGATGTCGTCGATGACCGGGACGCCAAAGCCGGTCAGGGTCTCGAGGCTCACCTCGGCCACGAACCCCTGGGCGCGGAAGTTGGACTGGTGCACGCGCAGGATCGCTCCCACGGGCAAGCGGCTGGTGGTCAGTGCACGCTCGTAATCCCGGGCATGGGTGCGGTTGGTGGTCCCGACCTCGACCATCGCCGAGCCCGCCTGTGCGATCACATCCGGGATCCGGAAGCCCCCGCCGATCTCGATCAGCTGACCCCGGGAGACGATGACCGTGCGTCCCGGGCCGGCCAGGGCGGCCACGGCCAGGAGCACGGCGCCGGCGCCGTTGTTGACCGCCATCGCCGCCTGGGCACCGGTCAGCTCGCGCAGCAGGTCCTCGATGTGGTCGTGGCGCGAGCCGCGCTCACCCGAGGCCAGGTCAAGCTCGAGGTTTGAGTAGCCGGCCGCCGCGCGGGCCACCGCGGCGCGGGCGTCCGCCGACAATGGGGCGCGGCCGAGGTTGGTGTGGATGATCACGCCGGTGGCGTTGACAACCTTGCGCAGGGACGGGGATGCGAGGGCGTCCAAGTGCCCGCGGGCGCGTTGCCAGATGCTCACCGTGGCGTCGGCCTCGGCAATCAATAGAGAACGCTGTTCGTGGATTGCCCGCCGGGCGGCAGCCACGGCGAGCGCGTGCGGCGCGTCCAGGCTCTCGGCCAGCTCGTGGACCGAGGGCAGCGCCCTCAGCTCGGTTTCACGCCGTCCACCCACGCGCCCTCTTCCTTCTTCCAGATCGGAGCCAGGGCCTTGATCTGATCGATGATCTGCCGGCAGCCGGCGAACGCCGCCTCGCGGTGCGCAGCCGAGACCGCGATCGCCACCGAGGCTTCGGACAGGGGCACGACCCCGGTGCGGTGCTCCGCCGCGGCCGCGCACAGCTCGTGCGCATCGATGGCCGCCTGCACGATCTCGGCCAGTTGACGCTCAGCCATCTCCGCATAGGCCTCGTATTCCAGTGCCGCCACGTCGCGGGTGACCCCGAGGAAGGTTGTGACCGCGCCCGCGCGCGGATCTGAAACCAGCTCGAGCAGGCGATCCAGGCGCAGCGGCTGGTCGGTCATCCGCACGTGGGCGGTTCCGACGGCGCCCCCTGAGACGGGCGGGATGAGGGCCAGCTCATCGCCCGCCCCGAGCGGCTGCTCGGCGTCGGCATATTCGCGGTTGACGGCCATGACCACGGGCAGGCCGGCGGTCAGCGACGCCATCTCGCTCAGGGCATCGCAGACGCGCGCCCCATCGGGGAGCTCGAGCTGAACCCGGTCGGCGCCCGCACGCTCGCGGAGACCGGCGAACAATCGCACCGTCACCTGCATCGATTGCCAAGGCTAGCCCAGTGTTGGCGGCCAGTTAAACCGATTCCCCCCGGGTCGCGTTAGCGCCTATCCTGCCTCGACCTTTCCTGAGGAGGAACTATGAGAACACCGAGGAGCCTCGTCTCCTTCGCGCTAGCCATGTTGAGCATCGGGGCAATCGCGGGTTGTGGCAGCAGCAGCAGTTCGTCGTCAGCCGGCAGCTCGAGCTCTTCGACGAGCGGCTCGGCGTCTTCGAGCGCAACTTCGAGCTCGAGCTCGGCGTCCTCGAGCGCGACTTCGAGCTCGGGCAGCCCGGGCGCCGATGCGGCCGTAGCGGCGCTCGTCCCCAGCGCGATCAAGTCCAAGGGCACAATCTCGGTCGCCGCCGACGCCAGCTATGCGCCGAACGAGTTCATCGGCCCCGACGGCCATACCGTGATCGGGATGGACGCCGATCTCGTGAAGGCGATCGCCGCGACGATGGGGCTCAAGGCCAACATTGCCAATGTCACCTTCGACGCCATCATCCCGGGGCTGGCCTCGGGCAAGTACGACCTCGGCGCGTCCTCATTCACCGACACCAAGGCCCGTGAGAAGGTGGTCAACTTCGTGGATTACTTCTCGGCCGGTGAGTCGTTCTTCACCAAGGCCTCGGGTGGGACTTCGGTCTCGACGCTCGCCAGCCTGTGCGGCAAGACCGTCGCCGTGGAGAGCACCACCACCGAGCAGACTGACGCCACGGCTCAGAGCAAGAAGTGCAAGGCGGCCGGCAAGCCCGCGGTCAACGTGCTCGTGTTCCCCAACCAGAACGCGGCCAACCTGGCCCTTTCCAGCGGCCGCGCGCAACTCGGTTTCGTCGATTCGCCCATCGCCGCCTACCAGGTCAAGAAGTCGGGCGGCCAGTTCAAGCTCGTCGGCCCGACCTTTGCCGCTGCGCCGTACGGCCTGGCCATCCCCAAGGCGAGCGGGCTTGACAAGGCCGTGCTGGCGGCCGTGAAGGTGCTGATCAACAACGGGAGCTACACCAAGATCCTCGACAAGTGGGGCGTTCAGGCCGGGGCGATCAAGGCCCCGAAGCTCAACGGCGCCACGAGTTAGCGGCGAGCTAGTCAGACTGTGGCTCTGAGGTGAGCACCTCCGAGCTTTCATCGGACGCAACGGGACGGCCTGAGGACATCAAGGCCGTCCCGGTGCGCCGTCCGGGGCGCTGGGTCGCGTCGGTCATCGTGCTCGTCGTGGTGGCCTCACTGGTTCGGTCGGCCGCCACCAACGGCCGGTTTCAGTGGAGCGTGGTCGGGCACTACATGTTCGACTCCCGCGTTCTGCACGGGGTACTGGGGACGATCCTGCTGACCGTCATCTCGATGGTCATCGGGCTTGTGCTTGGTGTGCTTCTGGCCGTCATGCGCCGGTCCCCGAACTACCTCATCTCGGGCACGAGCTGGCTCTACATCTGGTTCTTCCGCGGCACCCCGCTGCTCGTTCAGGTCGTGTTCTGGGGCTTCATCGGGGCGCTGTATCCGGTCATCGCGATCGGCGTCCCGTTTGGCCCGGCAGTCGTGCACGGCGACGCCAACACGCTGATCACGACCTTCAATGCGGCGATTCTCGCCCTGGGGCTCAACGAGGCGGCCTACATGGCCGAGATCGTGCGCGCCGGCTTCCTCTCGGTAGGGGAAGGTCAGAGCGAAGCCGCGGCCTCATTGGGCATGAGCCGCCTGCAGATCATGCGTCACGTGATCCTGCCCCAGGCGATGCGGGTGATCATCCCGCCGACCGGCAACGAGACGATCTCGATGCTCAAGAACTCCTCGCTCGTCTACACGATCGGGTACGCCGAGCTGTTCTACGAGGTCTCGCAGATCTATGGCGCCACCTATCAGACGATCCCCTTGCTGATCGTGGCCAGCATCTGGTACCTGGTCATGACCAGCGTCCTCTACGTCGGCCAGTACTTCATCGAGCGGCGTTATGGGCGCGGTTTTTCGCGGGCCACCGGGGGCGGGGGCGGGGGCGGCCGGCTGGCCAGCCTGGGGATGAGCCGTCACTGATGCCCGAGCCGATGATCCGTTCCGAAGGGGTCCACAAGCGCTTCGGCAGCCTGGAGGTGCTCAAGGGGATCGACCTCGAGGTGGCTAAGGGCGAGGTGATGTGTCTGCTCGGCCCCTCGGGCTCGGGCAAGTCCACCTTCCTGCGCTGCATCAACCATCTCGAGCAGATCAACTCGGGCCGGCTGTCGGTGGACGGCGAGCTGGTCGGCTACCGCGAGGCGGGCGGAAAGCTGCACGAGTTGCGCGACGAGGAGGTGTCGCGCAAGCGGGCCCAGATCGGGATGGTCTTTCAGTCCTTCAACCTCTTCCCGCATATGACCGCGCTCGAGAACGTGACCCTGGCGCCGCTCCGGGTCAAGAAGGTTGCCCGCAGCCAGGCCCGCGACCAAGCCACGGAGCTGATGGCCCGCGTGGGGCTGTCGGACAAGCTCGATGTCTACCCGGTCGCCCTGTCCGGTGGTCAGCAGCAGCGGGTGGCGATCGCCCGCGCGCTGGCCATGGAGCCGAAGCTGATGCTGTTCGACGAGCCGACCTCGGCGCTGGATCCCGAGCTGGTCGGTGATGTGCTCGACGCCATGCGGCAGCTCGCCCACGACGGGATGACCATGATCGTCGTCACGCACGAGATCAACTTCGCGCGCGAGGTCGCGGACACCGTGGTGTTCATGGACGACGGCATGGTGGTCGAGTCCGGCCAGCCCGCCGAGGTGCTCGGCAACCCTCGGCACGAGCGCACCAAGGCGTTTCTTTGGAAAGTGCTCTAGCGGGCAGGCGCGGGCGTCTGGGTGGGCGGCGTCCTCGGTAGTCTCCGGCCATGGCCACCGCTGACGAGCACCGCACGATCGCCCCCATCGTCGGCGCCGACGATCCCCGTCGCTTCACCGACTCGGGAATCGAGATCCAGCCCGCCTACGACGAGTCGGATCTTCCCGCTGACCTGGCTGAGCGCCTCGGCGAGGCCGGTGCCTACCCCTACACGCGCGGGATCCACCCCGACATGTACCGCGGCCAGCTGTGGACGATGCGCCAGTACGCGGGCTACGCCAGCGCCAAGGAATCCAATGAGCGCTACCGCTACCTGCTCTCCAAGGGCTCGACCGGGCTCTCGATGGCCTTTGACCTCCCCACCCAACTCGGGCTGGACTCCGACGACCCGCGGTGTCTGGGCGAGGTCGGCCGCACGGGCGTTGCCATCGACACGATCGATGACATGCGGACCGCCTTTGATCAGATCCCGCTCGATCAGGTTTCGACCTCGATGACCATCAACGCGCCGGCGAGCGTGCTGCTGCTCCTCTATGAGCTGGTCGGCGAGGAGCAGGGCGTGACCTCCGAACAGCTGCGGGGGACGACCCAGAACGACATCCTCAAGGAATACATCGCCCGCGGTAACTACATCTATCCGCCGGAGGGGGCGATCAGGTTGACCACCGACCTGTTCGCCTATTGCAACGAGCGGGTGCCGAAGTGGAACACGGTCTCGATCAGCGGCTATCACTTCCGCGAGAAGGGCTGCTCGGCCGTCCAGGAGGTCGCCTTCACGCTCGCCAACGGGATCGCCTACGTGCAGGCGGCGCTCGACGCCGGGCTCGAGATCGACAAGTTCGCCCCCCGCCTGGCCTTCTTCTTCAACGGCCACAACAATGTCTTTCAGGAGGTGGCCAAGTTCCGCGCCGCCCGCCGGATGTGGGCGCAGATCATGCGCGAGCGCTTCG
>JBAVWI010000407.1:0-5154 GCA_049697735.1 Solirubrobacteraceae bacterium
TGCGCGAGCTCAGCCGCGAGGCGGCGGGCGCGCTGCCGCGGCTGGCCCGCCTGGAGCAGGTCCAGCCGAGCACCCGGATCTCGCTCGGTTTGCTCGTCTCAGAGCGCATGCGCCGCGGGCCCGACGACATCTTCTTCCTGTTCGAGGATCGGGCCTACACCGCGCGCGAGATCAACGACCGCATCGACAAAGTCGTCCGGGGGCTGATCTCGATCGGTGTGCGTCAGGGTGAGCACGTCGGCGTGCTGATGGGCCCGCGCCCCAGCGCGCTGGCCCTGGTCGTCGCGCTCAGCCGTCTCGGCGCGGTACCGGTGCTGCTGCGTCCCGACGGAGATACCGATCGCGAGGCCGCCCTCGGCCAGGTCCAGCGGATCGTCGCCGACCCCGAGCGAGCCGAGCTGGCGGCAGGCCTGGGCACCGTTCACACCTTCGTGCTCGGCGGCGGCGGCGGTCCGCGCGACCTCGGAGTCCCCCTGACCACCGACATGGAGCAGATCGATCCCGACGGCGTCGAGCTGCCCAGGTGGTATCGCCCCAATCCTGGCCGGGCCAGCGAGCTCGCCTTCATCCTCTTCACCGGCCAAGGTGACGAGACGCGGACGAGCTGGATCAGCAACCGCCGCTGGGCGACCTCGGCCCTCGGCACGGCCTCGGCGGCGGCCCTCTCGTCCAGTGACACCGTCTACAGCGTGACGCCGCTCTATCACCCCTCGGGCCTGATGATGAGCATCGGCGGCGCGATCGTCGGGGGCGCCCGACTGGCCATGGCCACCGAATTCGAGCCGACCATGTTCTGGGACGAGGTGCGGCGTTACGGGGTGACGGTGGCCTCCTACACGTGGACCCTGCTCCACGACCTGGTCGCCGCCGCGCCCCAACCCGGGGAGCGTCATCACCCCGTGCGCCTGTTCATCGGCTCGGGCATGCCTCGTGGTCTCTGGCGCCGGGTACAGCAGCGCTTCGCGCCTGCCCGCGTGGTCGAGTTCTACGCCTCGGCGGAAACCGACGCGATCCTCATCAACCTGCGCGACGCCAAGCCCGGGGCCATGGGCCGGCCGCTCCCGGGTAGTCCCGAAGTCCGCCTGGCCGCCTATGACATCGATGCGGGCGAGCTCGTGCTGGGGGCGGATGGATTCGTAGCCGAGTCCGGTCCCGATGAGGTGGGAATGCTGCTCGCCCGTTCTCGTGAGACAAGCGCCGCGAACACGATCTCGCTACGGGGGGTGTTTCACCGCGACGACGCCTGGCTGGCCACCGGTGACCTCTTCCGCCGCGACGTAGACGGAGACTTCTGGCGTGTCGACAGCGTCCGCGAGCTGGTCCGCAGCGTCTCAGGACCGGTGTTCCCGGGCCCGATCCGAGACGCGCTGGGCGATCTGCCCGCCGTCGACCTGGCCGTGGCCTACGGCGTGCCGGGCCCTCGGGGTCACGAGATCGCCGTCGCCGCCCTCACCCTGCGGCCCGGCTACGCGCTTGACGCCGTCGAGCTGGGCGCGGCCCTGGCCGTGCTCCCGCGGGCTCAGCGGCCGACCGTCGTGCGCGTGGTGAGCGAGATCCCCGTCACCACCTGGTACCGGCCGCTAACCGCCCCGCTGCGCGACCAAGGGATCCCGACCCCGAGCCGTGCGCGCCCGGTCTGGTACCGGGGGCCGCGGGCCGACCGCTACAAGCCGCTGACCGCCGCTGACCGCAAGCGCCTGACGGCGAGCTGACCCCTCCGCGCCAGGACGGGGTTGCGTTTGCTCAGCCCTTGACGCAGGGCTGGCTGTCGGTGGCTCGTATCGGCGGCCGTCCACCCGCCGAGGTGGTCGTCTCCGCGAAGGTCCAGGCTCCTGGGCAGGTCGTCGGCGCGTCAAAGAGATGGACCGTGACCGCCTTGCCATTGAGTCGTACGCGTCGGTGGCGATCCGGGATGTTGACGCTGAACCTGGTGATCCCCGTACCCGGCCCCGAGCTGGGCAGCAGGAGTTGGTTGATGGCAAGTCCGCCGCCCTGAGGGCGGACGACAAAGTCCATCTCGGTCACGGCCCGGCCGCCACGGACAACGATGAAGATCAGCGTCGTGCCTGCGTACAGGTAGGGAGCGCCGTTGTAGGCCCGGACCTGGGCCGGGGCGAAGGTTGGCGCCTCCCCGCCCGGGTTCAGCCGCTCGGTCTCGGCACTCCCGGTCCCGATCAGCGAAGCTCGCGAGCAGCGCGAGATCGTGGTCGGATTGATCGAGCAGGACGGAAACAGCTGCCCGTTCTCGGTGAAGCCCTGGCGGAAGGAGAAATCCATCGACGTGATGGGAATCGCAGCATCGGCGTTGACGCGGTTGCCGAGGAAATTGCCGAGCGAAAGCCCGACGCCCTGCGGGGCCTTGGCACTGCCCGCCTTTGGCGGGCTGATGGCGACGCTGAGGTCGAGGAAGTCGCCGGCGCCGTTGGTGCCGATCTCGGCCACGGCGCTCGGCGCGGAGGCCAGCAGGGCAACCGTGAGCAGGGCTGTGAACCAGCGCCTGCGCCCGCCGAACATCACGCGGCGGGCAGCGACTCGCCCGAGTACAGCTTGTGTACGGTCACCGCCCCGGGTGCCGCGGCGCGGATGCAGAGCTCGCAAAGCACACATTCGTCAAGGTTCTCCTCGACGATCTCGAGACCTTCGGAACCGGCCTTGAAAATGTCCACGGGACAGACCTCAGCCAGCTTGCGGGCCTGCTCGGGATCAGACGCGACGGCGGCGTCGACCTCGAGGTCGATGAAGGTACCCGGCATCTAGAGCTTCTCCTTGACGAGGTTCGGGATGTCCTCGATGCGTTCGGCGACGGTGATGCCTGCCGTGGCCAGCCGGGCGATCTTCTCGGTTGCCGTGTCCTCCTTGCCCTCCACGATCGTGCCCGCGTGACCGAAGCTCATGCCCGGCATCTCGTCCATGAAGCGTCCGGCCATGAAGGCGACGATCGGGAGCCGCGAGTTGTTCTCGGTCACCCAGCGAGCCAACTCAGCCTCCATGCGCCCCCCCGGCTCGGTGTAGATGACGATCGCCTTCGTCTCGGCGTCGGCTTCGAACAGGGGCATCAGCTCGGCATAGCTGGAGCCGATGATCGCGTCGCCGCCGATCGAGACCGCGGTGGACACCCCCAGGCCGGCGGCGCTCAGGGTCGACGACATCTCGGTGGTCATCCCGCCCGAGCGCGAGATCACTCCCACTTCACCGTGGTGGTAGGACTTGGCGGCATCCTTGGCCGGGCCGCCGATCCCGCCCATCTTGATCACGTCGGGGACGATGATCCCCAGGCAGTTGGGGCCGATGATCCGGGCGTCGCGCTGGTTGGCCAGCTCGACCATCTCGGCGACATCGCGGCGGGGGATGCGCTCGGTGACGATGACGATCAGCTTGACGCCGCCCTCCAGCGCCTCGAGAACGGCGTCCTTGGTGAACGCGGGCGGGACGGTTACCACGGAACCGTCGATCGGTGCCCCGTGGTCCTCGACGGCCTGGGCGACGGTGTCGAACACCGGCACGCCGTGGACATCGCGTCCGAGACGGCCCGGCGTGACCCCGCCGACGATCTTGGCCCCCTGGCCGTAGTCCAAGCACTCTCGCGTCAGGTTGACGGCCTCGCGGCCGGTGATGCCCTGGACGATGAAAGTGGTGTCGGCGTCGACGAGGATCGACATCAGGTGTCAGCCTCTGCGCCGATCTCGGCCGCCGTCTGGCGAAACCCCGAGCCTGGGCCTCCATCCCCGCCACCCTGAATCTTTTCCACGGCGCGGCGAGCCGCCTCATTGAGGGAGACCGACCGGTCCGCGTACTCCACCCCGTACTTCTCGAGGATCTTGAAGCCTTCGTCTTCCCAGGCCCCGGGAATGCGGAAGATGGCAATCTTCTCGGCCGGGTCATAGCCGAGCTCGAGACAGGCTTTGATCACGCCCCGGGCGACGATGTCGACTCGGGTGTTGGAGACGATAGACATCATCACGGCGATCTTGTCCACGCCGGGCTTTTGCAGCACCAGCTTGGCCAGACCGCAGGCCTTGGCCACCGACGGGTTGCCGCCGATCTCGCAGTAGTTGGCCGGGTCACCGCCGTGGGCACGGACGGCGTCGAACAGGGTCAACGAGCCGCCGCCGGCGCCGATGACCAAACCGAGGTTGCCGTCGAACTCAGTCACGTTGCCTGCCACCCCGCGGTGATCCTGGGCGTCGACCGCCTCACCAGCCAGCTCAAAGGGGGTCGCCTCGCGCGCTTGGCGGGTCTCCTCGTCGCCGACGCCGAGCTGCGTGAGAATTGCCTTCTGGCGGGTCCGGCCCTCGTTCTCCATGTCCATGTGGGCATCGAGAGCCACGAACGAGCCGTCCTGCAGCTCACCGAGCGGATTGATCTCAGCCAGCGTCATGTCGTAGTGCAGGAACAGCCGGGCGAGCCGAGTCAGAATCGGGGTGAGCCGGTTCAGCGCGCCGCCGGTGATCCCCAGCGAAGCGATCACGGTCTTGGCCTGCCAGTCCGAGAACTCGATCCGGGTCGAGAAGTGGCCGCGGGCGACGTGATCGGGATGTTGCTCGGCCACCTCTTCGATGTCGATCCCGCCCATGTCGGAGAAGAGCAGGACGGGGCGTTTGCGGATTCCGTCCCAGACCACGCCGGCGTAGTACTCGTGCTTGACCGCCGCTCTTGAGTCGACCAGCACCCCGCGGGGCATGTGGCCGTTGATCTCCAGGGCCAGCACGTGCTCGGCGTGGGTGGCGGCCTCATCTGGGGTGTCGGCGAACTGCACGCCCCCGGCCTTCATGCGGCCGCCGGTCAGCACCTGGGACTTGATGACCACCGGTCCGGCGATGTCGGCAGCTATCTCGCGCGCCTCATCGGCGGAGGTGGCAAAGCCGTGCTTGGTGACGGGGATCCCCGCTTTGGCGACGATCGCTCGTGACTCGTACTCAAAGAAACGCATAGGCGGCGGGGGAGCCTAGCGAGAGTCGGGCGGTCGGGGCATCTAGACCAAGTCAGTAGAGATGCTTGGTTAAGCTGTACTATTCCGCAATTCCAATCGACAAACTTGCAATTGACTGCGATGAGGTTTAGATGAACTATCGACTTGACCTACAAGGGCGTGCGCGGCTGCTGACCGCCGTCGGCGCCGCTGGCCTGGCGGCGCTGGCCGTGGCCGGGTGCGGC
>JBAVWI010000408.1:0-3969 GCA_049697735.1 Solirubrobacteraceae bacterium
CCAAAATGACCGGCTCGCTGGCCCGCAGGACGTACCCGGGGTGGGTGCTTGGCTGGTTGGCTATCTCTGTGGCCTGCGAACTGACCTCACGAAAGCCGACGCTCGCCACACGATCCAGCACCTCCTCCCCGCCGCGCAACGCCAGCACCGTGCAAAGGTCGAGGTCGAGGGTTCGAGACACGCTGACCACGACCTGATTCAGAAGCGCGCCCAGGTCGCGTTCGCGCAGCGCGGATTGGCCCAACCGCGCCACGCATTCCTGCTGGCGGTCGGCGTTCTTGCGCTGCGTCACGTCACGAACAACCGCCAGTGCAGACTCCACCGTGCCGTCCTGGCCCCGGACTGGCACCGCTGTCACCGCGAACGTCAACCCGGCGCTGGTGAATTCGAACTCGCGTCGTTCGCCATTGAGCGCACGCTGATAGTTCTCCAGCGACGCGGCCAGCACCTCGCTCGGCAGCTCGCCCTGAAGCTCGGCCACCAGCCTGCCTCGAAACATGCTCTCGTCAATCCACGGCAGCTGGCGCACACCCTCGCCCTCGGCAACCAGCACCCGTAGATCCCGGTCGAGCAGAAACATCGACATATCAGGCAAATTCGCGGTAAGAGTGCGGTGAAGCGACTCCGTGCGCAGGAGCTGCTCCTCCACCTCAGGCCCGGACGCGGCGGCTGGACTGCTATCTGGCTCCATCGCATCCTTCCCGGACGAGCTCTCACCCGCACAGGCACGACCCGGTCGGTTGATCGGCAGGTCTGCGCGCGGCTCTGTCGCCACTATCGGCATGCCGTGCCCCGCCCGGACAATGGTTCCCCACCGGCCGAGTCAGGTCCTAAGAACCAGCATCGGCATTCTGGCCAGCGAGCATGAGTGGCCCCTGCGCTTCCGGGGTCGGCCAAGGCAGTTAGCCGGGTCATCCGTCGGCTTGGTCGAGGATCAGGGCATTGAACGACGGTCCGCCTTTGGGCGTGATCTGAAACGCGAGCGCCCATTTGCCGACCATCACAAGCGCGGTAGCGGCGCGGGAGTAGAGACCGGGCTGGGTTTCGATGAGCTGGTATTCCTGCTGGGGCATCTGCATCTCGGTGTGGTTGAAGGTCAGGGTGACGCTCGCGCCCCGGACGGGCTGGCCGTTTTTGGTAATCCGCAGCGCGAAGGAGTCGGGGGCGACGGCCTTGTTGGGCGAGAGGAGGACCTGCAGGACGTAGCCGCCGTGCGTGACGGTTTTCGCTACGCGGCCCGGACCGACATTCGCCAGCGCCGTGTTCTGAAGTGCGAACGCCGGTGGTGGCGGCGCGAGACTGGACAGGACCGAGGCCGCGAACACTGCCGAGGCAACCAGGAGCGTCTCCCCGCTGACCATCCGGCGTAGCAGCCGCGCGGCGGGCTGACCGAGCTCTGGACGCTCACGGGCGGCGACCAGCCGCGGTTTGGTGCGTAGGAGGTTGCCGGCGCCGAGGGCCATCGCGGCGATCAGCAGGCCCATCTTGACGAGGATCGTCACCCCGTAGCCGGTCAGCCAGAGCGCGTCCAGAGCGGGCATGTGGTTGATCGTTGCCCAGGTGCCGGTGCCGAGCAGGAGCAGGACGGCCACGAAGGCAACGTTTGAGAACCGCGGCACCACGATCGACAGACTTCTGACCCGGGTCGCGGCCGGGAGGCTGATCCAGAGGACGAACAGTCCGACCAGGCCGCCGAGCCACACCGAGCCGGTGATCAGGTGCAGCCAGTCCAGGATCACCGAGATGCCTCGCGGGGAGGTCTGAGCCGCGTGCCCAGACGTGCCAGGGATCAGCAGCACGGCAATCGCGGCGAGTAGCGCGCCGGTGATCGAAATGATCTCGGCTACTGATCGGTGCTCGCGCTCGGGCTGGTCAAGCCACAGCGCGATCCACGCGGCCACGCAGAACAGGGCGAAGCAGATCGTCATGTCGACGTACCCGCGCCCAAACGCAGTCACGCGAAACAACGGCACCAGCGCCCCGAGATCGAACATCGAGCGCAGCGAGTCGATCGCGGTCGCGAAATCCAGGTAGACCGGGATCGCCAGCAGCCCGACCACCGAAGCGATCACGAAGGCTCGCGAGACCGGACGCAGGGTCGTGGCCGGTGCCCGCTGGCGAGCCGGCCGGGCGATCAGGATCCTGAATACAAACAGGCCGATCGCGCTCATCACCGATAGGAACATCGCCCAGCGTGCAATCAACAGGTTCGACGAGGTCGCCGACCCGGCGATGCTCGGGACCACGAACTGCGGCGCCGGCCCGGGGTTCGGTCCGACGGCGTAGGTGAACGCTCCCTGCACCGGGTGGCCGTCGACCGAGATTGCCCGCCAATAGATCAGGTACCAGCCCTCGGGCTGGTGCGGGCGCAGCGGCACCACCAGCGTGTCGGGGTTCGCCTCCGAGCGTTTTACCGGGCCGGTTGTCTCCTGTTTACCCGCCGCGTTGGTGACCGAGATGATGGCGAACCGCGGCTCGACCGCCTCGTCATAGGTCAGCTGCACATCCGGGGGCGGAACGTCCAACACGCCTGCCGCCGCTGGCACGGTCTTGATCAGGTAGGCGTGGGCCGATGCACTACTCGGCGCAGCCACCGCGAACACGATCACAGCCAGCGCCAGGACGAGCCGCCCCCCCAGGCTCATGCCAACGGCCTTCCCCCGCGCGATCCGCTTACCACGAGCGCGAACCCACCCGCCGCCAGACCCAGCACCCCGACGATCAACGCGATGATCGTCAGCACCGACACGCCACCGCCACCCAACGAGCTCACCGCATCGATTGCCGGTGCGGGCGCCGCAGAGGTCTCCGGACCAGCCCAATCCACGATCGACCCGTCGGAATAGGTCTGCTGCACATGAAACGTGTACGTCTGACTCGACGCCGGCTGGGCCAGGAACTGAAACAGCGAATCCTCCCCGGTCGGCGTGTGACCCCCCGTCCAGGTCACCTTCTGGATGACCGAGCTATTGCCCGAGCCGGTCTGCTGGATCTGCTGCGTCCATCCTGCGGGGGCGGGGACAAACGAGTCGATCCCGAACCCGCTGGGGACCGTCATGACAACCTTGCTCGTCGTCAAACCTGACTTCTCGGTCGGCACGGCCAGGCTGTAGAGCTGCAACTTGCCCGACACGGACACCGCCGGGCTGACCCTCGCGTGCGCAGATGCGACAGCGGGGATGACGAGTACGGCGAACGCTGCACCCAGTAGGGAGCGGCGTACTGCGATGCTGATTCTCACGTGATTGGCTCCTGAAATCGTGGCCGAACCACTCAAGGCCGACCACCCACAGGGCAGGTCGGCGAGTGGATTGAGGACTAGGAGCGCCGCTCGACCCCCAAGTCGGAGCCGTCCCCGGCTCGCACCGATCAGGGACAGCCGCCGCGCCCGGTGCGATCACGAGAATCGACCGGCGCGACCGTCAAGCGGCGGCGCATCGCACGCCGAAAGCCTCTCAGCGAGAGGCGTCTTGGCTCAAGCGCCTATACAGCGCAAGGCAACGACGGGCGACACGAACCAGCGCGGGGGACCGCGACCAGACCAGCCCTCGGCCAGCGGTGAGGGCCGGCGAACGACCACGTCGATAACTCGAGGAGCGCCCACCCGACGAACCGAGGCAAAGTGCGCGGGGGTGCGGGCTCGGTGCGCGAGCTCGTCCAAAACCCAGCGAGCACCGTGGAACACCACCGCGAGCACCAGACCGATACACAAAGCGGCCGGAATCGACCACCAACCACCACTGCCCAAGATGCCCGCCAGTCCGGCCGGATGACCCACGGCCAGCAACCCCTCGAGAAACTCCTGACCGACGTAGATCGCGACCAGACACGACGAGCAGACAATCCACAGCGCGCCCAGCGAAAGGGTGTATCGCGGACCCGAGGTCTGACCTCGCAACGCCCGACCGAGGGCCCACAGGAAGGCTCCGACGCCCAGCCCGACGACAAGCATGATCCACGGGACGACCG
>JBAVWI010000409.1:0-7363 GCA_049697735.1 Solirubrobacteraceae bacterium
ACCGACAACAGCACGTCGGCGGCGCGCACGATGGCCGGGAACCGCTGGGCACCATCCTTGGGCATTCGCACCGAGAGCTGGGACTTGCCCGATTCGTACAGCGCCTCGGGGATCTCGGCCCGGAACGCCTTGGCCCGAACCGAGTCGAGCTCGATCGGGGTCATGGCCAGACGATCGCCGCGGATCGTCACCGCACGGGCGCCGGCCAGGCCGAACTTGATGCGCGCCTGCTGCAAGGAGATCAGGTTCAGCAGCGGTTCCGGGGGCTCGCCGAAGCGGTCTTCGAGCTCGTCGCGCAACAGCGCCAGGTCGGCCACTTCCCGCGCGCCGGCGATCCGGCGGTGGACGTCGACCTTGGCCTGCTCGTAGGGGATGTAGTCAGCCGGCACGTAGGCGTCGACCGATACGTCAAGGCGCACGGGCTCCCAGTCCTCAGACACTCCGCCGTCGCCATCCGCGGCGCCCGATGCCTCGGACTCGGCCACCGCCTCGTCGAGCATCTGCATGTAGAGCTCAAAGCCGAGTGCTGCCACGTGACCGGATTGCTCGTCGCCGAGCAGGTTCCCGGCCCCGCGCAGCTCGAGGTCGCGCATGGCGATCTTGAAGCCGGCGCCGAGCTCGGTGTAGTCAGACAGGGCTGACAGGCGCTGGGCGGCCTCGGGCGTCAGAGCCGCGGCGCTCGGATACAGGAGGTACGCGTAGGCACGCTCGCGCGAGCGCCCGACCCGGCCCCGGATCTGGTAGAGCTGCGAGAGACCGAAGATGTCGGCGCGCTCGACGATCAGCGTGTTGGCCTGGGGGATGTCGATCCCCGACTCGATGATGCTCGTGCAGACCAGGACGTCGGCATCGCCGCGCAGGAAGGCGAGCATCCGCTTCTCGAGCGTGCCCTCATCCATCTGGCCGTGGGCAACCTCGAAGCGCAGGCCCGGACATAGCCCCCGCAGCCGCACCGCGGTCTCGTCGATCGTCTCCACCCGGTTGTGGAGGAAGAAGGCCTGGCCGTGGCGCTCCTTCTCGCGCAACAGGGCGCGCCGGACGAGCTCCTCGTCGTACTCACCGACGTAGGTCTTAACCGGTCGCCGTCCCTCGGGCGGGGTCTCGATCACGCTGATGTCACGCACCCCGGCCAGGGACATCTGCAGGGTGCGGGGGATCGGCGTGGCGCTCATGGCGATCACGTCGACGCGGAGCTTGAGCTGGCGCAACAGCTCCTTCTGCTTGACGCCGAAACGCTGTTCTTCGTCCACAATCAGCAGGCCGAGATCTCGCGCACGCACGTCGCGCGACAACAGCCGATGGGTACCGATGAGGATGTCCACCTCACCGCGTGAGAAGCGCGCCACCGCCGCCTTCTGCTCGGCCGCGGGTCGGAAGCGCGAGACGTGCTCGATCGTCACCGGGTAGTCCTTGAGGCGCTCAGAAAACGTTCCGTAGTGCTGTTGGGCGAGAATCGTGGTCGGCACCAGCAGCATCACCTGCTTGCCGTCCTGGACCGATTTGAAGGCCGCCCGCAGCGCGACCTCAGTCTTGCCGTAGCCGACGTCGCCGCAGATCAGGCGGTCCATCGGCCGCGGGGCCTCCATGTCGGCCTTGACGAACTCGATCGCATCGCGCTGGTCCGGGGTCTCGGTGAACGGGAACGCGTCCTCGAATTCGCGCTGCCAGTCGCTGTCCATCGGGAAGGCGTGACCGGCGCGGCGCTTGCGCTCGGCGTACAGGTTCAGGAGCTCGCCGGCCAGCTCCTGGGCGGCGCGCCGGGCCCGGGCCTTCAGGGTCTCCCAGCGCGAGCCGCCGAGCTTTGACAGCGGCGGATGGGAACCGCCCGCGCCGACGTAGCGGCTGATCTTGGCCAGCTGATCGACGGGGACGAATACGCGGTCTGAGCCCGCGTACTCGAGGTACAGATAGTCCCGGGTCACCCCGGCCACGGTCTTGGTGTCAAAGCCGGCGAAGCGGGCGATGCCGTGGTCCTCGTGGACGACGATGTCGCCCGTGCGCAGATCCGCGAAGCTGCGCAGGACCCCGCGGCGGCGCTCGCGCCCGGGCGACGGAGCCGCGCGCCGGCGGTGGAACAGCCGGTGGTCGGGGATGACCGCCAGATGGAACTGGGGAGCGATGAAGCCCGCCTGCAACCGGGCGGCGGCGAACGTGATCGCGCCGGCACCCGCACCCGCGCCGGCACCGGCCCCCGCCCCAGCACCCGCACCTGAGCCGGACCCGGCCGCCCCGCCGTCCTCACCGAGCCACCTGACCTTGAGCCGGCCGAGGTTGTAGGCAAAGCGCTCCCCGTCGCCGCGGCGGGCGAAGGTGACCACCGGCCGGTACCCCGAGCGGGCGAGCTTCTCGAGCTCGGGCTCGGCTTCTTTCAAGCCCCGCGCGGCGATGTCGGCCGCCTGGGCCCGGAAGGCGAAGGGTTGATCCTGATCCACGCTGGACAGACGGATCCGGACGCGGCGGTCGAGCTCGGCCATGATCGCGTCCGGCGCGACATACAACGAATGCGCATCCTCGTCGTGGAAGGCGGCTGTCACGTCCTGCCAGTGGTCGGCCAGGGCCGGGGTCACGTCCTCGTCCCCCGCGATCAGGATCTCCGCCCCATCCCCGGCCAGCTCCAGCCACGAGTGGAAGTTCTCCACCGGGAGCAGCTCGGCGATATCGGGGCGCTCGGAGGCGTCCTCAAGCGCGGCGATCTCAGCCAGCTCGCGGTGCTCGGGGGCCAGCTCGGCCGCCGGGGCCACCTCCACCGCCGACGCGTCACCCAGAGAGCGCTGTGTGAAGGTGGAGAACCAGCGCAGGGATTCGATTTCGTCGCCGAACAGGTCGACCCGGACGGCGCGGTCCTCGGTGGCGGGAAATACGTCGAGCAGGCCGCCGCGGATCGCGAACTGGCCCCTGTCCTCGACCTGGTCCACGCGCTCGTAACCGGCTGCCACCAGGTCAAGCGCTGTTTCGTCAAGATCGAGCAGCTCGCCGACGCGGAGCTCGAAGCCCCGCGGGCGCATCTCAGGATCAGGCACCTTCTCCGACAGGGCGACGGCGCTGACCACCACCACAGGAGCCACCTCGCTCGGTTCCAGCAAAGCGTCCAGGGCGGCGATGCGCAATCCGACCAGGTGCGGAGGCGGGGTCAGGTGCGACTCATAGTTGACACCGCGAGTCGGGTAGTAGCGGACCGTCCGGGGCTCGAGCCAGGTCTTCAGGCCGGCGGCCAGGTCACGCGCGGCGCGGTCGTCTCCGGCCACCACAACGACCGGACGCGACGGGTCCCGATCGGCCAGGGCAGCGATCAGATACGGGCGCAGCGACTGGGAAACAAACGCGCGGCCGCCCTCACGGTGCAGCGCCGCGGTCTGCGCATCTTCGTCGGCGTAGGAGAGCAGGGAGCTGAGCATCGGGCCTGACTTTTCAGTCTAGGCACCGGCCACGAGCGTCCAACCAAGCCTCGGGCTAAGGGTGGCTAAGCCTGGGGCAGACCGTCACCGACGATCCGCTCGGCGGCGTCGGCAGCGCCGTCGATCAGGGTCTGCACCTCACTCGTCGGCTCCCGGAAGCGCCCCAGCACGTAGGCAGCGACGCGATCGGGGTCGGTGGTCGGCGGGCGGCCCACCCCGGCCCGCACGCGGACGAAGTCGGCCGAGCCGAGGCCCTGCTTGAGCGATTTGAGCCCGTTGTGCCCGGCGAGTCCGCCGCCCAGGCGGACCCGGATCTCCCCGAAGGGAATGTCGATCTCGTCGTGGAGGACGATCACATGGTCAAGCGGCACCTTGAGCGCCCCGCGGGCTGGTCCCACCGACGAACCGGCCTCATTCATGAACGTCTGGGGAAGCAGCACGGCGACGCGGGCATCGGACTCGCCCACGCGGATACGGCCCTCGCTCAACAGCCCGCGGTAACGGGAGCGCGGACGCGGTAATGACCAGCGCTCGGCCAGCCTGCGAGCGATCTCAAAGCCGATGTTGTGCCGGGTGCGCTCGTACTCGGAACCGGGGTTTCCCAGTCCGACGAGCAACCAGTCGGCGGGCGCGTTAGCCGTAGGACTCACGCGCGGCCCGGCCGTTGGCGAGGCCGGATGCTGAGCGGGCCGCCGGCGTGAGGCCCGGGCATGCGCATGGCCGGCGCCTACTCGGCGCCGTCGCCCGAGCTGCCGCCCTCGCCCTCGCTGTCGCCGCCCTCGCCGTCCTGCGCTGCTGCGACGGGCTCGCCGTCCTCGCCGACCAGAGCGGTCTCCTCTTCGATCTCGTCCTCGGCCTCGAGCTGGAGCTTGGGCGGGGTCAGGGTGGCGATCACCGTCTCGGGATCGTCAATGAGCTCAACGCCGTTGGGGGGAGTCACCGCGTCCAGGGTCAGCGTGTCGCCGATCTGCATCTGGCCGATGTCGTGCGTGATGACGTCGGGGATGTCATTGGGAAGCGCCTCAATCGTCAGCTCGCGGGTGACGTGCTCGAGCACGCCGCCCTCTTTGGTGCCCGGGGCATCTTCTTCCCCGGTCAGCTCGAGGATGGCGGTGGACTGGATCTTCACGTCGAGGCGAACCCGCAGCATGTCGACGTGGATCGTGTATCCGCTCACCGGGTGGCGCTCGTGCACCTTGAGGACGACCGGCGTCGCGCCCGCGCCCTCGATGGCCAGGTCGATGACCGCGCCGCCGGCGGCCAGCGCGTGGCGAAGCTCACGAGCCTCGACCGAGAAGGAGACGGGATCCTCGCCCCCGCCGTAAACCACGCCGGGTACGTTGCCCTCACGACGCAACCGCCGGGCGGTACGGGACCCCCCCGGCTCACGCGGAGCAACCTTGAGTGATGTGGATCGGTTTCCGGCCATCAGCGGCGTTCGATGCTAGCGGGCAGTTGGAAAAAAGGGCTGGCGCGCCACGCCAACCGTGCGATAACCTTAATCCATGTCAGGCGACACTCAGCTTGTGCTGTGGATCGCCGGGGTCCACCTCCTGGGTCTGATGTGCGTGGGCGTGCTTCTGCTGCCTGCCCTGCGCGACAATCCCCCCGCGCCCAATCACCGCTCGGACTCCGATGGCGATGACGGGTGGGGCCGGGGCCCGAAGCGGCCGACGACACCACCGGGCCCGCCCGGTGGGGGCATCCCGCTCGCCGATGCCGAGCAGTCACGAACGCGCTTCCGCGAGTTCGGACGTCTCGCCGATCGCGTGCCCCGTCGCGCCCGTCGGCCGGCCCGAGAGCCGGCGCGATCGCCGACCCGGACTCCGGCTAGAAATGGCTCGGGCAGTCGGCGTTGCTCCGGATCCGGACGCTGACCTTCAGCAATTGAATCGAAAAGCCGGTCAGCAGGTTGCCGGTGCTGCGAACGCGCAAGCACTGCACGCGGGGCAGCGAGCCGCCCGCCAGCCACGCCACCCGAGCCGTGGCCAGGGTGGGGCCGAAGGCGAAGCTCGGCGTGCCGTTGATCTCGATGATCTGAACCGAACCCGCCCTTCGTAGCGCCGAGCTGACCGAGGCGGCACGGGCCTGGCAGGACGGGTCGCTCCGGCAGCCGGTGATCGCCGCCACCACGCCGGCCCGATCGCCACCGGCTTCAGCCCGGACCAGGTCGGTGATGGCGCTGTTCTCGGCCCCGCCGACGCTCAATGCGCGGGCCAGCAGCGCGCTGACGACGAGAAACAGCACCACGCCGCCGGCGATCAGCCCGATGAGAGTGGAGCGCCGCACCGGCGCCGGACGGTAGCGATCGCCGGCGCGAGGTAACCGTCGCCGGGGCCGGCGTGGCGGTAGCTGGCGGGGGGTCGCGGGTCAGCTGTCTGAGATCTCGAGGAAGCGCTGCACGGAGGCTTCCTGGTGCTCGAGGCGCTCGCGTAGCTTGAGCGCGTGCTCGGCCGACTGCTGGAGGAAGTCCTCCATGCAGCGCTCGGGATCGTCGGCGAGCGGATAGACGCGGATCAGGTCCTGCTGCGCGCAGGCGATCCCCATCGGGGGCCGGCCGTCGGCGAGCGTGCGCGCGCTGCACACGGGAGTCACCACCAGCTGGGACTCGGTCGCCACCAGCGCCGTGGGCAACAGCCGCGGCGCGGGCAGGCGGACCGAGAGCTGGATCGAATGGTCGATCGCGACTCCGCTACCGGCCAGGTCAGCGAGGGGCTCGCGCCACACCTCGAGCACCGTGTCGGCGCCGACCAGAGCGTCGCGCAGCGCGGTCGCCTGCTCGACATAGAGCTGCTCGGCCTCCTCGCGATCCTCGGCGTCGGCCAGGTCGAGGTCGCAGGGAACTCGGAGCAGATCGCTCGCCGAAACGGTGGCGCCGGCACCCCGGCTGCCCCAGGTCACGTAGGTCTGCAGGGTGCCGAGATCGCGACGGCCGTGGAAGATCACCGTCAGCGCTTCACTGAGCGGCAGCCCGCTCACCCGCAGCGAAACGGCGACCGCCGAGGAGTCGTCAAGCAGGGCGCGACGGAGTAGCTCCTCGGCACCTTCCTCTTGACCTTGATCCTCCTCGAGCATGGCTATCTCGTCTCGATCGTCTCGATCGTCGCTTACAGCATCGCATTTAGCCAGGCGTCCCGGTCGCATACCAGCGCCAGCTGGAGCACGATCGCTCGATCGCCTTGGCCACGGGGCAGACGCGCGGCACGGTAGGCTGCCCCGGTGATGAAGCTCCTCTACACGCCGTTTGCCCTCATGGCCAAGTTCGTCACCGGCCGCATCAGCCGCTCGCTGTTCAAGAGCCTGTGGGGGGCAATCGACGACGAGCCCCCGCCGCTACCAGGCACCGGCGAGGCGAGCACGGCCAAGGTAGTCGGCGCGCAGGCCCTGCAGGGCGCCGTCATGGCCGGCACGGCCGCGGCCGTCAATCGAACCTTCGCCCGCTTCTTTCACCATCTGATCGGCGCATGGCCCGAGAAGCGCCCGGCGCCTGACTCCGACCAGGACTAGTACCCGGCACAGGCCGCCGGCGCCGCCCAGGGCGCGAGGCCCGCGCGGGCCCAGTCGGGGATCGGGGTCTTCTCCGCGGTGCCGAGGGTCACGAACACGTGACGCATCTCGGCCTCGAGCAGCAGCTCGCCGTCGCGCAGGAAGCGGTAGCTGGTGCCGAGGCTGGTCGTGCCCAAGTGGGCGATGGTGGCCTCGATCGTGAGCACCTCGTCGAAGCGAGCGGCACCGCGAAAACGCAGATTGGCCTCGGCCACCACTATGTCGACGCCGCGTTCGAGCATCTGCTCGTAACCACCGAACGCAGCCCGCCACAGCTCGGTGATCGTGTCATCCACGTAGGCGAGGTAGTGGGCGTTGAAGACCACGCTCTGGGGATCGCACTCGCCGTAGCGGACGCGCAGCGTGTGCACGAACGGCTCAGCCACCCCCGGCTCCCCCGCGACTACCACCGCCCCCTCGCA
>JBAVWI010000410.1:0-7876 GCA_049697735.1 Solirubrobacteraceae bacterium
TGCTGGTCTGTGACGCACACGAGGTGACCAGTGCGGCGCGCTTCACCCGCTCGGGCGTGCTCGCCGCGCCGGTCCTGATCTGCACCGAGCGCTGCGAGCTCGACGCCCTACGGGCGGTGGTGGTCAACTCCGGCAACGCCAACGCCGCCACCGGGCGGCCCGGGTTTGAGCACGCCGCCAAGATGCAGGGCGCAGCGGCGATGGCCGCCCGCGCGCCCGAGAGCCGGGTCGCGGTCGCTTCGACGGGCGTGATCGGCGTGCCCCTGCCCATGGACAAGGTCAACTCCGGCATCCTGGCCGCCGCCCACGCCCTGCGTCCCGACGGCGACGCCGCCTTCGCCGAAGCCATCTGCACCACCGATGCCTTTGAGAAGCGCGCCCGGCTCTCTGTCCAGCTGGCCGCGGGCCCCGTCACTCTGAGCGCTCAGGCCAAGGGCGCGGGCATGATCTCGCCGGGCTTTGCCACCCTGCTGTGCTTCGTGCAGACTGACGCGCTGCTCTCGGCCGAGACCGCCGATCTGCTCCTCAGCGTGTGCGTCAAGCGGTCGTTTGAGCGGGTCAGCGTCGACGGCCAACTGTCCACCAACGACACGGTGATCTTCCAGGCCAGCGGCGCCTCGGGCGTTCGTGTGATTCCCGAGTCAGACGACGAGCTGGCCTTCGGTGAGGCTCTCGACGCGCTCCTGCGCCAGCTCGCGCTGATGGTCGTGCGCGACGGCGAGGGGTCGCGGCGCGTCGGACGAGTGGTCGTGCGTGGCGGCCACGACGCGGCCGTGGGGCGCGTGGCGCAGGCGGTGGCGAACTCGTCCCTGGTCAAGACCGCGCTGTACGGGGGGGACCCCAACTGGGGGCGCATCATCCAGGCCGTGGGTGCGGCCATGCCCGGCACCGCGCCGCTTCCGGTCGACATCGCGATCGAAGGGGTCCCGGTCTGCTCGGCCGGCGCTCAGGTGCCCCACGACAGCGCGGCGTTGGCCGCGGCGGTCGCCCGCGAGGAGGTCGAGTACGAGGTCGGCCTCCCCGGGGAGGGGGCCGAGGCCGAAGTCTATTTCTCCGATCTCGGCCACGAGTACGTGACCATCAATGCCGACTACACGACGTGAGGTCTGTTGATGCGTGACATCGCCACCCTGCTCGAGGCCCTGCCCTACATCCGCGAGTTCCACGGCAAGACGGTGGTCATCAAGTACGGCGGCGCGGCGATGACTGACGCGGCGCTCAAGGAGGAGTTCGCACGCGACGTTGTGCTGCTCAAGTACGTGGGCATGAACCCGGTGGTTGTTCACGGCGGCGGCCCCGAGATCACCAGCTACATGGAACGCCTCAACCTGCCGGTCGAGTTCGTCGACGGGCTCCGCGTCTCTGATCCGGCTACTGTCGAAGTGGCCAAGATGGTGCTGGTCGGCAAGGTCAACAAGGACATCGTCCTGCGCCTGGGCCGCCATGGTCAGCCGGCCGTGGGGCTGTGCGGCGACGACGGCCTGCTCTTTCGGGCGGCCCGCCAGGCTGCCCCCAGCGGCCAGGACATCGGCTTCGTGGGCCGGATCGAGCGCGTCGACGTCGACGTGCTGACTCACATTGCCCAGGACTACATTCCCGTGGTGGCCAGCGTGGGGGCCGACCGCGACGGCCAGTCCTACAACATCAATGCCGACGAGGCTGCAGGCGCCGTGGCCCGTGCGCTGGGCGCCTACAAGATCATGTTCCTGACCGATGTGGCCGGGTGGCTGAGCGATCCGAGTGACCCGTCGAGCGTGGTTTCGCAAGCCAGCGCGCAGGAAGTCACGGACGCGCTGACGCGGGTGGCAGGGGGGATGCGGCCCAAGCTCGCAGCCTGCCTGGACGCGATCCACGGCGGCGTCTCGTATGCCCACATCGTGGACGGGCGCGTTCCCCACTCGCTGCTGCTCGAGCTCTTCACCGACGCCGGGCAGGGCACCAAGATCGGAGCCGAGTAATGACAGCTTCGCTGGCCGAGCTGCAAGCGCTGGAACACGAGTTCGCGATCGGCACCTACGTCCGCAACCCGGTCCAGTTCGTGCGCGGCTCGGGCGTGCGCCTGTGGGACGAGGAAGGCCACGAGTACCTGGACTTCCTGGCCGGGATCTCTGTCCTGAACGTCGGCCACTGCCATCCGCGGGTGGTCGAGGTCGTCCGCGAGCAGGCCGGCCGTCTCACCCACGCCACCAACCTCTATTACACCGAGCCGGCGCTCCGATTGTCCGCACGGCTGGCCAAGAGCTCGTTGGGTGGCAAGGTGTTCCTCTGCAACTCGGGTACCGAAGCCAACGAGGCGGCGATCAAGCTCGTCCGGCGCGCTCGTCCGGGCGGCAACGTGATCGTGTTCGACGAGGCCTTTCACGGCCGGACCTACGGCGCCCTGTCGGCGACTCCCCAGGAGTCAAAGCAGGCCCCCTTCGCCCCTCTTGTCCCGGGGTTCGTGGTCGTGCCCAAGGATCCCGACGCGATTGCCGCCGCGGTCAACGACGACACGGCGGCGGTGCTGCTGGAGCCGATCCAGGGCGAGACGGGGATCAACGTGTTGTCCGAGGAGCTGCTGGTCGCGGCACGCGAGGCCTGTGACCGGGTGGGGGCGGCGCTGGTCTTCGACGAGATCCAGACCGGAATGGGTCGAACGGGAACGCTCTGGGCCTACGAGCAGACGGGCGTCGTGCCCGACGCGATGACGAGCGCCAAGGCGCTGGGCGGCGGTCTGCCGATCGGCGCCCTCATCACCGGCCCCCGACTGGCCGATGTATTTCAGCCCGGCGACCACGGGTCGACCTTCGCCGGCGGCCCGCTTGTCGCATCGGCCGCCTTGGTGGCCCTGGACATCTGCTCAGATCCTGCCCTGCTCGGGCGCGTACAGATTCTCGGCGAGCGTCTGCGCGCCGGCCTGTCCGAGCTGCGGGCCGTGGCGGCGGTGCGTGGGCGCGGCCTGATGGTGGCGATCGATCTGGCCGCGGATCGGTCCGCCCCCGAGATCGCCCGGCGGGCGCTGCTTGAGCAGCGGCTGGTCGTCAACGCCACCGGGCCCGCCACGATCCGGCTCGAGCCACCCCTGGTGGTGACTGAGGACGAGATCGACACCGCCGTGGGCAGGCTCAGCGAGATCCTCTCAGCCCGATGACTGCGCCCAAGGCCCGATGACTGCGCCCAAGGCCAAGGTGGTGGTGCCGCTGGCCTACGACCAGCGTGCCGATGTCGCCGCCGGGGCGGTCCTGCGGGGTCTGCTCGAAGTGATCGAAGGCAACCGGGAGGGTGCCATGAACGGGGTCGACCCCGAATACCTGCACCAGTTGCGGATCGCCGTGCGGCGCTCGCGGACTGTGCAGCGGCAGTTCAAGCATGTCTTCCCGCCCTTCGACCTGACCGGCTTTCGCAGCGAGTTCACATGGCTTCAGCGTGCCACCGGCGAGTCCCGAGACCTCGACGTCTATCTGCTCGGTTTCGACGAGCTGAAGGGGCTGGTGCCGGAGGACATGCAGCACGATCTCGGTCCCCTGCGCCAGGTTCTCGGGCACTGGCGCCTGGCCGCCCATGCCGAGATGGCGCGCGCGGTGTCCTCGCGGCGAACCGACGAGCTGCTCGCCGACTGGGAGATGTCGCTCGAGTCGCTGGTCGAGCGGCCCGTCGAAGACCGCCGCGACGCGACGCTGCCGATCGGGGCGCTGGCCGGCCGGCGGATCCGGCGGGTCTACAAGCAGATGCGCAAGATGGGGCGCAAGCTCCACCCCGACAGTCCCGCGGGCGGCTTTCACGAGCTGCGCAAGAAGGGCAAGGAGCTGCGCTACCTGCTCGAGCTGTTCGGCCTCCAGGTGCACGACGGCGAAGTGGTGTCGGATCTCGTCTCGGCGCTCAAGGAGCTCCAGGATGTACTCGGGCGCCACCAGGACCGCGAGGTGCAGATCGCGATGCTGCGTTCGCTCGCCGACGAGGTGGCAGGTCTGCCCCGCGGGCCCCAAGCCGTGCTGGCCATGGGCGTGCTGATCGAGCGCCTGCGGGCCGACGAGCGCGAGGCCCGGCGCGAGTTCGGCGAGCGCTTCGCGCTCCTGGCCGACAACGCGCGTCATGACCTGGTCAAGGCGACCTTCGGGTGAAGGGCTTACCCTTCCGGCTCCGATGACCGAGCTTCCGTATCGGCCGGGGGTGCCGACGCCTAGGCCATGACCGATCCCGACTTCCATCCCAGCGCGACCTACCTCGCCAACCCCGAGGACGTCCGCCGCGTTCTGCTCCTCTACAGCGGCGGCCTGGACACGAGCGTGATGCTCAAGTGGATCCAGGACGAGTACCAGGCCGAGGTAGTGGCACTGACCGTCAACCTCGGCCAGCCCGGCGAGGACTACGCAGTGGTCAAGGACAAGGCCAGGCTGATCGGAGCCGTCGACGCGCATGTGATCGACGCCCGCGAGGAGTTCGCCCGCGAGTACGTGCTTCCGGCGATCAAGGCCAATGGCGTTTACGGCCTGGGCTACCCGCTGTTCACAGCCCTCGGCCGGCCGTTGATCGCCAAGCTCGCCGTCCAGTACGCGCGTGACACCGGCTGCGACACGATCGCCCACGGCTGCACCGGCAAGGGCAACGACCAGGTTCGGATCGAAGCCACCGTGGCCACGCTGGCCCCTGAGCTCAAGGTCATCGCCCCGGTCCGCTCGTGGCGGATGGGGCGCGAGGAGGAGGCCGCCTACGCGCGCGAGCACGGCATCCCGGTCAAGGGGGGAACCGAGATCGCCCCCTACTCGATCGACGACAACCTGTGGGGCCGCTCGAGCGAGGGGCGCTGGATCGAGGAGCTCGACCACGCCCCCGAGGACGATGTCTTCCAGCTCGTCACCCGTCCCGAGGAAGCGCCGGACGAGTCCGAGGTGGTGACGGTCGAGTTTGAATCGGGCGTGCCCGTGGCCCTCAACGGAGAGGCGCTGGCCCTGGTGGAACTGATCGAGCGGGCGGGGGAGATCGGGGCCCGGCACGGGGTCGGGATCGTCGATCACATCGAGGACCGGATCGTGGGACTCAAGGTTCGTGACATCTACGAGGTGCCCGCGGCCGCGATCCTGCTCCTCGCCCACCAGGAGCTCGAGAAGCTGGTCGGGACGATCCATCAGAACCAGATGAAGGTCTCGCTGGATCAGAAGTGGGCCTACTTGGTCTACGCCGGGCTGTGGTGGGAGCCCTTGCGCGCCGACCTCGACGCCTACATGGAGGCCGCCAACCAGCTCGTCACGGGCACGATCGGGATCAAGCTCTACAGGGGCTCGGCTCGTGTCGTGACCCGCGTCTCACCTCACGCCGTCTATGACGTCCAGCTCGCGACCTTCTCGGAATCGGGCGGCCTCTTCGCCCAGGCGGCGGCGCCAGGCTTCATCGAGCTGTGGTCGTTGCAGTCGCGAATGGCTTGGCGGCTTCGCCACGACACCGACTGACCGCGCGGAGCTTACGCCGGGCCAGGCTGGGTAGCATCGATGCCATGGGTTACAAACTCCTCGGCTTTGCCGTCTGGCAAGGCAGCAAGTGGTACGTGCGCCGTCGTATGAGCGGCACACGCGGCAAGATCGCCCTAGCGGGCGTGTCCGCGGCAGTCGTGGCTGGAGTCCTCGCCGCGGGCCGGCAGGCCGCCAGCTCCGATTAGTGGGCTGGCGGTCACCGGCCGTCAACTATGGAGAGGATTTGTAGGGGCCGCGCCGAATGGCGAAGCGTGCCGCCTGTTAACGTGACCGGCGTTCGGCTCGTCCTCTGAAGCATGTCCCATCTCAACGCCCATCCCGCCCGTTGGCATGAGCAAGTTCGCGTCTGTCCCCACCCCGCTTGAGATCGATGATGTTCAGAGCGCCCGCGTGGCCGCGGGCGAGACGCGTCTGACGCTGAGCGGCCGCTGGCTGAGCTCCGACAAGCCGTCGCTCGCCCAGGAGCCGCTGCTGGTCGTCCAAGTAGAGGGACGCCGGCACCGCTTCACGCCCGAGGCGGGTACCGACACCGGATCGCCGACGGGGGAGTGGCGAGCCAGTTTCGTGCTTCCGGCCTGGGCCGAGCCGCGGCGAGCCGGGCAGGCCGCGGTCTGGGTCGGTGACGCGGTGATCGCATTACCCGCCATCCACGCCGGCCGGGGCGGCTCGGCGGCCGGGACGCCGCCCGCGCTGGCCGGGGCCGTACCCGTCGATGCCCCCGGTCGGGAGATGACCGAGGCGCCGTCCTTCGACCGGGGTGTGCCCGACCGGGCGCCGTCCCCGGTGACTCATGACGTGCCGCCCTTCGCCGAACCGGCCGGGGACGCCCCGCGCTCGGGCCCGCTCGCCGACCTCCTCCTCAAGGAGACTGTGGCAGCCCTGCACGCCGAGCTCGAGCAACGCGGGACCGAGGTCGCCCAGCTGCGCAGTGCCCTCGCCGGCGCGCACTCCGAGCTCGAGGCTCGCGGGGCCACCCGGTCTGAGCTCGAAAGCACGCTGGGACAGCTGGGGTCCGAGCTTCGGCGACTGATGGAGGCTGTGGACGACCAGCGGCGGGAGCTCGATCAGCGCCACACCGAGGCCGAGCGCGAGCGGGCCGAGTTCGAGCAGCGCCTGAACGAACTGGCCGCCAGCCGTGATCAGCTCGCGGCTGAGCTGGCCGCTACGCGCGACCAGCAGGCGGCCGAGCTGGCCACCATGCGCGACCGGCACGTGGCCGAGGTGGCGGCTGCCCGCGATGAACACGCGGAGGAGGTGGGGGCCTTGCGCGAGCGGCTGGCGGACGCCGAGACCCGCCTTGAGCGTCGCAACGCCGAGACCGTGGCTGTGCGCGAGGAGCTCGTCGCGGTCACCGTCTCGCGTGAGGCCGCGCGCAGCGAGGTGGCCGGTTTGCGGTCCGAACTCGAGCGGCTGGGGGCTGAGCTGGCGGTCACGCGTGAGCAGGCGATAAGCGAAGCCGGAGACCTCGGCGAGGCCAACCGTCTGCTCGCCGACGCCAAGGCGCTGGCCGAGGAGCTCCGACCCCGTCCCGAAACCGGCTGACGGCGGGCGACCCTACGGCCCGTCTGTCCGCCGGGGGAAATACCTTCGGAGACGATGAACGACCCGCCCGGAGTCCCGTCGGCCCTTGGCATCGAGGCCGTGGAGTGGATCGCCGAGGGCGGGGAGAACCTGACCGTCCGCGTGACCGGCCGCTGGCGGCGGCGCCGCCCGGCCTGGAGCGCACAGCCGATGCTGGTGATCGAAGCGCCCGGCCGCCGCTACCGCTTTCCGGCCATGCCCGAGCCCCCGAGCCTGACCGGTACCAGTCCGGGCATGTGGCGGATCAGCTTCAGTGTTCCGGCTGCGCTTGCCCCGGAACTCGGGGTTCGGACCTGGCTGCAGTTCGGTTCGGTGGCAGTGCCGCTTCCGGCCGCGGTCGAGTTCCCCGGGGCGGAGACGGCCGAGGCGCAACCGCCCGAGGCCGACGCCGGACCGGGCGAGTACAGCCAGTCCTCCCTGCCTCCCGGCGGCCACCCGCGCCAGAGCTCTGAGCTCGAAAGCGAAAGTGCCCGGCGCCGAGCCGAGGAGGCCGAGGCGGCCCTGTCGGAGCTGACCAAGCTCGTCCAGCACCTCGAAGACGAGCTCGCCGAGGCCCGCTCGCGAGCCGACGAGCTGGTGGCGTCGCTGGCGACTCAGCAGATCAACCGCCGGGGCGCCGAACAACGCGAGCACGCCGAGCGAGCTCTGCGGCTCGACCTCGCCCGCCAGCTCGCCGCTCGGGCCAAGGACACCGACCGCGCCCGGGAGGCGCTTGGACAGCTCGCGTCGGCTGAGGAGAGGGTCCGTGAGCTCGAATACGAGCTGAGCGAAGTCCGCCGGCTCGCCGACGAGGCCGAACAGGCCGCCGCGACCGCCGCTGCCGCGCGCGACCGAGCCCGGCGCCAGGC
>JBAVWI010000411.1:0-3531 GCA_049697735.1 Solirubrobacteraceae bacterium
CCCCCGGCTCACCCGGCCCAGCCGGCGCCGGTGGCGCCGGTGACGCCGAACCGTGGCCGGTGTGAAGACGCAGCGCCAAGCGCGCGCCCGCGAGATCGATCGTCTGGCTTCCCTCGGCGATCCGAGCCCCCAGGTCGGCGACAAAGGCCGGCGCCACCCAGCCGACGGTGCCTCCGCCGGTACGGGTCGCGGTCGTCCAGCCCTCAAAACGAGTCGCTCCACTCAGGATCAGCCGCTCCCGGGCGCGGGTCATGGCGACGTAAAAGAGACGGCGCTCCTCGCGCTCCTCGGCATCGCGCTCCTCCGCACCGAGGGCGTCGAAGTCCAGAGCCGAGACGCGACCGCCAACTCCGGCGCGGCTGAGCCGCAGCCCGAGACGACGGTCGGCGCCGACGCGCAGGATGTCATAGGGCGGGCGCGCCGAACGTCCCAGGTCGGCGACGCAAACTGTGTCGAACTCCAGACCCTTGGCCCGGTGGATCGTCATCAAGCGCACCGCGTCGAGCCCGTCACCCTCCACAGGGGCCTCGCCTTCCCGCGAGCTCCCGGCCCGGCCCGCCGCGCGCTCGGCGGCCAGGCGCAGGAAACCGTGCAGATCGAGTCCGTGCCGGCGCTCGTGTTCGCGGCCAAGGCGCATGAGCTTGCGGACGTTGGCCAGCCGCCGCCGGCCACCCGGCAGCGCGAGCATGCTCAGGTCATAGCCGCTGCGTTCCAGGGCGCGGTCGATCAGCTCGTCGACTCCCAACCGGGACGCCCGCCGCCGCTCTCCCGGGCACCAGGCGGCGAACTCTTCCAGGGCCGTGCGGTCGCGATCAGAGAGCGCCTGGAGGCCCGGATCACCGTCGGCGGTCAGAACCGCCCACGGGTCCCGGGACTGCTCGCGGGCCAACCCGCCCAGCACGACCAGCGCGTCCAGCGAGGCCCCGACCAGCGGGGAGGCGAGCACCGTGTAGAGCGCCTCCTCGTCAAGCGAATTGGCCAGCACCCGGAGGTAGGCGACCAGGTCGAGCACCTGGGGATGTGACCAGTAGCCGCGGCCGCCGATCACGTAGGTCGGGAGCCCCTCGCGCTCGAGCGCGCGCTCGTACGCGCGCATGTCGGTGCTGGCACGCAGCAGCACGACCACCTCCCCCGGCGCCGTCCCGGCGGCGACAAGTTCGGCTACGCGCTGCGCCAGGGCTCGCGCCTCGGCCAGCCGCCAGGGAGCAGCCAGCCCTTCGAGCTCCCAGTCGGCGCCCTTGTCGACGAGCAGCAGCTCGACCCGAGGGTCCTCGCGCCCATCCGCCCGCCCCGCCACCAGCGGTCGGAAGCGTTCCCCGAGCCCGGCGGCGAAGCCGGCGTTGAGCACGCCGAGGATCTCAGGCCGCGAGCGGAAGTTGGTCTGCAGCGTTGCGCGGGCGCCGCGCTGGGCCAGACGCGCGCCCCGGCCCTCGAACAGCTCGACGTCGGCGTGGCGAAAGCGGTAGATCGACTGCTGGGCGTCACCGACCGTGAACAGGTTGTCGCGGGCGATCGCCTCGATCAGCTCGAGCTGGACGCGGTTGGTGTCCTGGAACTCGTCGACCATGATCCGCTCGAAGCGCTCGGAGTACTGGCCGCGCAGATCCTCGCGGCGGCTCAGCAGATCCCGGGCGAGCAGCTCGAGGTCCTCGAAGTCGACCCCGGAAAGGGCACGCTTGTGCTCGGTGTAGTGCCGGCCGAAGTTGACCAGCAGCCGATCCATGAGGTCACGGACGGGGAGCGCGGCCCGATGAGCGCAGGCCTGACGATGATCTGTCAATGCCTCGGCGTAGGCGACACAGGCGTCGGTGCTGAGGGCGGCGCCGTTGCCGGGCAGCTTGAGGCGGTCGAGTTCGGCCGGCCAGGGCTCGGGCCCAGCGAGCATCGCCTGGCAACGCTCGAGGCGCCCGAGCGCATCCTGAATCTTGGCCCCGGGCACCGGAATCGCGGCCAGCTCGCCGATCAGCACCCGCGCCGCTGCGGCCAGGGCGTGAGCGCTTTCGGGCCCCGGTGAGGGCGGTGCCAGCGGCAGACACGGGCGCAGTTCACCCCGCGAGCGCAGCTGGGCGTAGACGGAGCGGATCGCCGAGCGCAGCCCGGGCGCGCCGTAGTCGGCGATCAGCTGGACGGCGCCCTCACCAGCTCCGGCAAGCTCCCGCAGGGCATCCTCGAAGGCGGCGTCGGCCAGTGGCTCGGACAGGTCTGAGTCCAGGACGACGAAGCCGGGATCGAGACCGGCGGCCAGGGCGCCGGAGCGCAGCACGCGGGCGCAGAAGCCGTGAATAGTGGAGATGAACGCCCCCTCCGTGGCGCGGGCCTGCTCAAACGCGCCGCACTCGCGAAAGCGGGTCCGGATCCGGTCACGCAGCTCGGCGGCCGCCTTGTCAGTGAAGGTGATGGTCAGGATCGCGCTGACGTCGATCCCGTCCTCGAGCACGTCGGCAACGAACCGCTCGACCAGGACCGAGGTCTTGCCGCTACCGGCACTGGCGTCGAGCAACAGGTCACCGCTGCGGTGCTCGATCGCCCAGCTCTGCTCCGCGGTCCATGCCGCTCCCGCGCTCATTGGCTGCGGCAGATCCCGGGGAACGCGCATCCGTCACGCGAGCAGGTCTGAGGGCACGGAGTCACAGCGCCCGAGCGCAGCGCTGCCGCCACCGCCACGGCACGCTCACCGGCGGTGTCGAGCTCAGCCGTGAATTCGTCCGCCGCGCGGCCGTCGCGCCCCTGAACCCCGAGCCCGAGCTCGCTGCCGGTCACGAACATGCCGCGCCCGCGCAGGTCATCGCCGCGCAGGGGCTGATAGAAGCCGGCCACCGGCTCCCAGCTGGTGAGCTCGCGGACGGCGAGCAGGTAGAGGGCGATCTGAAGGCGGCGGTCGGGAGCCCACCGGGCCACCGGCCAGTCCGAGCGGGGGGCGCCGCTCTTGTAGTCGCGGATCAGCGCGTGCCCGCCGGCGTCGACGTCAACCCGATCGATCATCCCCCGGATGCGCACGCGCTCCGGGCCCGACCCGAGCTCAAGCGCGGGGAGCGAGCGCTCGAGATCCTCGAAGCCGAAGCCGAGCTCGAGGCCGACCGGTCGCCAGCCAACGGTGCCAGAGGCCTCGTGGCGCAGGTAGCGCTGCAGATCGGCCTCGATGGCCCGCAGCAGCCCGGCCCGGACGACCTCGGGGCGGCCGGCGCCGAGCCGGGCCCCGGGACCGGCGGCGAGCTCGGACAGCCGGCGATGGAGGATCTCCCGCGCCCGCGGCAGGCTCTCGGGGGTGACGGGACCATCGAGGTCGGCCAGGAGCTGCTCGAGCGTGGCGTGGATCAGGTTCCCACGGACGATGGCGTCGGACTCCGGCTCGAGGGCGACCGGACGCAGCTCGCGCTCGACCAACCACCTGACCGGACAGTCGCCGTAGGTCTCGAGCGCTCCGGCCGAAAGGATCTCGGTGTGACGCAGGCGCGAGCGGGCAAGCTCTCCCAGCTGCCGTCCCGTCTCGTCCGGCTCGCCGGCCAGCGGCGCGCCGGCGGCGGCCAGCGC
>JBAVWI010000412.1:0-2038 GCA_049697735.1 Solirubrobacteraceae bacterium
TGCGCCGGACCCGAGGATGTCCTCGTCGTCATCCTCGTCCCAGCCGGCCTCGCCGTCAGACCGGACGATCTGACGCGAACTGACGACCAGGACTCCCACGCCGCAGCCCACGCAGATGACGCACGCCGCCCGGGCCGCGAAGGCCGGCACCGCAGCCAGCACGAACCCGTTCCAGAGCGTCGGGAGCAGATTCACACCCTCCCAGATCGCTACGCAGCCGACGGCGAAGAAGGTGAAATATGACTCCCGGCGCAGCAGCAGCTGGCGACACGCCCACAGGACGAAGGCGGCAATCACCGCGAAGGTGACGGTCTGGAAGATCGACACGCCAGGTCGCCCGTGCAGCTCCCGGCCGACCGCGGCCACGATCGCGGCCGCCAGCGCCGCCCCCGCCAGCAGTCTGGCCAGACGGGCGTCGAGCTGCTCGCGGCGCAGGCGCACCGCCGCCAACGTGCAGGCGATCACCACCACGATCGGCCAGAACCACACGAGCGATGGCGCCCCGGCGTAATACAGACCGCCGGCGATCACTCGCGGGCGCCCGTTGACGCGGACCGGAATGCTCCATCGACCAACATACGAGCGTCCGGGCGAGAGCGCGACCGTGGCCAGAGCATGCAGGCGACCGTCGTGCCAGCTGTAGGCGTGACCTCCGCCGGCTGCGGCCCACCGGGGGGGCGTGGAGGCGGTCAGATCGGCCGGCGGAGGCTGCGCCGGAGTGAGGTTGGCGTAGAAGGTCTCCGAGTTCTCGTTTACCGCCACACCTGAACTGGTGAACCGCAGGTACGGGGCCCCGCGGGGATCGAGCACGACGACCGTCTCATCTGCCGCGACCGCCAGCCACAGCCGCTGATCGCCGTCGACGACCGTCGCGGTGAGGCCCGCGGGGAGCTGACTGACCTTCGCCAGGTAGCTCGTCGCAATCGGTGCCACCGGCCCGTGGGCGCTGGCCACCACGGGGGCGAGCGACAGCGCGAACCCGGCCGCGAGGAGGGCCAGGAGCAAAGCTCGCAGCGGGCGTCTGACCATAGACTCTGCCTGAGGCCGCTCCCCGACAGTCATGCTCGTCCCGTCACCCGCATCGCACGTGCAGGACTCTACGCTCAGCCGCACACCTCGCACGTCCCTTCTCCCTGTCAAGCATGGCCTGCTGGCGGCGATCGTTGTCGTGCTCGCCATGGCTCTCAACCCGACGAGTGCCTTTGCCGACGGTGACCCAGCCAGCGACGTACTCGCCCAGCAGTCCCTCTTTCTCCCCCAGGACGCCGGCCTGAGCAACACCCAGCAGGGCCAGCTCGAGGCGCTCCTCGCCTCCGCATCCCGCAGCGGCTTTCCCATCCGCGTCGCGCTGATCGCCTCCCCGAATGACCTGGGCTCAATCACCGAACTCTGGAAGCAACCCCAGAGCTACGCCCGCTTCCTCGGGCTCGAACTCGGGCTCGTCTACCACGGCCCCCTGCTCATCGTCATGCCCGATGGCCTGGGCATCGTTGGGGTCAACCGTTCTGACGCGGTAAAGCGCGCCGTTGCCGCCGACGTCCGCGCGGCGAAATTGGGCTCCCGCGCCCTGACCGCCATACAGCAGCTGACCACCGCAGCTGGGCACCCACTCTCGATCCCCAGCGTCAAACCTTCGCTCCGCAGCCCACCGACCGACACCACTGCGTGGTTAGTGTTCGCGGTCGGTGCCATCCTGATCGCGCTCGCCTGGGCCACCAGCTTCCGCCAACGACCGCCTCGGTTACGCCGCCGCCCCCAGCCACGAGCATCCTGACGGACGTCGTTTCGCACCGCGATCGGTGTGACAGCGATTGATGAGATTCCTCCCACAAAAGCGGCAAAGCGCTTGCGGCCGTCGACGGCGGGTAGCTCCGCGCACGGCCGGGGTCCCTTGATCCCTCAGGAGGTTTCCCATGCCAGTCCACGACCTTGACACAGCGATCTCCCGCCGCGCTGCCTTGCTCGGCGGGGGCGCCGCGGTCGGCGGCCTTCTCGCCGCCGGTCCGCTCGTCGCCGGCGCCGCCGCCCGCATCCCCGG
>JBAVWI010000413.1:0-2478 GCA_049697735.1 Solirubrobacteraceae bacterium
ACGCCGACACGCGCAGCGACGACGAAGGCCTGGTCACGCTCATGACCCTGCACAACGCCAAGGGGCTCGAGTATCCGATCGTATTCATGATCGGCTGTGAGGAGGGAGTGTTCCCGCACTCGCGCGCGCTCGACGAGGGCGGGTTGGAGGAGGAGCGGCGGCTCTGCTACGTGGGCATCACCCGCGCCGAGCGCGACCTGTACATGACGTCGGCCCGGAGCCGGACGGTCTTCGGGGCCCGCAGCTTCGGCATCCCGAGCCGCTTCGTGGGCGAAATTCCCGAGGAGCTGACCGAGCACGAGCGCCAGGCACCCCGGTCCTTTGGCGCCTTCCGGGCCCGGGCCACGTCCTGGCGCTCACCAGGAAGCGACCCGATCGCGCCCCCGCGGGCGCAACCGCCACCCGCCGCCTACCGGCTCGGAGACGACGTCGTTCACGCGGCGTTCGGCGAGGGGGTGGTCACGGGCGTGGAGCCGGGCGGGATCGTGGTCATCCGCTTCCGTACCGACCGCTCGGAGCGCAAGCTGGTTGCCGACCTGGCGCCAATCTCCAAACGCTGAGGCGCTCCTCTACCGTGCTGTCCGGTGGCCACCGTGACCGGAGAAGATGAAAGCGCCGAGCCGACACCGCAGACTTCACCCGCGGCGCCGGAGCCCTCGCCTCCGCCCGGGCCGCCGCGCGTCTACCGGGGCGAGCTGACCAGCGCGGTCACAGCCCTGCTGCTGCTGGGCCTGATGTTCCTGACCAAGTGGTATGGGGTTGCCGGGGTCCCGGATCCGTCGGCCGCCCGGCCGGCCGTATCCACGGCCGAGAACGCGTGGGGCGGGCTGACCATCGTGCGCTGGGTGATGCTGCTGACCATTCTGGCGGCGCTGGGCTCGGTCGTACTGCACGCATCGCAACGCTCGCACGGGACGCGGACCGATACGAGCGTGATCGTGCTCACGCTCGGGATGCTGAGCTCGGGGTTGCTCGTCTACCGGGTTCTGCTCAACCTGCCCCAGGGCAGCAAGGTGATCGATCAGAAGCTCGGGGCGGTCCTCGGCGTAGCCTGCGCCCTGGGCATCGCGTTGGGCGCGGTGGAATCGGTGGCAGAGCAACGCCGCTTCCAGCGAGCCGTTCAAGCGCGGCCCCGGCACCGGCGACGACTGGCCTCGGGCCGCCGCGCGCGGTAGGGTTCAGGCGTCCTCGCGGCGCCCGGAAGCGCAGGAGGGCGGCGGATTTCGGCGAATCTAGAGCAGGCAAGTGGCACCTATCGGGGAGGGCACGTGAATACGCAGAACATCACTCGGGACGACTGGATCATCGGCGGGGTCGCGCTTTTGCTGGTCATCGACCTTCTCTTCTTTCCCTGGTTCAGTATCTCGGCCGGTCCGTTCTCACTTGACCTGACCGCCACTGACGCGCCCGACGGGATCTTTGGAATCTTCGCCGTTCTGGCGGCGATCGCGCTCATCGCCGACCTGGCGGTGGAGCGCATGTCACCGCAGACGACGCTGCCGTCGGTCGGGGGGAGCCGCACGCAGACCCGGTTCGTCCTCGCTGCCGTGGTGGCGGTGTTCGTGGTGCTGAAGTTCATCTTCAACGTCCACTTCAGCGAATTCGGCCTTGGCTTCTGGTTGGGCGTGATCCTGACTGCCGCCCTCGTCTACGTGGCCATGCAGGCCCGGCGGGGTACCGCCGTGGGAGTTGCCGGCGGCGTCTGACCGCCTGGCTTCGCTGCCGCGCATGGGGATATACGTGTCGCGGCTGCGTCGTGGCGAGGTGATCGCGGCGGCGGGCGCCGTCGTTCTACTGGTTTCGCTGATCCTGTTCTCGTGGTACGGGCTCTCGGGTGCCGTGCAGCGCAGCGCCGCCGCGCTGGGCATCACCACGACGATCAGCGGCTGGGACGCACTGACCGATCTGCGCTGGCTGATCCTGGTCACCGCCATCGTCGCGCTGGCCCTGGCCTTCGCTCAGGCCACTTCCCAGGCCCCGGCCTTTCCGGCCAGCCTGAGTGCGATCACGACCGTGCTCGGCGCCCTGACCTCGCTGGCGCTGATCTACCGTGTGCTCATCAACGTGCCCGGGCCGTCGGCCCTGGTCGGCCCTCGTGCCGGAGCGTACCTCGGGCTCCTGAGTGCGCTCACGCTGACCGTGGGAGCGGGTCTCTCCCTGCGTCAGGAGGATTCGGCAGACCCGGCTCGCAACGCGGCGATCGAGACCGTCCACATCGGCTAGCGCTGCCGCCGGCGCGGGCGGGAGCCATCGGGCGGGCCCGCCGGCGAGCGCGATCCTAGAATGCGGACCATGCTCGATCGTGACCAGGTCCTCCACGTGGCTCGGCTCGCCCGGTTGGAGCTTGACGACGCCGAGGTCGAGCGGATGGCCGGTGAGTTGTCCGACGTGCTCGAGCACGTTGAGAGAATCCGCGAGCTTGACCTCGAGGGCGTTGCCCCGACCTCGCACGCCGTTGACGTCAACACGGTGCTGCGG
>JBAVWI010000414.1:0-5612 GCA_049697735.1 Solirubrobacteraceae bacterium
AGCTCCCCCCGCGCGTCGCGGTGCCCGAACCGGGCTTATCGGCCGCCGGCCTGCGAGCGGTGGCCTCCCCCGCGGGCGATCAATCGCTAGCCGAAGCCATCCAAGAGCTGCACGAGCTGGCCGTCGCCCACGAGAATCTGCTCGGCTCGATGCGCGTGCTCCTGTCGGACTACGGGCGCGCTCTGGCCGAGGCCCGGAGCGCCCCGGCAACAGCCGGGGGCGGCGAGGATGTCCGCTCGCTGACCGTGACCGCGGGCCCGTTTGCCGGTACCGATGCAGTCCGCGGGTTCGAGGCGGCGTTGGCGGCGCTGCCGGGAGTGCGGGAGGTGGAGCTGCGCGGCTACGAGGGCGGCAACCGCGCGATCGTCGACGTGCACCTGTCGGCCACAACCTCGTAGTCTTTTGCTTGTGGCGGACACGATCTCCTTCGCTCGCGGCGCCCCCTCGGTCGACATCGTCGACGTCGAGGGCCTGAAGACCGCCGCCGCCCGCGCCTTCTCCTCCGACCCGGGGGGCGTGACCGCCTACGGCACCTCGGTCGGATACCTGCCGCTGCGAGCCTGGATTGCCGAGCGCCATCAGGTGCAGCCCAGCCAGGTCCTGGTCACCAACGGCTCGATGCAAGCCGATGCCTTCCTCTTCGACGTCCTCGTCGAACCCGGAGATGCGGTCGTGGTTGAGCGCCCCACGTACGACCGCACGCTGCTCTCGCTGCGCACCCGCGGTGCGGATGTGCGGATGGTCGAGCTCGAGCCCGACGGGATCGACACGGCGGCCGTGGCCCGCCTGCTCGCCGCCGGGACGCGCCCCAAGCTGGCCCACATCATCCCCAACTTCCAGAACCCGGCCGGCTACACGCTCTCGGCCGCCAAGCGCGAGCGACTGCTCGAGCTGGCCCGCGAGCACAGCTTCACGATCTTCGAGGACGATCCCTACGTCTCCCTGCGCTTCGAGGGCCAATCGCTGCCGACCATGCTTTCGATGGATCCCGAGCGGATCGTCTACGCATCGTCGTTCTCCAAGACCGTGTGCCCGGGCATCCGGGTCGGTTACCTGGTCGGCTCCGAGGAGCTGATCGCTCGCATCGCCAAGTTGGCCACCAACACCTACATCTCGCCGAGCATGGTCTCGCAGGGGATCGTCAACGAGTTCTGCCGCTCGGGGGCGATCGAGCGCTCGGTCGAGACGGTCCGCGCGGCGCTGCGCGAGCGCGCTCAGACGCTCTGCGACGCCCTCACCGAGCAGCTCCCCGACGCCAAGTTCGTAGCCCCTGAGGGAGGCTATTTCCTCTGGGTCGACCTGCCCCGAGGAACCGACGTGGCGGCGCTGCAGAAAGCCGCCGCCCAGCGCGGGGTGCAGTTCGTCAAGGGCACCGACTTCCTGCTCGAGGGCGGTGAGTCGTCGCTGCGCCTGGCCTACTCGGGAGTCACGCCGACCCAGATCAAGGACGGGATCGGGCGGCTCGCCCAAGCCTACGAGGAGATCGGCTCCCCCGCCCATGCGCTCTGACGAGGTCCGCGCTCTGGGCACTCTGGCCGGTGGCGCCGCCGCCAGCATCGCCAGCCAGGCTCGCGACGTCCACTCCAGTGTCGCCGGACGCGTGTTCGGTCTGCTCGGACCGGCGGCCAGCGCCACCCGCGTGATCCACGACCAGGTCACTGACCGTGCCTACAGCGGCGCGCGCGCGCTGACCGGGGCCTTGGTGTCGGGGCCCGCTCAGGCGTACGGACGGACTCGCCGCGACGATTCGCCCGCGCTCGAGGCCAACCTCCGTGCGCGGCTCGCCCTTGGGGCTCTGAACGGCGCCTTCGGGGACATGCTCGAGCGCACCGACAACCCCCTGGCCATGCCGATGACCATCCGCCACCGCGGCCGGGCCCTGGATGGGGACCGGGACTCGCTCACCGCCGCGATCGCCGAGCCACGCTCCCGCCTCGCGATCTTCCTGCACGGCCTGTGCGAGACCGAGGACGCGTGGCGGTTCGGCGCCGGGCGCCACCAGCCCTACGGTGAACGCCTCGAAGCCGAGCTCGCCTACACCTCGCTCTACGTTCGCTACAACAGCGGCCGCCACATCTCCCACAGTGGCCGCCGTCTCGCCGAGTGCCTGGACGAGCTGACCACGGCCTGGCCGGTCCCGGTCACCGAGATTGCCCTCATCGGTCACTCGATGGGGGGCCTTGTCGCCCGCGCCGCCTGCCACTACGGCGCCGGCCAGGACTGGGTCCCGAAGGTCCGCGACGTCGTCATGCTCGGCACACCGCATCGCGGGGCGCCGCTGGAGCTCGCCGCCAACGCCGCCACGGCAGCGATCTCGCTGCTGCCCGAGATGCGTCCCTTCGCCGGCCCGCTGCGCGCCCGCAGCGCCGGGATCAAGGACCTCGGCTACGGCTACGTCGTCGACGAGGACTGGGATGGGCACGACCCCGATCGCTTCTGGACCAACACCGGCACTGACATTCCCTTCCTGGAGAGCGCCGATCACTACTTCGTCAGCGCGACGGTGACCCGTGACCCCGAGGCCCCGCTGGGTCGCATGCTCGGTGATCTGCTCGTCCTGCGTTCGAGTGCCTGGTCGCATCAGGGTCGCGGCGAGCGGATGCGCTTTCCGCTGGACCGCTATCGCCATCTGGGCGGCGCCACTCATCTCGATCTGCTCAATCACCCCGCTGTCTATGAGCTGATCGAGGGCTGGCTGACCAGCGGCCGGCCGGCGCTCCCGGCTCCCGCCTGAGCGCCGGGTCCGTCGCCAGGTGGGCTGGTGGGGCAGCTAGCGGCCGTAGCGCTCGCGGCCGAGCACGAGCTGGTCGGGCAGTGCCGTGCGCGGCGGCGGGGACGGGTCGGCCAGGACGGAGACCGTCTCAGCCACGCTGACGGTGAGCATGGGGCTGACCGTGTCGGTGTGCACCTGCACCTGCTCGCCGTCGTGTAGGGCGACCGTGCCGGACATGCCCGGCTCGACGCCGGCGTCCTTGAGGTAGTGCAGGAGGTCCTCGGCCTCGTTCTCGAAGCGCAGGATCGTCACCTGGGCCCCGACCTCGCAGTCGGCCAGCGGTACACCGTCGATCCGCTCCCCGACCCGAATCGGATGGCCATGGGGGCAGGTCTTGGCATCCCCGACCGAGACCCGCACGTAGGCCTCAAAGCGCGGCGTCATCGCGTGCTCGAGCTTCTCGGCCTCCTCGTGGACGTCGTCCCAGGGCACGCCCACGACATCAGTCAGGAAGCGCTCGATCATCCGGTGGCGACTGACGATCCGCTCGGCGTGCTCGCGACCCTCGGGGGTGAACTCGATTGCGCGCCCGGCGGTGCGGGTGATGTAGCCGTCGCGCTCCAGCCGACCGACCATCTCGTGGACGGTGGGGGCCGAGAGCTGCATCGCCCGGGCCAGGTTGGCGCCGGTCATCGGCAGCCCGGCTTCGAACAGCCAGAACAGCGACTCGAGGTACTCCTCCTCGGCGACGGTGGCGTGGTCGGCGGCCATGCCGATCGATCCTAGCGAGGGGTCTCGCGGCCGAGGGGTAGGATCGCCGGAGCGTGACCCTGGCCCTGAAACCTCCCGTCGAACCTCAACTCGCCCGCTCGGGCAAGGAGCTGCCGCTCGGTGAGCAGTGGAGCTATGAGCCCAAGTTCGACGGCTTCCGGGGGCTGGTCTTCGTCGACGGTGATGAGTTCGAGATCCAGTCGCGCGGCGCCAAGTCGCTCCGGCGCTACTTTCCCGAGCTTGCCTTCCCGGCCGGCCGTTACGTGATCGACGGCGAGATCGTGATCGACTCCGACTTGGGCGCCGGCGCACAGGACTTCGGTGCCCTCCAGCAGCGAATCCACCCTGCGGCCTCGCGGATCGAGATGTTGGCCGCACAGACCCCCGCCCACTACCTGGCTTTCGACGTCCTCCTGATCGACGATGACCTGGTGCTCGAGCGCCCCTTCGCCGAGCGCCGCGCGCTCCTGGAGCAGCTGACTGCCAACGGGATCGGGCTCACGCCGCTGACCCGCGACCCCGCCGAGACCGAGCCCTGGTTCGCCCACGGCGAGGGTGTGGTGGCCAAGGACGTGGCCGCGCCCTACCGGCCTGGCAAGCGGGCCGGAATGGTCAAGGTCAAGCGGGTGCGCACGATCGACGCCGTCGTGGTCGGCTACCGGCCGGGCAAGGAGGACGGCACCGTCGGGTCGCTGATCCTCGGCCTCTATGACCCGGAGGGCAAGCTGCACGTGGTCGGTCACTCGTCGGGTCTGCGGGCGGCCGAGAAGCGGGCTCTGGTGGCGACGCTCGAGCCGTATGAGACCGGCGTGCGCGGGCACGGCGACCCCAGCCGCTGGAAGAGCGAGAAGGATCTCGAGTGGATCTCGCTACGCCCCGAGCTCGTCGTCGAGGTCACTTTCGACCACGCCAGCGACGGGCGCATCCGCCACGGGACCAAGATCCTGCGCTGGCGCGAGGACAAGCCTCCGCGCGAGTGCCGGCTCGAGCAGATGCAGAGCTGAGTCCGCCTAATCGGCGTTCTTGCGGGCCCGGCTCGGCTGCACCCGCGGAGGCTCGCCCTGCTGCTTTTTGAAGTGCGGAGGCCAGGGAGCGTCGCCGAGGCCGGCGTCCTCATCGCGCTGGGCCAGCTCGAGCAGCCCGGCCAGCGAGCCCGCGTGAGCGTCGATGTCGGCGGCGGGATCGCCCCGGCGAGCCACCAGCGCGGGGACGGTGTCGATCCTCAGCTCGCCTTGCTCGGCGTCGGGCAGCTCGTCCCAGGTCAAGGGCGTGGAGACCCTCGCGTCGCGGGTGGGGCGCACGCTGTAGGCAGAAGCGATCGTCCGGTCGCGGAGGTTCTGGTTGAAGTCGATGAACACCCCGTGGCGCTCCTCCTTCCACCACTTGCTCGAGGCTATGTCGGGCGCTCGGCGCTCGACCTCGCGGGCCAGGGCGACGGCGGCGCGGCGGACGGTGACGAAGTCGTGCTCGGGAATCAGGCGCGCGTAGATATGGATCCCGCGCGAGCCACTGGTCTTGGGAAAGCCGGTCAGGCCCTGGTCACGCAGCACTTCGCCGGCCACCATCGCGACCCGGCGGACGTCGTCCCAGCTCGCCTCGGGGGTCGGGTCGAGGTCGACGCGCAGCTCGTCGGGGTGATCGAGGTCCGGGACGCGGACCTGCCAGGGGTTCCAGTCGATCACGCCCAGATTGACGCCCCAGACGAGATGAGCGGCGTCGTTGGGCAGCAGCTCGCGGGCCGAGCGGCCGCTGGGGAACTTCACTGTCGTCGTCTGCAGCCACTCGGGAGCAGAATCGGGAATGCGCTTTTGAAAGAACGGCTTGGCGCCTGCCCCGTCGACGAACCGCTTGAGGACCGTCGGGCGATCGCGCAGCTGGTTGACCACCGGGCCCGCGAGTTCAACGTAGTAATTGACGAGGTCGCGCTTGGTGATCCCGAGCTCGGGAAAGAAGACCTTCTCGGGATTGGAGATCCTGACCTCCGTGCCCCCGGCATCGATCAGCTCGTAGTCGGTCATCGAGGCAAGGATGACGGATACTGGCGGCGTGAACCCGCTCGCCGGCGTCCCGACCACGGTGCTCGTCGCCCCGGACTCGTTCAAGGGCACCCTCACCGCCGCCGAGGTCG
>JBAVWI010000415.1:0-3007 GCA_049697735.1 Solirubrobacteraceae bacterium
CAGTAGACGGCAAGCAGGATCGCCCCGTGCGAAGCTGAGTTCGAGGTCCCGGCGACGGTCAGGATCGCCCCCAGGGTTGGGCCCTGGCACTGCGTCCAGGCGAGCGCGAAGGCCGCCCCCGTGAGCGCGGGACCGCCGCGGCCGGCGCGCTGCATGAGCCCGGCGAAATGCCACTCGCGGCTGAGCGCGGGGATGAACGGGGCGAGCATGAACAGCGCCCCCATGGCGATGATCAGGCCGCCCGAGATCTTCAGCGCCGTGGGCCCGACCAGGGCGGTGTGCAGCGCTCGCTGGCCGAGCAGCCCGAGGACGATGAAGATGAACGAGAAGCTGCCGATGAAAGCCAGGCTGGGGCCGATCACCCGTCGCATACGGATCTCGGACGGCTCGACGCCTGCCACGGCGGAGATGTAGCCAGGCACCAGCGGCAGCACACACGGAGACAGGAACGAGATCAGTCCGGCTCCGAAGGCCACGGGAATCCCGATGCCCGACGCTGCATCCACCATGTCAGAGGCGAGACTAGCTCGCCCGAGCGTAGGAGAGAAGCGACCGAGGTGTGCCCAGACGTCCTCCCAGGCGAGTGGTAGGTTGCCAGGCACGATGACAGCCACCGCCACCACACTCCAGAACTTCATCAACGGCCAGTTCGTCGACCCCGCCGACGGCCAGAGCGAGCCGATCCTCAACCCGGCCAACGGCGACGTGATCGCACACGCCCCGCTCTCCAGCCCCGAGGACGTCAGCCGGGCCGTAGGCGCGGCGCGAGAGGCCTTCGACGGGTGGTCAAACACCACCCCGGGGGAGCGAGCCGCGGCGATGCTCAAGCTCTCCGACGCGATCGAGGAGCACGCCGAGGAGATCTCCGAGCTCGAGTCTGACAACGCCGGCAAGCCGATCGCCGCCTTCCGCGAGGACGAGATCCCCTTCATGGTCGACAACCTGCGCTTCTTCGCGGGCGCCGCGCGCTGTCTCGAAGGTCGCGCGGCCGGTGAGTACATGAGCGGCTACACGTCCTACATCCGTCGCGAGGCGGTGGGCGTGATCGGCCAGATCGCGCCCTGGAACTATCCGCTGATGATGGCGGTATGGAAGATCGGCCCCGCGCTGGCGGCCGGCAACACGGTTGTCCTCAAGCCGGCCGAGACAACCCCGCTCTCGATCCTCAAGGTCGCAGAGTACGCCGCGGAGATCTTCCCCCCCGGCGTCTTCAACGTGATCACGGGTCACGGCGATCCGACCGGCCAGGCCCTGGTCACCCACGAAGACGTCGACATGGTATCGCTGACCGGCTCGGTGGGCACCGGCAAGTGGATCGCCAAGGCCGCCGCCGACACGCTCAAGCGCGTGCACCTCGAGCTGGGCGGGAAGGCACCGGTGATCGTCTTCGACGACGTAGACCTCGAGACTGCCCTGGAGACGATCGCCGGGACCGGCTATTACAACGCCGGCCAGGACTGCACCGCCGCCACACGGGTACTGGCCGGCCCCAAGGTCCACGACGATGTCGTCGCCGGACTGGTCGCGCAGGCGCAGGGACTGGTGCTCGGGGACACACGCTCGCCCGACACGACCCTCGGACCGCTCAATTCGTCACGGCAGCGCGAGCGCGTGGAGGGTTTCCTGCAGCGCAAGCCCTCCCATGCCGACATCGCCACCGGTGGCAAGGAGCGCGGGGGGCCCGGCTTCTTCCTCGAGCCGACCGTTGTGGCGGGCCTGCAGCAGGACGACGAGATGATCCAGCAGGAGATCTTCGGCCCGGTCATCACCGTGCAGCAGTTCTCCGACGAGGCCGAGGCGATCAAGTGGGCCAACGGCACGCCCTACGGCCTTGCCTCCTCGGTCTGGACACGCGACATCGGCCGGGCCATGCGAGTCTCCAAGGCCCTGCGCTTCGGCTGCGTATGGATCAACGACCACATCCCGCTGGCTTCCGAGATGCCCCACGGCGGCTTCAAGCAGTCCGGGTACGGCAAGGATCTGAGCATGTACGCGCTCGAGGACTACACCGAGGTCAAGCACGTGATGGTCTCGCTGGCCTGAGGAAGCTCGTCGGGCCGGCAGCCCACGGGCGCCGCGTGCGGAGACCGATTCGTAACTTCCGCCGCCGCTAACCGTTAGGATGGTGAAGGGTCATTTAGTGGAAGCCTCCGCACTCCCAGCAACGGTGGGCCTGGCGCGGCCCCGCATCGCGATCGGCACGTCGCTGCTGCGGCTTCGTTCCGACGAGCAACTGGTGACGCTGTTCCGGGAGGGCAACGAGGACGCTTTCCGGATCATTCACGACCGCTACCGCGCCCGCCTGCTCGCCTACGCGCGCCAGATGTTGTCTCCCTCGGGTCAAGATTCCGAGGACGCCCTGCAGGAAGTCTTCGTGCGCGCCTACTACGGACTGCGCGCCAACCATCGCGATTTGGCTCTGCGGCCGTGGCTGTACCGCGTCGCCCACAACCGGTGCGTGGACGTCCTGCGTCAAAGCCGGACGGTCCCTGTCGATCCCGCCGACGCGTGCATGCCCGACCAGCAGGACCCGGCCACTCGTGCCGAGCAGCGCGATGTGCTGCGGCGGCTGATCGCCGACGTCCGTCGCCTGCCCGACCCGCAGCGCTCGGCCCTGCTCATGCGTGAGCTGAGCGGCATGAGCTACGGTGATGTGGCCGCTGCGCTCGGAGTTTCGGTTCCGGCTGTCAAGTCGCTTCTGGTCAGAGCACGGGTCGGCCTGGCCGCGGCCAGCGAGGCCCGCAACACGGCCTGCGCCCAGATCCGCGAGGACCTGATCATCGCCCACGACCGCGGCGTGCGTGCGAGCGGGCTGGCCCGACGCCATCTGCACGAGTGCCAGGGCTGCCGCGAGTTCCGCTCTGGGGTCCGCGGGGTCAGCCGCCAGCTGGCGGCGCTCACCCCCACGCTGGGCCCGATTGGCGTGATCGCCAACCTCCTCGGATTCGGTGGCGGCGGTAGCGCCGCCGCCGGGAGTGGCGTGGCCGGCGGCAGCGCCGCCGTGGCA
>JBAVWI010000416.1:0-9027 GCA_049697735.1 Solirubrobacteraceae bacterium
GAGCTCGCCCGTGAGCTGCTGGCCGCCGGGCTGGACTGGCAGGCCGACCCGCCGCGGCCGCCCGTGCGCGGCGACGAACTGGCCGCCGCCCTGGCGATTACACCCGGACCGCGACTCGGCGAGCTCCTGCATGAGCTTGAGGAGGCCGCTTACGCGGGCGAGGTGTCCTCTCGGGAGGAGGCGATTGCCTACGCGCGGCAGCGAGTCGCCCGCGATGGGTAGAGGTGCGCCACGAGTTATTGACGCATGTGCCCTAAGCTGGCGCTCATGCGCGACCCGGACTGCCTGTTCTGCAAGATCATCGCGGGTGAAATCGAGGGAGAGATCGTTGACCAGGACGACCGCACGGTGGCGTTCATGGACATCAACCCGGCCACGCGCGGACACGCCCTCGTGGTACCCCGCCGGCACGCCGCCAACCTTCTGGAGATCGAGCCCGACGAGTTCGCCGCGACCATGCTGGCCGCCCAGCGTCTGGCCCGACGGGCGACCGAGCGGCTCGGCGCCGACGGCGTCAACCTGATCAACTCATGTGGATCGGCGGCGTGGCAGACCGTCTTTCATCTCCACGTCCACGTGATTCCGCGCTACGAGGGAGATCCGCTGCAGCTGCCGTGGGTGCCCGCCCCGGGCGATGCCGACGAGATCGCCGCGGCCGCGCGGGAGCTGCGGTGAGCACGTCGCCCGTGCGCCTGGAGCGCGACGCCGGGCTGGCCATCGTCACTTTTGACTCGCCCCCGCTGAACCTGTTCACCCGCGCGCTCGAGCAGGGCCTGGTCGCAACTCTCGACGAGCTCGAGCGTGATCGCCCGCGCGGGGTCCTGTTCCGCGCTGAGGGCCGGGCGGTGAGCGGCGGGGTCGATGTCTCGTTGTTCGCGGCTCTGGCCGGCCCCGAGGAGGCGACCGAGACCTTTGACGAGCTGGTTTCCCTGGCGCGGCGTGTCGACTCCCTGCCCTGTCCCACGGTGTTCGCCGCCCACGCCCTGTGCCTGACCTGGGCCTTTGAGCTCGCCCTGGCCTGTGATGTGATCCTGGCCGCGCAATCGGCCAGCTTCGGGCTGGTGGAGCGGGTGATCGGGCTGACTCCGGCGATGGGCGGGACCCAGCGTCTGGCCGAGCGCGCCGGCACCGGGCGCGCGCGGGAGTTCGTGATGACCGGTGGTCGCTACAGCGCTGAAGAACTGGAACGCTGGAATGTGGTCAATCGCGTTCTGCCCGATCAGGGCTTCGATGCCGCCGCCCGCGAATTCGCCGCCGAGCTGGCGGCCGGTCCGACGCTGGCTCACGCGGCGACCAAGCGGGTCATCCGCGATTTCCTTCACGGGGGAGTGGAGCTGGCCAACGAGCGCGTCGGAGGGGTGGCCGGCGAGCTGTTTGCCAGCCAAGACCTGCAGAACGCCGTCACGTCGTTTCTGGCCGAGGGCCCGGGCAAGGCCACCTTTCACGGCCGTTGAGCACTGAGCGGCGACTTTTCCCCGCCGGTCCTCGGTCACTGCTACCTTCTGCCGGTCTTATCGGGGTCATCACGGCGCCGATCTTGGTCAATCCGAAGAGCGCCGAGGGAATTTATGGCAACAGGCACCGTCAAGTGGTTCAGCGACGACAAGGGTTTCGGGTTCATTACGCCCGATGACGGTGGTCGCGACCTGTTTGTTCACTTCAGTGGTATCAGCGGGGATGGCTATCGCTCTCTGCCCGAGGGATCCAAGGTCTCCTACGAGGAGGAGGAGGGACCGAAGGGGCCGAAAGCGGTGAACGTCTCCAAGCTGTAGCCCCGCGTCAGCACGCATCCCAGCCGCCCAAAGCGGGCAGGGTCCGGGCCGTCGATCCCGAACTGAGGGAGGATCACCGGCCAACCGGGACCCTGGCATCCTGCCAGGCGCCCCCGCAACTGCTACCCCGGGGTCGTGTTTCAATGACGATGATGAAACGAATCTCGCTCCTCACCGCCGGCTTGGTCGCGGTCGCTGTCGTGCCGGGCACGGCGGGGGCCAAAATCGTCGAGCTCGGCTCGACATCGACCCCGATCGCCTCGCCGGTGTGCCCGAAGGGCGTCTCGCCCTCGCAGTGCTTCATCATCCTCACGCGGACGACCGCTGTCCAGTCGGTCAGCGACGGCATCACCAACCCCACCACGGTCAAGGCGGACGGGTGGGTGGTGGCGTTCACGGTCGGGCTGTCCAAGCTCTCGACCAACTCCGCGACGGAGAAGAACTACCTCCACGTCCTTGATGCGGCTTACGGGGGCACGCCGCAGCTGGCCCTCACGGTCCTCCAGCCGGGTCCGAACAACAAGTTCACCGTGGCCGCCCAAAGCCTGACCTTCCACCTGATCCCATTCCTGGGGCAGGTGCTACAGGAGCCGCTGTCATTGCCGCCGAGCTTCACCCAGTTCACCGCTCTGCCGGTCAAGAAGGGTGACGTCATCGGCCTCACCGTCCCCACCTGGGCGCCGGTCCTGGCTTATAACCTCAACGCGAGCAAGTTCTCCTACCGCCAGAGCCGGAAGGCCAACTGCACGCACGCGGCCGCCGGCCAGACGGCTCAGCTCACGGTCGGTGCCAGCACCCAGTATTTGTGCTCGTACACCGGGACGCGCGTCGAATACAGCGCGACCGAGGTCGTGAGCACGCCTTACCCGAAGTCCTACGTCCACTGATCCAGCCCCGGGGGGGTTACCAGTGGGGGCCTACCGGATCGGCTCGGCGGCCTCGATCAAAGGGATCAGCAGGCGCCCGGGTTCTGCTGACAGAAGGCTGAGCCCAGACCGGCTCCGCCGCTGCGGCTGGTTCCTGTGGGGGCCGATCCGCCGCCTGTCGTACCCGCCGAGCTTCCGCCCGAGGGCGTAGTCCCGGTCGCGCCCGAAGGTGTGGTGGCGCTGGTGGGCGGCGTGGTGCCCGTGCCGGCTGCGCTAGTGCCCGCCGAGGTGGTCGACGAGCTGCTCTTCGTCGTCGTCGCGGATGAGGTGGTCACGGCAGCGTTGGCGCTCGCGCCCGAGGTCGGCACCGTGAAGCCGGGCGCTCCGGCCGTGTTCGTGGTCCCCGAACCGCCGCTTCCGCACGCGGCCAGGCAAAGCGCGGCGGCGACGATGGCGGCCCCCGCCCTGGCGGCGGACCTCTGGGCACGGAAGTTCATCTCGGGGCTCGTCCGGCTCAGGAGCCGAGGGGCTCCATCCGTCTGCCGCAGTGGGGGCAGTCGTTGAGGTCCTTCTGGGTCAGCTGATCGCACCAATTGCAGAAGCGGAGGTTCTCCACCGTCCACGGCAGCTCGGAGGCCGTGGGGGCGAGCGGCAGCAACTGACCAACGACTTCAAGTTGCTCGCCGGTCTCGCGATCTCGGTACACCTGCCCCGGCTGCGCCTGGATGATCACCTCGCGCCCGGTGGATGGTGTCCGCATCCGGTACTTCTGGCGGGACCTCATTGCTGGGCAATGCTACCAATGCCCCGGACGGCAAGGCTGGCGGGGGTTCGGCGGCAGCGCGAGGATGCCGCGTGCTTGGATAGAGTGCGGCCCCGAACCTATGGAGAGAGCTGCCACCCGACCCTTTCGAACCTTGGCCGCGGTGGTCCCGAGCGTCCTTCTCATGGTCGTCCTGGGAGGGTGCGCGGTCAAGCATCCGGTGGCCAACGTAGTGAACGGAAAAGTGCTGTTCGTCAAGGGCTGCGCCTCGTGTCACACCCTGGCCCACGCCAACTCGGCTGGCGTCACCGGCCCCAATCTGGATGACGCTTTCCGCCAGGATCGCGCTGACGGCGTCAAGAGCACCTCGATCCAGGGCCTGGTCTCCTACTGGATCCAGTACCCCAACGCCCAGGGCGTGATGCCGGCCAAGATCTTCAAGGGCCAGGCCGCCCAGGATGTCGCTGCCTACGTGGGGCTGGTCGCCGGCCGGCCGGGCGTAGATTCGGGTGCCCTGGCCAGTGCTGTGCCGAGCGTCAACCAGAAACCGGCGGGGGAGAAGAACGGCGTCCTGCAGATCGACGCCGACCCGACCGGGCAGCTGAAGTTCCTGGCCTCGAGCGCGACAGCGACTGCGGGCAAGGTCCAGATCAAGATGCAGAACAAGTCCTCGACGCCGCACGACATCGCGATCACCGGGGGCGGCGTCAACCAGGTGGGCAAGATCGTCACTGGCGGTGGCGTCTCTGTCGTCTCGGCCAGTCTCAAGCCCGGTAAGTACACGTTCTACTGCTCGGTGCCCGGTCACCGCGCCGCGGGCATGGTGGGCACGCTCACCGTCAAGTAGCCCGCAGGCGCTCCCACAGTTCTTCGCTGCGGCCGGCTGCGACCGCCCGCTGGGCCCGTTGCTCGTCCAGGCTCAGTCCGTGCTGGCTGGCGTAGTCCAAAAGCTCTTGGCGCTGCTCGTTCTGGCGCGCGACGCGGAGGAATAGCCAGCAGAACAGCCCGATGGTCAGCAGGCTCTCCTCGACCATCATCAGACCGCCGGCACCGACCTGATCGGCGAGCTGTGAGATATGCCAGTGCGCGTCTCCGACCCGGTAATAGGGGTAGAACGCCGTCCCCGCAAAGATCATGATGTTGGCCAGGACGGTGCCGATCAGGCGCACGGCGACGATGTAGACGAGCCGAGCCCCGTTGGAGAACCAGGCCGGCTTGGGCAGCGGACCGAGCAGGCCCATCCAGACGGCGATGCCGAAGGCCAGGAAGGTCGCGTGTTCGAGGGCGTGCAGGGCATCGTGGCGCAGCGCCCCCTGGTAGAGGGCCGGGAGGTGCCAAACGTAGAAGTTGACCGCCCAGACGACGATCGCGACCACGGGATGGCTCAGCACCCGAAGCCTGGCGACCACCGGGTTGCGCAGCAGGGGGGCCATCATCGGCCCGGTCAGCCCGAGCACGAAGAGCAGAGCTGCGATGTCGCCGATCAGCAGGTGCTCGGCCATGTGAGCGACCAGAAGCTGGGCGGAGAGCGTGTCCACCGGCGGGCTGAGGGCGATCTCCAGCACGACCAGGCCGGCCGCGAAGCAAACCTGGCGCCAGCGGGGCACGGGACGGCCGTGGTCGGCCAGGGTCCGGGCCCGAACCCAGTAGGGCAGCCAACAGAGCAGAACCACCAGCGGGAGGCCGATCGTCTGCACCGGAGCCACAGCAAGGAGCGTCACGATGTCATGGTGGCACGCTGGGGGCTCAGAGCGACTGGATGACGAGCACGACCAGCAGGATCACGATCACGGCGCCGACGAACCACAGCAGGAAGCGGAAGGCGTCGTCCTCGGAGCGGAGCGGGTTCGGTGGGTGCTTCACGGCGCCTGGGGTGCGGGCTGGGCGACGCGGGAGCGCGCCGGGCCCAGCGGTCCACTTAGATCACGTAGACGGTCGTGTACACGACGACCCACATCACGTCGACGAAGTGCCAGTAGATCCCCGGCACCTCCATGCCCTGGTGATGCTCGGCCGAGTAGTGGCCGCGGAAGGCGCGGATGGTCACCATCAGCAGCATGGCCAGCCCGATGAACACATGCGCCCCGTGCAGGCCCGTGAGGGCATAGAAGATCGTGCCTTGGGCGGAGTCGTGGGGGGCGAAGCCGATGTGGATGTACTCGTTGACCTGAACGGTGAGAAAGGTCAGGCCGAGCAGGAAGGTGGTGAGCATGCCGGCCCGTAGGCCCCAGCGGTTGCCGTTCTTGATCGAGACCAGCGCCCAGTGGATGGTCAGCGAGGAGGAGAGCAGGATCGCCGTGTTGATCCCGGCCACCGCCTCGGGAAGGACGGTGCCGTGGGCGGGCCAGGGATCGTGGCTGACCACCCGGATGAAGAAGTACGCCGTGAAGAAGGCGCCGAAGATCATCACCTCGGAGATGATGAAGAGCAGCATCCCGAGGGTCGGCGCCTCCACGCGTGATGAGCGGTGGGCCTGAGGCGGTCCGTGGTGCTCGGCGTGGGCGATCGACGCGGCTTCCATCAGTTCGCCGAGGGCGTCGACTCACGGTGGACAACGTGCTCAACGTCCTTGCCGCTGGCGTTGCGTACCCGCTCGATGAGGTCGGCCCGCAGCCACCCCGACCGCGTGGCGGCGAAGGTCGAGATGACGATGTCATCGACGCGGAAGGAGTTCAGCGCGTTCATGATCGCCGTGTAGGGGTCGGGGTCGCCGATCACGCCGGCGGCGGTCAGGCCGGCTTCACGCATGCGCCCCAGGATCAGGGCCAGGCGCGTGCGGGCGCGGCGGGTCGCGTTGCCATCGCCGCCCTCCTGGGGGACGACGACGATGAAGAGGCGTTCGTGGCGGTCGGAAGCCTCGTTGGCCTTGGCCTTGAGGGCCTCGAGCAGCTCGTCGCCGCTCGCCGTGCGGTTGGCGACCGCGAGGGTGATGTGGAAGGACAGGCCCTCGGAGTCGAGGTCGGCGACCACGTGCTCCACCGGGAGGCCCGACGCCTGGCTGACGCGCTCGATCAGGTCCCGGCGCAACCACCCCGACCGCGCCTCGGGGTAGGTGGAGATGATGATCGCGTCGGGGTCATATTCGGCCACCGCATCCATGGCCGCGGCGTAGGGATCCGGATCGCCGACCTCGCCCACAGCGTTGATCCCCTCCGAGCGCACGAAGCCCACGGCCAGGTCGACCCGAGCCTGGGCAGCGTCGAAGACGGCGTCGTCGTAGATCACGTAACCGGCTTTGGGGCGCGTCTGGGGCACGCACAGCACAAACCGGGTCTCCTCTTCGGAGGCGGCCTTGCGGACGGCGTCGATCAGCGAACGGCCGCCGATCGTTTCGTTAGCGATGACGAGGACGGTTCTCACGCCGAACCCTGCTCATCCGAGGAGCTTCCGGGCGGCCCGGCTGTGGTGCCGACACCGGCGGCGACCGGCGTGGCCGTCGCCGGAGGCTTGAAGATCCCGTGCACAGCTCCGGGTACGCCGTACTCGTAGGGTCCGCCGACCACGGTCGGGACAGCATCGAAGTTGAACACCGGCGGGGGCGAGGAGACCTGCCATTCGAGCGTTAGCGCCCGCCATGGGTTGGCCGCCGCCCGCGGGCCGCCTCGCCAGCTGGCGACCATGTTGTAGAGGAAGACCAGGGTGCTGAGGCCCAGGATGAAGCTGGAGAACGAGATGAACAGGTTCCAGGCGGCGAAGCGCTGGGCGTACTCGGCGACGCGCCGCGGCATCCCCTGCATACCGATCAGGTGCATCGGACCGAAGGTGAGATTGAAGAAGATGAAGGTCAGCCAGAAATGCCACTTACCCAGGCGATCGTCGAACATCCGTCCCGTCATCTTGGGGAACCAGTAGTAGACGCCGGCGAAGATCGTGAACAGCGAGCCGCCGAAGAGCACGTAGTGGATGTGGGCGACGATGAAGTAGGTCTGGCTGACATGGATGTCGAAGGGAATCATGGCTAGCATCACGCCGCTGATCCCGCCCAGCGTGAACATGGTCAAAAAGCCGAGCGCGAACAGCATCGGCGTATCGAGGTGCAGGACCCCACGCCACAGCGTGGCCAGCCACGAGAAGATCTTGATCCCGGTTGGCACGGCGATGATCGCGGTGGTGATCATCATCGGGATCCGGATCCAGGGGGCCATGCCGGAGACGAACATGTGATGCGCCCAGACGGTGAAGCCGAGGACGACGATGGCCAGCAGCGAGAAGGCCATCATCCGGTAGCCGAAGATCGGCTTGCGGGCCTTGACCGCGATGATCTCGGAGATGATCCCGAACCCGGGCAGCATCATGATGTACACGGCCGGGTGAGAGTAGAACCAGAAGACGTGCTGGTACATGATCACGTTGCCGTTCTTGCCCGCGCCGACGAAGGCATCGAAGAAGTGGAAGTGCAGGGCCACGTCGAGGAGCACGAAGAACTGGGAGGCGGCGATGAACGGGGTCGCGATCACGACCAGAAGCGAGGTCGAGAAGTTCGCCCACACCAGCAGCGGCATCCGGAAGAAGCTCATCCCGGGCGCGCGCATAGTGATGATCGTGACCAGGAAGTTCAGCGCCGTGAAGATCGACGAGAAGCCGGCGAACTGGACCGCAATGGTGAAGAACAGCTGTCCGATCGGCTGCGTGGTTGAGAGCGGGGCGTAGGCCGTCCAGCCGGCGGCGAACGATCCGCCCGGGGCCAGAAAGCTCATCAGCATCATGATCCCGGCGATCGGCAGCAGCCAGTAGGACAGAGCGTTCAGGCGCGGGAAGGCCATATCTGGCGCGCCGATCATCAGCGGGAGGACGAAGTTCGCCAGCCCGGCGAACACGGGAATCACGAACAGGAAGATGAGCAGCGAGGCGTGGACCGAGAAGACGCCGTTGTACTGCTCGGGGGTGAGGAACTGCATGCCCGGCTTGGCCAGCTGGGCGCGGATCAGCATGGCCAGCAGCCCCCCGACGAGCAGGAAGAAGAATGATGTGACCACGTACTGGATCCCGATCACCTTGTGATCGGTGTTGACGCGGAAATAGTCCCGCCAGCTATAGGCGCCGTGCTCGGAGTGCGTGTCCGGGCGGGTCGGGTTGCCGGTCGCCCAGTACAGCCAGTAGTCGCACGTGCCGATGCCGAGCAGGAAGCCGGCAGGAACCGCGAACAGGGCGACGATCGTGATGGCATGACCGTCGATGACCGGATGCTGGTGCATCAGCCACCTGATCAGAACGGTGATCCCGACGGCGAAGGCGAGTCCGAGGACGTCACATACGGCGGCTCGGTACCAACCGGGGGCGCGGAGCTTTGCTGAAAGCGCCATCAGTTCTCCTCCTTCACGTTGCTTTCCCTCTGTCCGACCCGATCGTGCTCACTGTCGACTATCACTTTGTCACGCTCGTCAGGTAGGCGACGAGTGCCTGAACTTGCGCCGGTCCGAGCGTGCTGGCATAGGTAGGCGGCATGATGTGGGCCTGGTAGCCGCTCGGCAGGTACGCATAGGGCTTGGTGATCGCCGTCTGGATGCACTGGCTCAAGGTTTTCCCGCGGACCTTGATCGAGGCGGGCGTGGCGCAGTCGCTCTTCAGTCGTTGGGTCAGATTTGGCCCCACCGTTCCCGTCGTTCCGGCGGCGGCCAGGGTGTGG
>JBAVWI010000417.1:0-6170 GCA_049697735.1 Solirubrobacteraceae bacterium
GGCCACGGCGGCGCCGCCGAGCGCCGACGCACCCGCCGGCTCCCCGAGGGCGGCGGCACTCTGGAGGGAGCTGGCTGCGTGGTGCGACCCGGCACGAACCACGGCATCGCGGGCCGCACGGCCTCCCCCCCATGGCCAGCGCCAGAGCGGGAAGGGCAGCAGGGCGGCGATCTTGGCACCAACGCGGCGGGGCTTGACCAGTGACTGATCGACCCCGGCCAGGTTGGCCTGCACCCGGCACGGCTGGCAGTGGGAGAGGTGACGCGCGAATTGGCGGCGCTCGCGCAGGCCGAACGAACCCGGGGTCATCGCGCGGCCGTCCGCGATCGCGGTCTGAACCTGCTGGCAGCGCCGGCCGCTGGCGAGCTCGTTGTATTCCTCGGTGAGCTTGCGCCGGGCGCGGAAGAGCGCGCTCTCTACCATCTGTCGTGACATGCCCGTCCGCACGCCGATCTCCTCGTAGGAGAGTCCTTCGAGCTCGCGGTGCACGAGCAACCGGTGGTGGCTGTCCGACAGCCCGCCGAAGGCGGAGCGCAGATCGTCGAGCTGCTGCTTGGTTTCAGCGGCCACCGGCGGGGTCGGGGCGAGTGAGAGCAGCGGGCGCGGGCCGCCGGCTTCCTCGACGTCGAGGGAGACCTCGCGGGCACGCTGGGTCCGGCGGTACTCGTCGATGCACGCGTTCTTGGCGATCTCGTAGATCCACGGCTTGAACTGCACCGGCCGGTCGCTCGCTCGAAGCCGTCGCAGAGCGGAGATGAAGACCTCCTGACCAACGTCCTCGGCCCTGCCGTGATCGCCCACCCGTTTGCGAATAAAACCTCCGATGCGCTCGCGATAGCGGGCGTACAGCTCTTCGAAGGCGCGATCGTCACCCGCGCGGGCAGCAGCGAGCAGAGTGTGCTCGGAGCACACGGTCGGCGTAATCGAGGTCATGCTCAGCATCAGTGCCTAAACCACCAGCCTCGGAGTTTGGACGCCGCCCCTAAACGGCGCTTTACTGAACTGTAGCGTTTATTCGAGATTTGTCCAACTCGGTCAGGCAGGATCTACCCACTCCGGCCGAATTTCGATCATTCCCATAGCACATCCGCTCAGTCCGCTTGCTCGCGTCCGATGAAAGGGGCATACTGGGCGGGCATTCGTGAACGGCAAAGGAGAGCACCGATGGCCAATCACCTGACGCCCAGCGAGCTTGCCCGGGAAGCTGGCTTGGAACGGCGAGACGTGATCGTCAAGTGCGTCGAGCTGGGCGTCCCGATCTTCAACGGTCGGATCGACAAGACTCTGTTCCTGACGACGCTGCGTGAAGAGTTGGGCATCATGCCCTCGACGCAGCCTCAGGTGGCGAGCGCTTAGCGCGGAAGGACGTTGGCGTCGGCGCCGCTGCGCCGGCGATTAATCTTGAGCTGACTGGCGTAGCAGAGTCGAGGTCGTCTGCTCGAGGATCTTGCGCCACGCACGGGTAGATTCGCGCTCGGCCTCGAAGTGCTTGACAACCTTGCGTACCCGGGTGGCGGAGATGTCGATTCCGTGGCGGGCACATATCCGCTTGAACCTCGGATAGTCATGGGCGAGCTTGAGCGTGACGGACTGGAAGCCGTGGCGGGCGATCTCGACCCGGGAGCTGAAGTTCATGACGCTGGTCTGAAACATCAGCTCATCACTCGCATCGGGCTCGATCAGGATGATGTCCACGCCGGGATAGCGTTCCTCCCAGCGCTCGGCGAGCTCGTGCAGCCGTTGGTGGGCCAGCATCTTGAAAGCCTGGTAGCCGATCTGGGGAAAGCCCATGTCCGACACGCGTCGGACCCGGAAGCCGGTCAGCGTCGGGATCCGCTTCTCGAACGTATTGATGTAGGGCACGAGCGGATTGACTACGACGATGAACTTGGCTCCCGCCTCCACCGCGATGTCCAGGTTGGTGGTTGAGATCAGGCCTCCATCCACCAGCTCTCGATCGCGGACCTCGACGGGCTTGTAGATCATCGGCAGCGCGCTCGAGGCGCTGACCGCCCGCGAGATCGGCACGTCATCCCAGCCCGGGCTTCCGAACACGATCCGCTCGCACGTATCGAGGTCGGTGGCGGTCAGATAGAGCTCATTGGCGAGGAGGCGAAAGTCGTCGGTCCGATCGGGATCAGACAGGATCCGCCGCACGTAGTTCTCGATCCCCTCGCCCGAGTAGAGCCCCGAAGGAAGTACGTCGGCGAGGCCAAGAGCAATGTCCACGGCGGAGATCTCGCCGAGATCGCGCGCGAGCTGTCTCAGCAACTGGGCCAAGCGCAGCGGGAACATCGCCCCGCGGGTCAAGAATTGCCTGTAATTGGGCTTGAGCAGCGAGCTGACGCGCGCATCGGGGAACGGGGTCGGTACCTGCTGGACGATGACCCGCATCATCTCCTCGGGGGTGACCCCGTTGGCCACCGCGGCGGCCACGAAGGCGCCTGCGCTCGTGCCCACGTAGACGTCGTACTGATTTACCGTCCGATTGACCGAGAGGAGATCGAGGGCCCGCAGCGCGCCCATCTCGTACACCCCGCCGGTGAAGCCCCCGCCCCCGAGGACGAGAGCGGACTTTGATCGCTGGCGGCGGCGGCCGGCGGCGGTCCGGGCAGCGGCTGAACGGCGGTCTGCTGAGGCGTTGAGCTTCACGACCTTGCCCATACGACTGGCAGTCTACGGGCCACCCGGGCGGCCCGGCTGCGGTTTTTCCCGTCACAGCGAAGCTTTCGCCGCCTCGAGCGGTTACATACGGGCAGTGCCACGTCGTCATGCCCTGCCGGCTGCGATTCTCACCCTGATCGCCGCCTGGGCCGGCGCCGGCGCGGTGCCGGCCTCGGCCGCGCGACCCCGCACGTCGGCCGCACGGGGGCTCACGAACACCCTGAGCGCCAGTATGCGCGCCGCCGGGTACTCGAGCGGCGCCCTTGTCCTGGACGTCAACACCGGCCAGACCCTGTTTTCGGACAACTCCCAGGTAGCCCGGCTGCCCGCCTCGGTGCAGAAGCTCTACACCACCTCCACCGCGCTGCTCAAGTTCGGACCCCGGGGCACACTGAGTACCTCGGTGCTCGGCGTCGGCTCGATGCAGGGTGACACCTTCACCGGCACCCTGTATCTCCGGGGAGGGGGTGACCCGACTTTCGGCTCGGCCAGCTTCGACCAAGCCAACTACGGGACCGGCGCCAACGTCCAGAGCCTGGTCGGGCGACTGCGCGCCGCCACGGGACTGGGTGCCCTGCACGGTTCAATCGTTGCCGACGAGTCGATGCTTGATTCGCGTCGAGGCACACCGGCCACAGGCTACGCACCGTCTGGGTTGGTGGAGGGCGAGCTCAGCGGGTTGTCCTTCAACCGGGGCTGGGCTGACGCCTACGGGTCGACCTATGTCCCGCATCCCGCGATCGGAGCCGGTGAGCAGTTCGCCGCCGCCCTGCGCACCGCGGGCGTCAAGGTCCCAGCGGCAACCCCCATCCGGGCGGGAACCACCCCCGTCGATGCCCAGACTCTGACCGCGCTCCCCTCCCCGCCGATGGCCAGCCTGCTCGCCCTCACCAACACTCCGTCAGACAACTTCTTCGCCGAGACGCTGCTCAAGGACCTTGGAGCGCGCTTCGGAGCGGCTGGCAGCACCCGCGCCGGGGTCGGCGTGGTCGCCGCGACGATCGCCACCACCTTTGGCTTGCACCCGCGCTTCGACGACGGGTCGGGGCTGTCTCGCTCTGACCGCACCACGCCCGCCGACGTGGTCTCGCTGCTGCGCCAGCAGGCCACCGATCGCCCCTTCATCAATTCACTGGCTGTCGCCGGGGAGACGGGCACGCTCGCGCACGAGATGCAGGGCACCTTCGCTCAGGGTCGCTGCCGGGGAAAGACGGGCACGCTGACCAACGCCTCCAATGTCGTCGGCTACTGCCATGCCCGCGACGGTCACACGCTGGCCTACGCGCTGCTCATGAACAACATCGATCCCAACTACGCCCATCCGCTGCAGAACCAGATTCAAATCGCCCTGGCCCGGTACAACGGCTGACCACGAACTGCAACCAGTGCCCCGATTCACAAATTCGGTGGCAGCCTCGCGGCGTCTGGACGCGACACTAGCCGCCGAGCAGCTCGCGCAGGCCGGTCTCGTCCACCACCGGTACGCCCAGGCGTTCGGCCGAGGCGAGTTTGGAGCCCGCGGCTTCTCCCGCCACCAGGTAGTCGGTCTTGCGCGACACCGAGCCGGTCACGCGCCCCCCGGCCCGCATGATCAGCTCGGTGGCCTGCTCCCGCGTCAGCTCAGGCAGGGTGCCGGTAAGCACCAGCGTCTTGCCCGCCAGCGGACCTTCGCCGGGCGGCGGACCCTCCTCGGCCAGACGTAACCCCTCGTTCCTCAGATCGGCGATCAGCGCCTCCATGGCCGGCTCGTGGAGTTGGGCGTGGATGGTCCGGGCCATCTTGGGACCAACCCCCGGGGTCGCCTCGATCGCCTCGGGATCGGCGGCGAGCAGAGCCTGCACCGAGCGAAACTGCTGGGCCAGGTTGCGGCCGGTGACCGCACCCACCTCCTCGATCCCGAGCGCGAACAGAACTCGGCCGAACGGCTGGGCCTTGGAAGCCTCGATGGCCGCGACCAGCTTCCCCGCCGACACCGGCCCGAAACCGGTCTGCTCGGCGATCCTGTCAGGCTCGAGGCGATAGAAGTCGCCCGCCGTGGCGACCCAGCCGAGTCCCATGAACAGGCTCACCTGCTTCTCCCCCAGCCCGTCGATATCCATCGCGCCGACGTAATGCTTGAGCAGCTGCCAGCGACGGCCCGGGCAGTCGCGGTTGGGACAGCGGGTGAAGACCGAGTCTGGCGGCTTGACCGTCGGCGTATCGCAGACCGGGCAGCGTTGCGGCGGTTGCGGGGGGGCCGGTCGATCCTCACGTTCGGCCACGTGCGGTGCCGGGGACAGCACCTGGGGAATCACGTCGCCAGCCCGCAAGACGATTACCTCCTCACCCTCGCGGATGTCCTTGCGCGCCAGATCCTCCTCGTTGTGCAGGGTCGCGAGCTTGATCGTGACCCCGGAAACGTGGACGGGCTCGAGCATGGCGTAGGGATGCAGATCGCCGAACTTGCCCGGATTCCAGCCCACCCGCTCGAGCTTGGTGACAGCAGTGGTGGGCGGGAACTTCCAGGCGATCGCCCAGCGCGGGTCACGTCCCACCACGCCAAGCCGGCGCTGGAGCTCGTACTGATTCACCTTTACGACGACGCCGTCGATCTCGAACTCCAGCGACCCGCGGCGTTGCTCCCAGGCCCGGCATTGCGCCACCACCTCGTCTTCGGTGCTGAGTTTGCGGACATCGGGATGCACTGGGAAACGGTGCTCGTGCAGCCACGCCAGCGCGTCCCAGTGCGAGCCCAGGCGCAGGCCCTCGGTGACCCCGATCTGGTAGCACCAGAGCGACAGCGGGCGCTCGGCGGCGAGCTTGGGATCGAGCTGGCGAATCGTCCCCGCGGCCGAGTTGCGGGGGTTCATGAACGTGGACAGCCCGGCCTCGGCGCGACGCTCGTTGAGCGCCGCGAAGTCGGGCAGCGACATGTACACCTCGCCGCGGACCTCCAGCAGCGCCGGCGGGTCGGCCATCTCCAAGCGCAGCGGGAGCTGACCGATCGTCCGCAGGTTGTGGGTGACGTCCTCGCCGATCTCCCCGTTGCCGCGCGTCGCCCCGCGCTCGAATACGCCCTCCCGGTAGAGCAGTGAGATCGCCAGCCCGTCGACCTTGGGCTCGGCGACGAACTCGAAAGACGGATCCTCGATGCCCTCCCGAGCGAGGTGGTTGCGCATCCGCTGGATCCACGCCCTCAGCTCCTCGGCCGACCGTGCGTTGGCGAGTGAGAGCATCGGCTCGGGATGGCGCACCTTGACCAGGTCGCTGACCGGCTCGGCGCCCACACGCTGCGTAGGTGAGTCCGGCGTGACCAGCTCAGGATGCTCGGCTTCGAGGGCGCGCAGTTCGTCGAGGAGTGCGTCGTAGGCATCGTCACCGATCTCGGGATCGTCGAGCACGTAGTAGCGGTAGCCGTGATGCTCGAGCTGGCGTCGCAGCTCGTCGATCCGCTTCTGCGGGCCCTCGGAACGCTCCCGATCGGGGGGACTCACGAGTCGCCGACCTCCTCTGCCGCGGGTGCGATC
>JBAVWI010000418.1:0-8462 GCA_049697735.1 Solirubrobacteraceae bacterium
CGACGCTCCCGTGGGCGGCCAGGCCGTGCTGGAGGGCGTGATGATGCGCGGCGTGGCCAACTGGGCCGTGGAGGTGCGCAAGCCGGCCGAGCTCGCCGAGCCGGCTGAAGCCGAGCAGCGCGCTGAGCCGGCAAACGCGGCAAGTGAGCCGGCGCCGGCGGCGCTCGGAGACATCGCCGTACGCACGTTTGCGCTCAGCTCGCGCCTGGGTCGCCACCGCGCCTACCGGCTCCCCGTGATCCGGGGTGTGGTGGCACTCGCCGAGTCCCTGGGGATCGGCCTACGCGCCCTCAGCTTCTCCGCCAATGCCCAGCTCCCCGGCGAGGAGGAGGAGATCTCCAGCGGCGCCTGGTTTGGGACCGTGCTGGTCTCGGTGGCGTTCGCGATCGGCCTGTTCTTCGTCGTTCCGGTCGGGCTGACGAGCCTGATCAAAAGTCAGCTCGGCTCATCGCTGCTCTTCTGGTTGGTGGAGGGCGTGCTGCGCACCTCGATCTTCCTCGGCTACCTGCTGTTGCTATCGCGGATTCCCGATCTGCGGCGCGTGTTCGAGTACCACGGCGCCGAACACAAGGTCATCTCCTGCTACGAGGCGGGCGACGAGCTGGTGCCCGAGCGGGCCCAGCGCTACTCGCGCCTACACCCGCGCTGTGGTACGAGCTTCCTGCTCATCGTGATGATCATGGCCATCTTCGTGTTCGCCCCCATCGGCCTGCCGGCCTGGTGGATACTCGTTTTGACGCGCATCCTCGGGGTCCCGCTGATTGCCGGGCTGTCCTTCGAGGTCATCAAGTGGGCGGGGCGCAATCGTGCGCGCCGCTGGGTCCAGATCGTCATGTATCCGGGGCTACAGCTGCAGAAGCTGACCACCCGCGAGCCCGACCTCGACCAGCTGGCGGTTTCGATCGCCGCCCTGGACGCTGTGCTGACCCTGGAGACCCCCGGCGAGGCCACCGCGGCCGACCTGATCGGGGTCGAAGTCGTCGCCTAGGGGCAACCGGTCCGTGGCTTGTCCGTGCTCGGTTCGGGGTAGGCCGAGAGGACCAATCTGTAATCGGACCAAGGAGAGCAAATGGCTGACGACGGCACCGTTGACAAGGCCAAGGGCCGGGTCAAGGAAGCGGCCGGCGACCTGACCGGCGACCAGAGCCTGAAGGACGAGGGCAAGGTCGATAAGGGCGCGGGCAAGGTCAAGAACGCGGTCGGCGACACGGCCGACAAGGTCAAGGACGCGGTCAACCCCAACGATTGACCGCGGGACGTGAGGTGCGAGCCCTCCGGGCGGCGGCTGTCGTCCCCCGGAGGGCTCCTACACTCGCGGGCATGATCGACGACCTCGTCAAGCAGATCGAAAACCGCTTCGGCGAGCTGGAAGGTCAGTTGTCAGATCCCGACGTGATCAGCGACCGGGAGCGGTTTGAGGCCGCCAGCCGGGCCTATCGCGAACTCGAGCCGGCCGCGCGTCTGGCCGGGGAATACCGTCACGCCGCCGACGATCTGGCCGGGGCACGCGAGTTGCTGGAGGACGGCGAGGACCAGGAGCTGCGGTCGCTGCTGGAGAGCTCGCGCGACCGCCTGTTGGAGATCGAGGAGGAGATCCGGCTCGCCATGGTCGAGCGAGACCCCAACGATGACAAGAACGTGATCGTCGAGATCCGTCCCGGCGCCGGGGGTGACGAGGCGGCCCTGTGGGCGGCTGACCTGTTCCGCATGCTGAGCCGCTACGCCGAGCGCCGCGGCTTCACCGTCGAACCGCTGTCCACCGGCGAGGGGAGCTACACGTTCGCCGTCAAGGGCGACGGCGCCTACTCGGTGTTCAAGTTCGAGGGCGGCACCCATCGGGTCCAGCGGGTCCCCGAGACCGAGTCCCAAGGCCGGGTTCACACCTCCACAGCGACCGTGGCTGTGCTGCCCGAGGCCGAGGACGTGGAGGTCCAGGTGGACGAGAACGACCTCCAGATCGACGTCTACCGCAGCTCCGGCCCCGGCGGCCAGTCGGTCAACACCACCGACTCGGCGGTCCGCATCACCCATAAGCCGACCGGGATCGTCGTCTCCATGCAGGACGAGAAGTCCCAGCTTCAGAACCGCGAGCGGGCCATGCGCGTGCTCCGCGCCCGCCTCTACGAGCAGGCCCTGGCCGAACAGCAAGCCGAGATCGGAGCCAGCCGCCTGGCCCAGGTCGGCACGGGTCAGCGGGCCGAGAAGATCAGGACTTACAACTACGGCGAGAAGCGGGTCAAGGACCATCGCATCAACCTGCTCATGCACAACCTGGACGCTGTCCTCATGGGCGAGCTCGACGAACTCACCGATTCGCTTCAGGACGACGAAAAACGCCGCCGCTTGGAGGAGAAGGCGGTTGGCTGAGGCCCGGCTGGCCGGCGAGATGACGATCGGCGAGGCGGTCGCGTCCGGGTGCCGGTGTCTGGCGGCGGCGGGCTGCGAGACCCCCCGTCTCGACGCCGAGCTGCTGCTGGGCGAGGTTCTCGGGGTGGGTCGCGACCGGCTGATCATGGACCGCGCCGAGGTGCTGGCTGAGCCTGTCCACGAGCGCTTTCGGTCGCTGCTGGCCCGCCGGCAAGCCCGCGAGCCGGTGGCTTACATCCTCGGCCGGCGCGGGTTTCGCCATCTCACCTTGGCGGTCGACCGACGCGTGCTGATCCCGCGCCCCGAGACCGAGCTGCTGGTCGAGGTCGCGCTCTCGCTGCCCACCGGGGCGCGCGTGATCGACGTGGGGACGGGCAGCGGCGCCGTCGCGTTGGCGGTCGCCGACGAGCGTCCCGACCTGTCCGTGCGGGGCGTGGACATCGATCCCGGCGCGCTCGCGGTGGCGCGCGCCAATGCCGTCCGGCTCGACCTCAAGGTTGACCTTGCCCGGGCTGACCTGCTCGACGGCGAGCCCTCGGACGCGATCCTGGCCAACCTGCCCTACGTTCCCGCCGGAGCGGGGCTGGCTCCCGAGATCGCTCGCTGGGAGCCGCCTGGGGCGCTCTTCGCCGGGGAGGACGGACTCGATCTGATCCGGCGCCTGATCGCGGCCGTCGCAACCCTCGGGGCCGCGGCACCGGCATTGCTGGCGCTCGAGCTCGGACCCGAGCAGGCAAGCGAGGTGGCGGACCTGGTCGCCCGCGCCGGCTTCGCGCGGGTGGAGTGCCTGGCCGACCTGGCCGGCCTGGACCGAGTGGTGGTCGGGCGGCGCTCGTGATCTCACCGGTGCAGGCCGCCGCCTTCGAGCGCTGCATGTCGGTCGGCGGGGTGGCCGTGTTCCCGTCTGACACCGTCTACGGACTAGCCTGCGACGCTCACAGCCGGGTCGCCGTGGAGCGCCTCTATCGCCTCAAGCGCCGGCCGCTGGACAAGCCCTCGGCGGTCATGTTCTTCGAGCTCTCGCTGGCCCTCGATGCCCTACCCGAGCTCGGCCCGCGGACCCAAGCCGCGCTCGAGCGGCTGCTGCCCGGCGCGGTCACCGTGCTGCTGGCAAACCCTGGGCTGCGCTTTCCGCTGGCCTGCGGCAGCGACCAGCTGACCCTGGGGTTGCGAGTCCCGGTGGTGCCGGGGCTGGCGGGGGTGCGTTGGCCGGTCGTCCAGTCCAGCGCGAACCTCGCGGGCGGTCCCGAGGCGCGCGAGCTGGGCGAGGTCCCGACCGCGATCCAGAGGGCGGCGGACATGCTCATCGACGGGGGCCGGCTCCCGGGGACGGCCTCAACCGTGATCGACCTGCGCGACTATGAGGACAGCAACCAGTGGCGGGTGGTTCGCGCCGGGGCGGTGCCGGAGGCGGAGGTGGCGCTCGCGCTGGCGGGTCAGTACCACTTCGATCCCTCGGGTTACGGGGAGATGATCCGGGCCGACATTCCCGTCTACGAGCGCTTCCAGGCTGAGGTGGCGCAGGCCAGCGGCGCCGGCGCGCGCCGGGTCCTCGAGCTCGGCACGGGCACGGGGGAGACCGCTCTGGGGCTGCTCGAGCGCCATCCGGAGGCGGAACTGGTCGGCGTCGATGAGAGCGCGGCGATGCTGGGGGCGGCTCGCTCGCGGCTCCCGACCGATCGTGTTTCGCTCCACGTCGGGCGTTTGCAGGAGCCGCTGCCCGACGGGCCCTTCGATCTCGTGGCCAGCGCCTTGTGCGTGCACCACCTCTCCGGCGCGGAGAAGCGCGATCTGTTCGCGCGGGTGGCCGGCGTGCTCGGCCCCCGAGGACGGTTTGTGCTCGGTGACGTGATAGAGCCCGAGGATTCCGCCGACGCCGTGACCTCGCTGACCCCCGACTTCGACCGGCCCAGCCCGCTGGTCGACCAGCTCCGCTGGTTGGGTGAGGCCGGGTTTGCCACCCGCGTGGCGTGGCGGCATCGTGACCTGGTGGTGATCAGCGCGGAGCTGGCCCGAGGTTGATCGCCTGGGCTCCGCACGCGCCGCTACTATTCGCCGTCCTGTGAGCGCCGCGCTGCCGCCGGACTTCTTCAACCGCCCGCTGGCCGAGGTCGATCCCGAGATCGCCGAGGTTCTCGCGCTCGAGCTCGAGCGCCAGCAGCAGACGCTGGAGATGATCGCCTCGGAGAACTTCGCCCCCGTGTCGGTGCTCGAATGCCAGGGCTCGGTGCTGTCCAACAAGTACGCCGAGGGGTACCCAGGACGCCGCTACTACGGCGGCTGCGAGCACGTGGACGTGGCCGAGCAGCTGGCCATCGATCGGGCCAAGGCGCTGTTTGGCGCCGAGCACGCCAACGTCCAACCCCACGCCGGCGCCCAGGCCAACACGGCCGTCTACCACGCGCTGCTGACGCCCGGGGACACGCTGATGGGTCTCGAGCTCGCCCACGGCGGCCACCTCTCGCACGGCATGAAGATCAACGTCTCGGGACGGCTCTACAACATCGTCGCCTACCACGTGGATCGCGAGACGAGCCTGATCGACATGGACGAGGTCCAGCAGCTGGCCGAGGAGCACCGGCCGAAGATGATCGTCGCCGGCTGGTCGGCCTACCCACGCCAGCTCGACTTCGATCGCTTCCGAGCCATCGCCGATTCGGTGGGCGCATACCTGATGGTCGACATGGCCCACTTCGCGGGCCTTGTCGCCGCCGGACTGCACCCCTCGCCGGTGCCGACGGCCGACGTTGTCACAACGACGATCCACAAGACGATCGGCGGAGGCCGCGGCGGCATGATCCTGAGCCGCGAGGAGTACGCCAAGAAGATCGACTCAGCCGTCTTCCCCGGGCAGCAGGGCGGTCCCCTCGAGCACATCATCGCCGGCAAGGCGGTGGCCCTGCGAATCGCCGCCTCCGCGGCGTTCCGCGAGCGTCAGGAGCGCACGCTCGCCGGTGCCCGGGCCGTCGCCGAGGAACTCCTGGGCGCCGGCGGCGGGGTGTCAGTCCTGACCGGCGGCACCGACGTGCACCTGGTTCTCTGTGACCTGCGAGAGTCTTCGCTCGATGGCCAGCAGGCTGAGGATCGCCTGCACTCGATCGGCATCACCGTCAACCGCAACGCTGTCCCCTTCGACCCCCGCCCGCCGGCCGTATCTTCGGGCCTGCGGATCGGCAGCCCGGCCCTTGCCACCCGTGGTCTGGGCGTCGACGACTTCGTCGAGGTGGGGCGGATAATCGCTTCGACCCTGAACCCGGACGGCTCCTTCGAGGATGTCCGTTCCGAGCTCGCCGAGCGTGTGCGGGTCATTGCCGAGCGTTACCCGCTGTACGCGGAGCTCGGGACCCCGGCAGCGGTCTAACCGCCGCCCTCGGTTTCTCTCCGCTCCCTCGTTTGTCCGCCCGTCCGTTCGCTGGTCCGCTGGTCCGCCGAGCGCGGAGTTTGTGCCGTCCGTGTGCCAACTTCGTGACGGAAGTGGAGAAAAACGGCGGCTGGGAAAGGGGACGGAGCCTGGAGGCGCGATGCTGCTCGGATGGCCGGCAGAGAGCATGCATTTGGTGACAACCTCGGCCGTCGGCGGCAGGTTTTTCGCATAATTGGCGCTGAGCCTGCGCCTGGTGACAAACCTGGTCGGCTCATTCGGGTTTGTCACGTTCTGCGGGTCGATGGACGTCTTGATGCGGGGCTGGCTGAGGTGGCAGCTGCCCAGGAGGGGGTCGTCCACCGTCGCCAGCTTTATGCGCTCGGGTTCGGCCGGGGAGCTGTCGCGCACCGGGTGTCGACCGGTTCGCTGCACACCGTCCTGCCTTCGGTGTTCGCGGTGGGGCACCCGGGTCTGAGTTGGCGCGGGATGCTGGTGGCGGCGCTGCTCTACGCCGGTGATGACGGCGTGCTCAGCCATGAGGCGGCTGCCGGCGTATGGGGCCTAGTGGCGGTGCCGCGACCAGTGGTCGAGCTGACCATGATCGGACGCCACATCAGAGATGCGCCCGGGCTGGTCGTTCACCGCGGCAGCGATTTAGATCACAGCGAGGTCCGGCTCCGCGACGGGCTGCCGGTGACAGCCCCGGCCCGGACGCTGATTGATCGGGCCGGTCAGGCCGACGACGGCGAGATCGAGGCGGAGCTGGCCCAGGCCCGCGACCTCAAGCTCGTCACCGACCGAGATCTCGATGCGGCTCTTGCCCTTCGACCGATCCGGGCGGGGGCAGCGCGGCTGCGGCGGGTCCTTGAGAACGAGGGGGGACGCATGGTGACCCGCTCGGAAGGCGAGCGCCGGATGCGGGCCCTGCTGGCCGCCGCGCAGTTGCCCGTGCCCGAGGTCAACGCTCGTCTCCACGGGTTCGAGGTTGACTTCCTGTGGCGGGCGCAACGGCTCGTGGTCGAGTTCGACGGCCGCCAGTTCCACGCGCACCCGGCTGCCTTTGAGCGCGACCGCCGCCGCGATCAGGTGCTGCTCGCCGCCGGCTTCCGTGTGCTGCGCGTGACCTGGCGCCAGCTCGAGGAGGAGCCGGTGGCGCTGGTGGTGAGGATCGGGCAGGCGCTGGCAGCGGGGATGGCGGTCGGCTGACCTTCCCGGCGAGCCGGAGGCCTGCAGTCGGGCGGGGCTGGCATGCTTTGTGCCGCATGCCCTACTGGGATGCAGTCCTCTCCTTCTTCGCAGCACTGGTGGTCTCGGCGGCCGCGACGCCGTTGGCGGCGCGGCTGGCGCGGCGGATCGGCGCTGTCGACATTCCCCGCGAGCGCGGCTTGGCCCTGCGCGAGACCCCGCTGCTGGGTGGCTTGGCCATCCTCGCCGCCGTGCTGGTGGCGGCAGCGATCTGGATGCCCACCGAGATCAAGCTGCCCCATACGGCCAAGGGGCCGGCGGGTCCGGGAGGCATAGTCGAGACCTGGTGGGTGATGGCCGGCGCCTGCCTGATCGCGCTGGTGGGGGCGCTCGACGACACCCGGCCTCTGCACCCGCTGGTCAAGCTGGCCGGGCAGATCGCGGCCGCAGTGGTCGCGGTCGAAGCCGGCGCGGTGGTCACTGACGTCACCCTGCCGTTCATCGGTGCGCTCCAGTTCCCCAACACCGGTGGGGTGCTGACCGTGATCTGGCTGGTCGGCCTGATGAACGTGGTCAACTTCTCAGACGGGGTGGACGGGCTCGCCGCCGGCGTGTGCACGATCGACGGCGTCGCCTTCGCGATCATCGCCATCGACCTCGATGTCACGGGAGCGGCCGTCCTCGCCGCCCTCACCGCCGGGGCGGCACTCGGCTTCCTGTTTCACAACTTCCATCCCGCTTCGGTGTTCATGGGCGACGCCGGGGCAAACCTGCTCGGATACCTGCTCGGTGTCGCGGCGGTGGTGGGCTCGCTGAAGACGAGCGCCGCCGTGGCCCTGGTCGTGCCGCTGGTCGTGCTCGCGATCCCGTTCCTGGACACCGGCTTTGTCATCGCCAAGCGTCTGAAGTACCGGCGCAAGCCATGGGCGGCCGACGCCAACCACTTTCATCACCGGATGGCGCGAATCGGGTTCTCTCAGCGCAAGACAGTCCTCTACCTGTACGCGTGGACTTCGTTGATGGCCGGCCTGGCTGTATCGCTGCGGTTGATCCTGCACCATCACCATCAGCCGGGGTGGCTGGCAGTCGTGGTGTTTCTCGCCGTGGTGGCCTTGGCGGCGTCGGTGTACCTCGTCTACGTACTGGAGATCTTCAAGTTCAAGGGCCTGCGCACGATCGAGCTGCGCCGCACCGACCCCACCGCGACCGAGCACGAGATCGACGATCAGGTGCAGCACGACCTCGAGACGGGCGAGTTCGAACGCGTCGACGCTGGTGCCGAGGATCGGGATAGGGTGCCGTAGTGCCCGCCGACGCCGACGCCGACGACGACCCCGTGACGACGGGCAGGTAGGGCACTGCTCGCCGGTCTCTCACGGCTCGAGCGCGTCGGCCTGGCCGTGGTCGCCGCGCTCACTGCCCTGGCGGGAGTTGCCCGCTACACGAGCGGAATCTCATCGGTGGTCGGGTTCGTGCTGGCGGGCTTCGCCCTGGCCGGTGGCGCCTGGATCGTCTCGTTCTCCACCGAGCAGGTCGGCCATCGCTT
>JBAVWI010000419.1:0-2516 GCA_049697735.1 Solirubrobacteraceae bacterium
ACCAGGCTCCGCTGGAGATCTGCTCCTGTTCGCCGGGGAGCTGGGCATTGGCCGAGAAGCTGAGGGCACGTAGGCCGATCCCGAGGGATTCGGCCAGCGCTACCACCCCTCGGATCACCGGGAGGCGGTAGGCGCGGTGACGCCCCAGGCGCGAGGCGAGCGCAAAGGTGCGCACGACAATCTCTCCGAGCGCCACCGGCTCTTGCTCGCGTGCCACGTTTGACGAGTCCGCTCGATCCTCGGCTTCGCCGGATGCTGCGACCTCGGCTTCGCCGGATGCTGCGACCTCGGCCGGCTTGCGCACCGCCACGGCCCAGTGGGCGACGCCGCGCATCATCACTCCCTCCAGCACGGCCTGCCCGCCCACGGGAGCGTCGCGGGCGGCGGTCAGCTTCTGATCGCCGCCCACGCTCATCATCTGTGCGCCGCGGCTAGGCCGCGGGGCGAGCGGAGCGCCGGCCCTTGGCTACGCGCCGCTGGAAGCGCTCGACACGACCGCCCGTGTCGACCAGCTTCTGCCGCCCCGTGTAGAACGGATGGCAGGCGGAGCAGATCTCGACGTGGATCTCTGACTGCGTAGAGCGGGTGGTGAACTCGTTGCCGCACGTGCAGCGCACGTGGGCCTCGACGTAATTGGGGTGAATTTCAGTCTTCATAGGACTACTGAGTGTAGCGTCGCGCCCAAGCCTCTCAGCCGCCCGGGGGCGCCGGACAGGTGGCGGTCAAGGCGTTGTTGGCGCGGTTGAGATCGTGGACCTGAAGCGCCGAATCCACTGTGATCGTGGGTGCGGTGGCGGTGGCACAGAGTGGCCCCACGAAGGCCAGCGACTGCGAGCTGTGGGCGCGCAGCAGCGCGACCGTGTCGGTGGTGGTGGCCGAGCCGTCGCCGGGGGCGAACAGGACCGAGAAGGGGCCGGCCGCGCTGTTGCCCTGGTTGGCGATGACTGCGGTGTAGAGGTCGTTGTGTCGGTTGGGCAGCGCGGTGACGGTGATCGACTGCACCAGGAGGTCGGGTCGCAGCTCGCGCTGATCGCAGCGGCGGCTGAGCTGCTGGCTCTGGTCGAGAAGCCGGTTGCGGGCTCCCAGCCAACGGAACGAGACGCGGAAGCGGTACGTGGCCGGGGCGGCCAGCGGGACGACCGGCTTGCGCACGCTCCAGACGTCCCCGGGGAGCTGTCCGAGGGTCGGGTCGGGGGGCTTGATCCACTTGCCCAGGTCTCCGGAACGGATTGTCGTGGGCTCGGCGCCCGGCTGCGCTGAGAGCAGATCAAAGCGCACGAACATGTGCATGGTGCCCGGCACGGGCCGCATCACGGCGGTGACCGACACCGAGCGGTTACCCGGGTCAAGCGCGGCCTGACAGGCGAAATCCCGCAGCTGGGCGCGCGGGGTCATCGCCCCCGCGGCACCCCCCGCGAGCAGGCTGGCGGCGCCCACGAGGAGCGCCCCCACGGCTGCGGTCAAGCGCTTCATCACACCCCTAACAGACGCGTGAGGCAAAAGTTTCTTCACGCCCGCGCGGCGTCCGCGCCCGCGGTCGGCGGCCCACCGAAAGCGAAAGCCGCTCAGGTGATCTGATAGAGCGGCCCGTCGCCACCCTCGGGGGGCGTCAGGCGTCCGCCCTTGGCGGTGATCGCCCCGCACTGCACGCAGTTGGTGTAGTTGACGGTCACGTCGACGGGGTGGGCGGGATCATCGGGCGCGTCGTCGGGGATCTCGTAGACGCCGGCCGGGCACATGTAGCGCCACGCCTCGGCGATCTCCCGCGGCACGTGCTTGTGAACCCGGATGTGGTTGGGAGCGTCGTCACGGGTTGCGTTGCCGGTGATGTAGACCGAGGACAGCTTGTCGAAGATGTACTTGTTGTCGGGCTTGGGGTAGTTATCGCGGGTGTCCCCGACAAACAGCGGCACGGTGTCGCCACGGTGCCAGGAGAGCCGTCCGCGTGGCACCTTGCCCTTGCTCATGATTGCCGCCCCGCTCAGCGGAGCGCCCTTGAGAAAGCCCTTCTGCAGAGGCTGGCGGGTGTTGCGCACCTGGTAGAGCTCGGTCCCGATCGAGGACTCCTCCACGGCCTGCTCGTAGCTCTCCAGCGACTCGCCGTTCTTGAGCGACTTGTAGATCGCCTCCGCGGCCAGGATCCCCGACTTTATGCAGTGGTGAACGCCCTTCAGCGCCGCGGCATCGACCATCCCACCTGAGTCGCCGACCATCAGCGCGCCGGGCATCGAGAGCTTGGGCATCGACCAGTAGCCGCCGCCCGGCAGCGCCTTGGCCCCCCAGCCGACACGCTCGCCGCCCGCCAAGATGCCCTTGACCAGCGGGTGCAACTTGAACATCTGCAGCAGGTCATGAGCCGACGTGGTCGCGTCGGCGTAGTCGAGATCGACCACCAGGCCGATGGAAACCAGGTCGTCGCCGGTCTTCTCGTCCTTCATCGGGTACAGCCAGGTGCCGCCGACGTGGCCGTACTTGGAGGGCACCTTCAAGGGCCACGGACCCAGGGTGTGGATGAC
>JBAVWI010000420.1:0-12875 GCA_049697735.1 Solirubrobacteraceae bacterium
TCCCTGAGCGCGCAGGCCTTCGAGCCCGCCGGCCAGCTCGTGCATGGGCAGCAGGCGCATGAGCGCCCAGGGCGAGCAGGCCGCCAGGAGCACCAGCGTCACTCCGGCCAGGCCTCCGGTGACGCCCGGCAGCAGACCGTGACCGAGGGCGGCCGACCCCAGCGAGAGCACGGCAACGATCGTGAACTTGGACAGGATCAGCGCCACCAGGAGCTCGACCGCCCGGACCGCCCAGATGCGGCGGGCCGGCCACACCAGCGCCGCGAAGAACAGGGGCAGCATCAGGACCACGACATAGACCGCCGCCGCGCGGATCAGCAACTCGATCCAGAGGATGATCGTGACCGCCACCGTGAGCAGCCCGAGAAAGAAGACGAAAAAGGTTGATTTGCTGGCCAGGCCGAGGCTGCCGGCCACGAAGCCGAACTTGCCCAGCGCTGCGCTGGGAGCGCTTCCGGTCGCACCGGCGATCAGCGCTGAGAGCTCGTCCGAGGCCGAGAGCAAGAGCATCGTCACCGGCGCGGCGATGCTGACGGCGAGCAGACCGAGCGGCAGGTAGCCGAACGCCGAGCGGAGCAGCAGGGTCAGGTCCGAGCGCATCAGCGCCTGGATCGCGGCTGCGAACAGGAACGGCAGGGTCAGCAGCGCGGCGATCGCTGCCATCCGCCAGTAGGAGGCCGAGAACCAGGTGCTCTGAAGCTGCGGCTGCGTAGTAGCGGAGATCACTTTCGCTGTCTCCTGGAGGGCCACCCGTGCCCCTTCCGCGACCCAGGCGACCATCCCCGCCAGCACCGCGGTGACAGTCACCGCCTTGACTGCGCTACTCGCGCCCGCGAGCGTCTCGACCGCGCCCCCGAGGTGGCCGCCGAGGAGCTTCCTGCCGGCCTGGAGGATGTTGCCGGGCTTGCGCGCGACAGTGCACATGGTGCCGGCCAACTTGCTCACCAGGCCGGCCAGCGTGCAGATCGGCTTGGTCACGTCGACGGCCTGGGCTGGGGCCGGCGCCGCCGCGACGGCCAGCGTGAAGGCCATCAGTCCGGCGGCCAGCGAGATCGCGCGCCGCCTCATCGGGCCTGGGTCCCGAGGTGCTGGAAGAAGTTCACCAGTCCTGGGGCGGCCCCGATGATCAGCGCCGAGGCTGCGCAGACAAGTGCCGCCATCCGGCCGCGGGCCGCGTAGTGAGGGTTATGACCGTGGGAGGCGACCGCCCACAGCGCAGCCCCGACGAACGCTCCGAGCAGGGTGATCGCCAGCGCCCAGGCCTCGGCGCCGTTGACGAGCTGCTGGAGGACATTGCTGCCCGGCAAGCCGGTCAGGTCGGGGTGGGCCGTGACCGCGGCAGCGGTGACCGCGGACGGGAGAGGCAAGAGCATCGATCATCTCCTAGTACTAATTGAGCCAACTGAGCCAAATAAATCCTACTGACATCCATGATGATGTGGTAGCTTGGTTTGTAAATAGTTAGTCTCAGTTAGACTCAAGGAGTGACCAGTGATGAACATCCCGGCCTGCCCTCGCGACGTCACCTCAGAGGAGATGACGGCGCTCTACTGCGAGCTCAACGCGTCCCTGCGACGGATCGTGCGCTTCAACGTCCACGCGCCGGAGGCGCTGCTCGAAGATGCGTGCCAGGTCGCCTGGAGTCGCCTTCTGCGCCGCGCCGGCACCGTCGATCGCGAGAAGACGCTCGCGTGGTTGGTCACCACTGCGACGCGCGAGGCATTGCGGCTGCTGCGCCGCGCCGATCGTGACCTGCCCCTGGAGACGCTGGCGCACTTCGGTGGGGAGTCACGCGCCGCCCCCGCGCCGGATCAGGTTGTCGAGCTGCGGGCTCGGCTGGACGCCATCGGAGCCTTGCCCGTGCGCCAGCAGCGCCTGGTCTGGCTGCAGGGGCTCGGCCTCAGCTATGCCGAAATGTCGGGCTACACGGGCTCGAGCCCGCGCGCGGTCGAGCGCCAGCTCCTGCGGGCCAAGCAGACCCTGCGCTCGGCGTGAAGCCCGAGCTGTTGCCCCGAGTGTCAGGCCTCGGTCAGGCGGCGGGCGCGGCGATGTGATCGCGGATCAGATCCGCGGCCCGCTCGGCGATCATGATCGTCGGAGCGTTGGTGTTGCCGCCGGTGATGACCGGCATCACGGAAGCGTCGACCACGCGCAGCCCCTCGAGGCCGCGTACGCGCAGGGCCGGATCCACAACCGCGTCATCGTCGGTGCCCATCCGGCAGGTCCCGACCGGGTGGTAGATCAGCTCGACGCGCTCGCGCAGGGCCGCCTCGAGGTCCCCGCGCGTGCTCACCGCGGGACCGGGCTTGAGCTCACGGACGATCGTCGAGCGCATCGGCTCCTGGGCGGCGATCTCACGCGCGAGCTCCATCCCGGCCACCATCGAGGCCACATCCTCGGGCTCGGTCAGCGAGTTGGTGAGGATCTTGGGCTTCGCGGTCGGCTCCGCGGAGCGCAGAGTGACCTCGCCCCTAGAGGCGGGCGTCACGAGCACGGGGCCGATCACCGCGGCCGGCGCGTCGTACTCCTCGGCGCCGTGATCCTCGAAGTAGAGCGCTCCCATGTGGAACTGGATGTCAGCCGCGGGAAGCCCCGAGCGGGTGCGCACGAACGCGCACACCTCGGCGGCTGGTGACGTCAGCTTGCCGGAGTGCCGCAAGGCCCACTCGAGCAGGTGGACGGGCTTCTCGGCACCGAACAGGGTGTCGTCGCCGCCGACCTCCCACAGCATGGTGATAAAGGGGTGGTCCTGGAGGTTGCGCCCCACCCCGGGTAGGTCGTGGCGGACCTCGATGCCGTGACCGCGCAGCTCGTCCGCCGGCCCGATCCCCGAGAGCATCAGCAGCTGGGGCGAATTGATCGCGCCGGCGCTGAGGATGACCTCGCGGCCGGCCCGCAGCGTGCGCGGGCGCCGCCCCAGACCTCCGGCGATCCGCACCCCGGTCACGCGCGAGCCCTCGAGCTCGAGGCCGAGCACCTGGGCGCGGGTCACCAGCTCGAGGTTGGGGCGGTCCAAAGCCGGGCGCAGGAAGGCATCGGCCGCGCTCCAGCGCCGGCCGCTCCGCTGGGTGACCTGAAACATCGACACGCCGTCCTGCTCGGGCCCGTTGTAGTCCGGGACGTAGGGGATTCCCGCCGCCTGAGAGGCCGACAGCAGGGTCGTCACGTAGGGTCGCGGCGAGCGCAGCTCGGAGACGTGGAGAGGACCTCCCGCGGCGTGGAACTCCGACGGGCCGCGGACGTTGTCCTCCGAGCGCAGGAAGTACGGCCGGACGTCCTCCCAGCCCCAACCCTCAGCGCCGGCGCGCTCCCAGAGATCGAAGTCCAAGGGCCGTCCGCGAACGTAGAGCATGGCGTTCATCGAACTCGAGCCGCCCAGCGACTTGCCGCGCGGGATGTAGAGACGGCGACCGTTGGCGCCCGGCTCGGGTTCGGTCTCGTAGTCCCAGTCGAGTTTGGTGTGAAACTGCTTGGGAAAGGCGAGCGGGACCTTGATGTTGGGGCTGCGGTCGCGACCGCCGGCCTCGATCAGGGTCACGTGGACATCGGGATCCTCGCTGAGCCGGGCGGCGATCACACAGCCCGCCGAGCCGGCCCCGACGATTATGTAGTCCGCGTCCGCCATCTCCCGCGGGGATCCTAACCCGAGGGTGGCCGATCGAGGACCCTATGCGGCCAGGATCGGCCAATCCTCGTCACCAGTGGCCCCGAAACGCCGCGAACAGCCGCGCCCCGGGTGACGAACCGCTAGCGCCGGGCGCGCCCACGCTTGCGTCGCCTGCGCTCGGCCGGGCTCGGCTTACGGGGCTTGGGCGGCGGCTTGGATCCGGCCCGGACGCGCCCCTCGGCTCCGTTGGCGCCGGCTCCCGCCTTGACCGGCGCCCGCCGTCGGGCATCGCGCCAGATGTAGAGGGAAATCCCGGCCAGCACGACCACCGCACCGATTGCGATGGCGATTGCGCTGCTGCTGCTCAGGCTGCTGGCGCCCGAGCCATTGGTCGTGCCGGTGTTGACAACCGTCGGGGTGCTGCTCCTGGTCGTAACGGCGGGCGGGGCCGGGAAGGCGGAGAGGGGGCTGCTGCTTGGTGGCGCGGGCACCGCCGCCGTGCTCGAAGCAGGACTCGAAGCCGTGGTCGCGCTTGCGGATCCGGACGTCTTCTTCGACCCCCCCGCGCCGAGCGCCACCGCGGGAAAGGCCAGGAGCCACGCGCTCAGGGCCGCAGCTACCGCCCGGTTGCCCGGGGTGCGGACCCGGCCGGGCAAGCCCGCCGCTCTCACCGCTCCGAGGCGAGCGGCTGCTTCATCGCGGGCGTGTTCGGCGGGTTGCGGTAGGGCTCCTCGTTCTCCTGGTGCTCCTCGTGGTAGACGCTCTCCACGTTGACCGCCCAGATGTCATGGTTGGTGCCGAGCAGGATGTTGTCGACAGCGCGCATGGCGGTCAGCATCGAGTGGTCGGAGTTGTTGTAGCGGTGCAGGCCGTTTCGGCCCACCTGGGTCAGGTTGGAGATGCCCTCGAGCCAGCCGCGGATCACCGTCACCCGCTCTCCGTAGAGCTCGTCATAGATCGGATACGCCTTGTGCACCCGCTCGACGAAGCCGAACTTGACGCGGCTGGCCTGGCCGAGGTGCAGCTTCTCGATCTCCTGGCTCGCCATCGCGACCAGATCGTCGTCCTCCATATTCCAGAGCTCATCGCCCTCAAAGCAGAAGTACTCCATCCCGATCGAGGAGGCGTCGACGCCCTCCGGCACCATCCACGGGCTCCAGGACTTGAAGTTCTGGATGCGCAGCACCTGCACGCCGGGCTGGTGGATGTAGATCCAGTTGTCGGGGAAGGGATCCTCGCCGTCGATCACCAACAGCACGGTGAGGAACTCGCGGTAGCGCAGACCCCGGGCCGCGTCACGGACCTCCAGGGGCGCCTCGGGCTCGGTGATCCCTACCGTCGTGCGCAGCGGCAGCGAGGAGATGACGTGGGACGGAGTCAGCGTCTCGCCGCCCGCCACGACCTCGACGATCCGGCCCCCCTCGGTCCGCAGCCGAGTGACCGGCGCGTTGAGGCGCACCTCGCCACCTTGCGCGCGAATGTCCGCGGTCATCTGCTCCCACATCTGACCCGGCCCGTAACGCGGATAGTTGAACTCGGAGATCAGGGACTTGATCTTGTTGCCCTCGTTGCCGAAGAAGGCGGCCTTGGCGGCGCTGAAGAAGGACAGGCCCTTGATTCGCTGGGCGGCCCATTCGGCGCGGATCTCATTCGCGGACACGCCCCAGAGCTTCTCCGTGTAGGTCTTGAAGAAGTGCTGGTAGAGACGCTTACCGAAGCGGTTGGAGACCCACTGCTCGAAGGTGTCCTCCCGGCCCTTGGGCTTGATCGCAGCCGCGAAATAGGAGATCAGGCACCGGGTTAGCTCGATCGGACCGAGCTTCTTGATCACGTCGACGCCCTGGAGCGGATATTCGAGGAACTTGTCGTTCCAGTAGATCCGGCTCTGGCGCGGCCGCTTGAGGAACTCCTCCTTCATGATCTCGTGCCAGAGGTCGTCGACCTCCTTGACCTTGGTGAAGAAGCGGTGGCCGCCGAGGTCGAAGCGATAGCCGTTGCGGACCTGGGTGCGGGCGATACCACCGACCTGGTCGGAGGCCTCGACGACGATCACCGGCTTGCCCTGCTTGACGAGCTGGTAGCCAGCGGTCAGGCCCGCCGGGCCGGCGCCCAGCACCACGACCGGGTGCTCGGGCGTGATCTCGGCGGGGTCGGCTTTGGGCTGAGGGGTCACAGGTGGCGTCCTTAGGATTTTCGGTAGAGAAGCGCGCTGTCGGCTACGCAGCAGGCGCCTCGGTAGTTGTGCGGAGCCCAGGCGACTGGTTTGAGACGCGGATCGGAGGCAAGAAGCGCTCCCCACTGCGCCGAGCGTCGCCGGACGAGCTCAGTCCACGGAGCCTGCCAGTTCTGTGCTCCCTCGGTAAGAGGTCGCACAAAGAGAAGCTGCTGGTTGGGCTTGAGAGTAGCAATGAGTCGGTCCAGCGTCGTGCGGGGGTCGGCATTTTGCAGGCGGGTTAGCGCGTTGACCCAGTTCATCGATTGGGGGTCTGGTGCCACTCCCGAGGTGTTGGCGAACCGCAGCCCGGCGGGCAGGTAGTACCACGAGAGCGGTACCTGCTCGGGCTGGCCGAGGATCACCAGATCGCCGTGGTGCAGCCTGGGTCCCATCTCACCGGCGATGTCGCGCATGTCACTCTTGTACTGGGGGGTGAACTTGGACGGGTTGGCCCAGAACACGACCACCAGGGCCAGCGCGATCAGGCCCACGCCCTTGGCCCGTGACATCCCCAGCGCCGCCAACAGCAGCAGGCAGCCGAGGATGGGCGCGAAGTAGCGGTAAGCCCAAGCGGGCGAGAAGTGCGAGATGATCCAGCCGAAGGCCAGCGTCCCAACCGGCATCAGGATCAGCGTCCACATGGTCAGCGACTCGCGGCTGCGCCAGCGATTGCGGACAAACAACGTCGCCAATCCGAGCGCCGTGGCCAGCACGAGGGCGATCGTGGCCCGGTCCCCGCCCATCAGGTTGCGCGAGATCTGGACCGGCGCCCCGAGGCCGGGGGGAACGTCCCACGGCGATCCCGTGTGGGTGGCCTGATAGAGCAGGGTGGGTAGCCACGGCAGGTAGAGCACGGCGCCGGCGCCAAAGGCGAGCAAGCCGTCGCGCAGGATCGCCCGGGGCTCCTGGCTGGCTCTCCACACGAGCACGAGTGAGACAGCGGCCCCGATCCCGTAGAAGATTCCCCACGCGTGCGTGTACAGCATCAGCGTCTGGGCGACCGCGAACAGGATCAGATAGCGCCGCCGCCGGTAGATGAAACCGTGGATGAAGCCGGCCGTGGCCAGCAGCCCGAGCAGGGCCATCAGGGAGTACATCCGGGTCTCCTGGCTGTACGCGGTGAGAAATGGGTTCAGCGCGAACAGGATCAGGGCGATGAAGGCCGGCCAGCGGCCGAACAGGCTCCAGGCCACCCAAGCCCCCACGGGGATCGTGAGCAGCCCGAAGAGCAGTGACATCGCGTGGGTCGACGACTCGCTGTTTCCGAACACGGTCATCCAGATGTGAAGCAGCATGTAGTACAGGGGCGGCGAGCCGTCGTGGCGCAGGACGGTGGGGATCGAGGACAGCGTATGAGTGGAGATCCCCACCGAGAGGCCCTCGTCCATCCACAACTGACCGTGGAGACCGCCGATGTAACGCGTGCGCACGAAGACCGAGACGGCCATGGCCAGCACCAGCGCCACGCCGGCCAGCACCCACAGCGGAATCCGGCCCACGTGATCAGGGATCCGTAGCTGCAAGCTGGCCTGACCGTCGCCGGACGCGGGGTCGGCCGGGGTCCGCGGGGGCGCGGTGACGGCAGCCATCTAGATGCTTTCGATGCTCCGAGCCAGCATCAGGCGCGGCAGTGGGTGAAGAGCCGGAACGGGCCACTGGTGCCCGCGTACACATACGAGACCGTGGGCCAGGTGTGAACGATCGGCAGCAGGGCGTGGTGGCGCTGCGAGCGCGTCTGCAGGATCACGTTGGGCGGGGGGCCGGGATTGTTGCCGGGCGGGGGGGAGAGGACGCGGAGGGTGTGGACACCGAGCGTCCACGCGACCAGCGGCACCTGGAAGCCCTCGGTCATCACCGTCCCGCAGCGCAGCAGCCTGGCCGGGCCGCCGTAGTTGGCGACCGCGCGGTTGGCCCCGTCCCGTAGCTGCGCCTGGTAGTTCAACGAGCCGTGGGTCTTGGGAAGGTTGATCAGGTTGGGACCGATCCAGTTCGGAAGCATCACGAAGGCCAGCGCCAGGACCGCCACCACCGCGCCCGCCGTCCGGCTGCCGACCGCGCCCGTGGTCCCGGCATCGCCTGGGGTCCCGGCATCGCCGGCATCGCCGGCATCGCCTGTCTCGCCGGTGGCGCCGGTGGCGGCGGACCGACGCCGCAAGCGCCCCGTGACCAGGTTCGTGATCTCGGCTGTAGCCCACCCCCAGCCGACCGCTCCGCACACGTCGATCAGCGCGGAGCCGATTTCCAGATAGCGGTTGTTGCCCGAGAAGCCGGCCTGGGTCATGATCGCGATGACGACGAACCAGGCCAGGCCGAGCACGCCGGCGCCGGCCGCCGCGATCTGAGCCTGAGCCTGCGGCGTGCGGGTCGCGACGACCCCCTCGCGCCGCCACGCCCTCCAGAGCAGGAAGCAGACAGCTCCGGCCATGACCACTCCGGCGGCCTTGATCCGCAGCAACACGGTCGGCCAGGCGTGATCGACGAGCTCGGTGCAGAACGGGCAATTGGCAAACGCCGGGCTGTTGGCGCGTGGGTGCTGGGCCCGCGAAGCGCCGCGCAGGAAGTGGCCCGAGCCCCAGTACTCGGGCAGGAACCACAGGATCGGGATGAGTAGGAAGAGAGCGAAGACCAACCGCCGCGCGCCGGGGTCCTTCCACCACAGATAGAGGCCGTAGGGTCCCCAGAAGAGCCAGATCTCAGGCCTGTCAAGCGCGGCCAGAAAGCCGATGGCAAACGCCTGCCGCCGCTGCCCATCAAGGTGACGTTCGACGGCGATCAGGATCGCGGCCGCCGCCACGCCCTCGGAATAGCCGAGGGCGTTGTCGGAGATGAAGCCGCCGGTGAGGGTGAGACCGACCATGGCGATGGCGCCGGCCAGCAAGCCTGGGCCCACGGCGCTGAGGCTGCGCTGCGCCGGTGCGGCCGCCGTGAAGAAGTGCGTGCCGATCTGGCGGGTCAGCCGCAGGGCGAGACGGCCGGTCATGATCACCGCGGCGAACGCTCCCGCTCGGGCCACCACCAGCCACAGGTCGGGCGCGGCCTGCCCGAAGGGCGCAAACAAGGTCGTGAAGATCATCGGCAGCGGCTTCCACGAGGGGCCGCCGGTGGTCTGCAGATTGAGGTGAACGATCTCCCTGCCCCAGATGATCCAGGCCCACGGGTCATAGCTCGGGGTCGAGGGGATCAGGAGAGAGAGCGCACCGACGATCAGCCCGACAACGATCAGCCCGAGGTAGAAGCGGACCGGTGTGATGTCCCAGCCCCCGATCGCGACGCGACGCGTAGGGGCGCGGGCGGGCGGGGCGCTCGGCGCCGGGATGTCAGTCGTCGAGGCGGAGAGCAGGTTGGCGAGCGGTCGTCGGGACACGGTCTTCAGGGTGTCGAGCCTACGGCTCGGCGGAGTTCAAAAGTCGTTAGCGCCCGGTGAGCCGAGGCGCGACGGGCGCTGACGGGCGTCGAGCGCGCGCGGGGCAGGCGCCGCGCGCGAATTGTAGAAGGCTGGCCCGGCTCCGTCCCGCGCTACCCGGTCACGCCCGTGGCCACGCATGCCTCGACCTGGTGGAGCAGACCGTCCGGGGCCTGGTTGGGATAGAGCATGGCGGCGCCGATGACCTCGGCGCCCTCGACCTGCCCGCTGATCTGGAACTCCTGGGCCGCGCCCGGAGTGGGGGTGAAGTTGATGGTCGGCCCATAGGGCTTGGACCCGACCTGCACCCAGGTGCGGCCGTACTCGAGCACCGGGAGGTGAGCCTGACGCAGGCAGGCGACATGGGAGGCACGGCCATCGTCGATCGCCGCGCGGTCCTTGGCAGCCGCCTTGAGCGTGCCCGCCTGGGGCTTGACGGTGCTGCCGCAGGCTGCGAGTGACAGTGCGGTCAACCCGGCGGCCAGCGCGAGCTTCGCTGAGGACATGCCGGGAGAGGGTAGAGGATGATGCCGGGGTGATCGCGTTCGCCGCCCTGACCGGACCGCTGCCCAAGGCCGGTGTCGTGGTTGTCGCGTTGCTGGTCGCGGTCGTGCTGCTGGCCTCCGAGCGCCGCACCCGCGCGCTGGGCATGCTCGGGGCGCTGATCCTCTCGCCGGTCCTGCTGCTGAGTGCGATCTGGAACTCACCCCAGCTGGGGGTCGTCCACCGCCATCCTCTTTACGCGCTCGTCGGCGCGGCGCTGGGGGTCTTGGCGCTTGTCGCTCTGGCCTGGCGGGTCGCTCCCCGCCCGGCCGTGCTCGCGCCACTCGCCGTCCTCGCGCTGCCGTTCCGGATTCCGATTCAGGCCTCCGGCAATACCGCGAACCTGCTCGTGCCCCTCTATCTGGTGGTCGCGGTCGGCTCGCTGGCCTGGGTCATGTCGGCGCTGCGCAACGAGGTTCCCCTCGCCCCGGTCCGCGACGGATCCGGGGGCTGGGCCCTGTGGGTCGAGCGATTGCTCGCCCTCTCCGTCGTCCTGTACGCGATTCAGGCCGTCTACTCCCCCGACTTCGAGAAGGCGTTGCAGCAGACGGTGTTCTTTTACGTTCCCTTTGCCCTGCTCTACCTGCTGCTGCGCGATCTGCGCTGGACGCCGGAGATGATCCGCAAGTGCCTGCGCCTGCTCGTCCTCCTGGCGCTGGCCTTCGCGGTCATCGGCTTCATCGAGTATGCGACCAAGACGATCATCCTCAACCCCAAGCTGGTCGTCGCCAACGACCTGCACACATACTTCACAGTCAACTCGGTCTTCTTCGATCCCGACATCTTCGGGCGCTTCCTCGCCCTCTCGATGATCCTGATCGCGGTGCGGTTGATCTACGACGGAACTCAGCGCGAGCAGCTGGCCGTGGTGGTCGTGCTTGCCGTGCTGTGGGCGGGGCTGGTGCTGACCCTGTCGCGTTCGAGCCTGGGCGCGCTCCTGGTTGGCCTCGCTGTGCTCGCGGCGCTGCGCTGGAAGCCGTCCCGCGCGCTCGTCATCGCCGCCGTGGTGATCCTGCTGGGCGCCGCGGCTGTGGCCGCCACCCCGCGAACCTTCGGCCTCAACCAGGGGATCAACGGCGCCTCGAGCGGCCGCGGGGGGCTGGTCAGCGGTGGGGTGTCGCTGTTCGCCGATCGTCCGCTGTGGGGCTACGGTTCGGCCTCGTTCGTGACCGAGTACCGGCGCCACAACCGCCGCACGGCGACCGCGCTCTCGGCTTCGCACACGATCCCGGTCACGGTGGCGGCCGAGCAGGGCCTGATCGGCTTGGTCGTCTACGCGGCGCTGGTCATCAGCGCGCTGATCTGTGTTCTACGGCGCAGTCGCGGTGACCCGGTCCGGAGCGCGATCGCGGCCGGCTTCATCGCCCTGGTCTTCCACACCATGCTCTACGCCGATTTCCTCGAGGATCCCGTTACCTGGGTGCTGCTCGCCGTCGGCGTCACCCTCGCCGTGCAGACAATGCCAGATCGCTCACGGCCTCCGGCATCGCCCGCCCGGGGGCGGGCGCGCGTGTCGATCTAGGGCTGCGGTCTAGCCCTCGCCGTCGCCGGCGCGCGGTCCCGCGGGCGGTTGCGCTGCGCTGGCGGCTTGCGCGATCCGCAGCAACAGGTCGTGCAGCTGGCTTCGGTCCGCTGGGCTGAGCGGGGCGAGCAGATCGTCCTGCGCCTCCGCGGCGAGCTTGCCCCCACGCGTCAGCGTCCGCCGACCGGCCGCGGTGATGTGCAGGGCATGAGCGCGTCGGTCCCGCGGGTGGGGTTGGCGCTCCACCAGGCCCCGAGACTCGAGCTCGTCGATCGTGCCCACCATCGAGCTGGGGTCCATGCCGATCGCCTTGCCGAGCTGATGTTGGGTCACCGGGCCTTCGGCATCGATGACGTTGAGCGCCCCCCACATGCGCGGCGTGAGGCCGATTGACTCCAGTCGCTCGGCGAACTGACGAGCCGCGTACACGCCGCAGCGGCTCACCAGGTAGCCCGTATGGCGGACGAGCGCACCGTGCAGCCCGGGGGCGCCAGCAGCGGGGCCGGAGTCGGGCATTGCCAAGATGTTACCAACTTATAGTCGCAACCGCGAATTGTTTGTGATACAAATCATCCGCTCATCGAAACGATTAGGGGGAAGGGCAAGCCATGATGACGACCATCACCCGATGGGTTCTCGCCCACAAGCGGACGGTTGCGACGTTCTGGATTTTGGTCACCGTGGTCGGCTTCGCCACTGTCAGCCAGGCGACCAAGGCGTTCAGCAACGAGTTCAGCGTCCCGGGTCGCGAGGGCTTTCAGACCAACCGCCTCATCCAGCACCTCTATCACCAGGGTGGTGACAAGGCCCCGATCGTCCCCGTGGTCAGCCTGCCGGCTCAGACCTCGGTCAACGCGCCCGCCGTGGCGGCCGGACTCAATCGGGCGGCGGCTCGTCTCCAGGCTGCGCTTCCGGGTGCGCGCATCGCCTCCTATGCCTCAACCGGCAGTCGCGCCTTCGTGTCCCAAGACGGGCATACGACGTTCATGCTCGCCTATCCGCTCCCCGACAATGAGGCCTTCGGCAACAACACCAGGGCGGCCAAGGCAGCGACGGCGGCGCTGGCCGGCATGACCGTGGCCGGCGCGCCGATTCGCGTTAGTGGGATCGATGCCCTCCAGAATCAGACCGGCGGAGGTGGCGGCCCCGGTGTCCTGCTCGAGTCAGTGCTCGGGGGACTCGGTGCGCTCGTCGTGCTCGGGTTCGTGTTCGCATCGCTGCTGGCCTTCGTGCCGCTGCTCATGGCCATCGTCTCGATCATGGCCACCTTTCTCGTCCTGTGGGGCGTGACCACGGTTACCAGCGTCTCGATGATCGTCGAGTTCCTGGTCGCTCTGATCGGCCTCGGCGTCGCGATCGACTATGCCCTGCTCATCGTCGTGCGCTGGCGAGAGGAGCGCGCCCACGGACTCGAGGGCGAGGAGGCGGTGGTTCGCGCCATGCAGACTGCCGGCCGCGCGGTCGTGTTCAGCGGGACCACGGTGGCGATCGGCCTGCTGGCCATGATCGTGCTGCCCTTGCCGTTCCTGCGCTCGATCGGCTATGCCGGGATGTTGATCCCGCTGATCAGCGTGATCGTCGCCAC
>JBAVWI010000421.1:0-1818 GCA_049697735.1 Solirubrobacteraceae bacterium
GACCTGAGCCGCGCCCCTCGACCTGAGCCGCGCTTTCAGTGCGCAGCCACGTTGAGAACCACGGCCACCGCGAAGCAGAGCACCGCGGCCGCTCGTACCACCAAGCCGGTCATTGCTCGCTGGCGCCCGGTCACCATTCCGGCGATGGCGAAGATCATGCACAACACGGCGACGAGCGCGAACAGGACCGAGAAGACGCGCAGCATCTCCTTATGATGGTCGGCCTACCTAATCGAGACCAACCGTATGGGCAAGGAAGACACCGCCAAATGAGCGCAACCGAGAATGAGTTCCTGTTCACCTCCGAGTCGGTGACCGAGGGACATCCCGACAAGATCGCCGATCAGATCTCCGACGGCGTGCTCGACGCCGTCATGCGCGATGACCCCAAGGGCCGGGTGGCGTGTGAGACCCTCGTCAACACGGGCCTGGTCGTCGTTTCCGGCGAGATCACCACCGAGACCTACGTCGATATTCAGGAGATCGCGCGCTCCACGATCGAGCGGATCGGCTACACCGACGCTGCCTTCGGCTTTGACAGCAAGACGTGCGCGGTCCTCAACGCGATCGACAAGCAGTCTCCGGACATCGCCCAGGGGGTCGATGAGGCGTTTGAGCACCGCGGCGCCGGCGCCCACGACGACGAGCTCGACATCGCCGGAGCCGGGGACCAGGGGATGATGTTCGGCTACGCCTGCAACGAGACGCCCGAGCTGATGCCGGTGCCGATCTCTTTCGCCCATCGCCTCGCTCAACGTCTCGCAGCCGTCCGCAAGGACAAAACCCTCGACTACCTGCGCCCCGACGGCAAGACCCAGGTCAGCGTCCGCTACGTCGACGGCCGCCCGACCGCGGTCGAGAAGCTGCTCATCTCGACCCAGCATGCCGAGGGAGTGGAGGCTCGGATCAAGGACGACCTGTGGGAGCACGTGGTCAAGGCGGTCCTGCCGGCGGACATGTATGACGACCGCGAGCTGCAGCGCAGCTTTCTCGTCAACCCGACCGGGCGATTCGTGATCGGCGGCCCGATGGGCGACTGCGGGCTGACCGGCCGCAAGATCATCGTCGACACCTACGGCGGTATGGCCCGTCACGGCGGCGGTGCCTTCTCGGGCAAGGACCCTTCCAAGGTCGATCGCTCGGCCGCCTACGCGGCCCGCTACGTGGCCAAGAACGTTGTCGCGGCTGGTCTCGCCGATCGGGCCGAGGTCCAGGTCGCCTACGCGATCGGCGTCGCCCATCCCGTGTCGGTGATGGTCGAGACCTTCGGGACCGAGAAGGTCGGACGGGCCAGGATCCTCGAGCTCATCTCCGAGCACTTCGATCTTCGCCCCGGGGCGTTTCGCGACTATCTGCGTCTGCACCGCCCCATTTACCAGAAGACCGCCGCCTACGGCCATTTCGGCCGCGAGGACGAGGACTTCACCTGGGAGCGGACCGACCGGGCGGCGGCGCTGAAGGCGGCCGCCGGCCTCTGAGCCCTCAGGTTCCTATGCTCAGAGGCTGTGTCCTCTCAGTACATCTTCACCACCCACCGCCTTTCCCGCCGCTATCCGCCTGACCGGGAGGTCCTGACCGACATCTCGCTGTCGTTCCTGCCCGGGGCCAAGATCGGCGTGCTCGGCTACAACGGCGCCGGCAAGTCGACGCTGCTGCGGATCATGGCGGGCGTCGACACCGAGTTCGACGGGGAGGCTCAGTTGGCCACCAAAGCGACAGTCGGGATGCTCGACCAGGAGCCCGAGCTCGATCCAGCCAAGGACGTCCGCGGCAACGTCGAGGACGGCGTGGCCGAGACGCGTGCGCTCCTGGATCGCT
>JBAVWI010000422.1:0-9408 GCA_049697735.1 Solirubrobacteraceae bacterium
CACAAAGGCCGTGCACATGTCGGTGCCCCCCGAGGTGGAGAACAGCCACGTGTCGGATCCGAGCTGCTCGTAGATCCACGAAAAGCCCTCGGGCGACAGCGGCGAGCCCGTCGAGCCCACCGCCCCAAGCGCGTCCAGGTGCCGTCCCTGCGCGGGGACGATCTCATCCTTCATGCAGGAGGCGATGTACGCGGCACTGGTGCCGAAGCAGGTGATTCCAGCATCCTGCGCGAGATCCCACAGCACCCCGAGATCAGGGTGGCCTGGGTTTCCATCGAACAGGACCACCGAGGCGTCGGTGAGCAACACGCCGACCAGGAAGTTCCACATCATCCACCCAGTGGTTGTGAACCAGAACACGCGGTCGCCGGCCTGCGCGTCGAGGTGCAGGTTCATCTTCTTGACCTGCTCGAGCAGGATCCCGCCCTGGCCGTGCACGATCGGCTTGGGCAGCCCCGTGGTACCCGAGCTGTAGAGCACCCAGAGCGGATGGTCGAAGGGCAGGGCGGCGAAGGTGAGCTCCCCGTCGCCGCCGCCCAGGAACCCGTCCTCCCAACCGCTTCCGTCCAGGTAGCCAAGGCGCACCACCTTCTCCAGCGACGGGATTTCGGCCGCGATCGCTTCCACCGTCGCCGAGCGATCGTGGTCCTTGCCGCCGTAGCGGTAGCCGTCGATGGCCAGCAGCACCTTGGGCTCCACCTGCGCGAAGCGGTCGATCACGCTGCGGGCCCCGAACTCGGGCGCCGCCGAGGACCAGACGGCGCCGATCGATGCGCAGGCCAGGAACGCGGCCAAGGTCTCGGGGATGTTGGGCAGATAGGCGACCACGCGGTCGCCCTCCTGCACCCCCAGAGCGCGCAGCCCGGCCGCGATCGCCGCCGTCTGGGCGCGAAGCTCACCCCAGGTCCAGGACCCGAGCTCGCGCAGCTCGGAGGCGTGCTGGATGGCCAGCGCGTCGTCGTCCTTACCGCGGAAGACGTGCTCGGCGAATGACACCCGCGATCCCGGGAACCAATGGGCGCCGGGCATCGCGCGATTGCTCAGCACCTGCTCCCCGCCGCTTTCAAAGCGCACGTCGAAGAAGGTGACGATCGAGCTCCAGAACGCCTCCAGATCGCTTACCGACCATTCCCACAGGGCCTGGTAGTCCTGAAACTCCCGCCCTCGCTCGCGGCCAAGCCACTCCATGTAACGAGTCAGCGTCGCGCGCTGTATCCGCTCCGCAGACGGCTCCCAGAGAAGCTCGGGCATCGCGCAGCAGTATCGAGCATCCGTAGACTTCGTGGCGTGAACGCTGCGCAGCGAATCGCCGACCTGGTCCTGCCCGATCACGACGGCCACGACGTCCGTCTGGGCGATCTCTGGCGTGAGCGGCCGGTGGCGCTCGTCTGGCTGCGCCACTATGGCTGAATCTATTGCCGCGCGCACGCCCTGCAGTTGCAGGGTGCTCGTGAGCAGTTCCTGGCCGCCGGCGCCGATGTGGTGCTGATCGGTCAGGCCACCCCGGCCGACGCGGCCGGGTTCCGCCGGCAGTTCGAGCTCGAGCTGACGGTGCTGGTCGACGAGAAGCGTGCCAGCTACAAGGCCATCGGCGCCAAGGTGGCCGGCGTGGCCGGGCTGTTCGGCCCCCGGGTTGTCCTGCGCGCATTCATGACCGTGCTCGGGCGCCGGGTGCGCCAGGGCAAAACGATCGGCCACCCGGCCCAGCTCGGCGCCGCCCTCGTCATCGCCCCCGGCGACGAGGTGCTCTTTGAGCAGCACGCGCGGGACGCCTCTGACAACGTCGCGCCGGCCGACCTGCTGGCCGCAATCGAGCATCTGCCCACCCCGGCCTGACCGTGCCCGAGCTTCGCGCGCCGTTCTCGGGCACGGTGGTGTCCGTGCCCAACGCACCGGACGACGCCGTCCACGCCGGCACTGCAGTGGTGATCCTCGAGGCCATGAAGATGGAGCACGAGGTCGTCGCCGAGCAGGACGGAATCGTGGCCAGCGTCGCGGTCGCCGTCGGCGAGACTGTCACCGAGGGGCAGCTGCTGGTCACGCTCGCCCCGGCACAGCACAATGGGGCTCCGCCCCCGGCTCCGGCGGTCCCGCAGGGCGAGCGCGACGACCTCGAGCAGGTTCGGCACCGGCACGAGCTCGGCCTCGACGCCGCCCGCCCCGACGCGGTGGCCAAACGCCACCAGAACTCGCGGCGCACCGCGCGCGAGAACCTGGCCGACCTGCTCGATCCCGATTCGTTGGTCGAGTACGGCCCACTCATGTTCGCCGCCCAGGAGCAGCGCCGCTCTCGCCAGGAGCTCATCACCCGAACTCCCGCCGACGGCCTAGTCGGCGGCACGGGAGCGATCGCCGGCAATCCGGTGGTGGCACTGTCCTACGACTACACCGTCATGGCCGGTACTCAGGGCATGCGCAACCACCAGAAGAAGGACCGGCTGTTCGAGGTCGCCGAGCGTCGACGGCTCCCGGTCGTACTCTTCGCCGAGGGAGGCGGGGGCCGTCCCGGGGACGTGGACATGCCGATCGTGGCCGGCCTGGACTGCCGCGCCTTTTACCTCTTCGCCCGCCTCAGCGGTCTCGTGCCCCTGGTCGGGATCGCGTCGGGAAACTGCTTTGCCGGCAACGCCGCCCTGCTCGGCTGCTGTGACGTGGTCATCGCCAGCGAGGACTCGAGCATCGGCATGGGCGGCCCGGCGATGATCGAGGGAGGCGGCCTGGGGTTGTTCGCACCGCATGAGGTCGGGCCGATCGACGTCCAGGACGCCAACGGAGTCGTTGACCTGAGGGTCGCCGACGACGCCGGCGCTGTCGCCGCCGCCCAGCGTTACCTGAGCTTCTTTGCCCGCACGCCGGCGAGCAGGCCCGCCCCCGAGCCGGGCGACCCGGCAGCGCTGCGCGATCTGATTCCGGCCAACCGCAAGCGTGTCTATGACGTCCGGGCGGTCGTCGATGCCCTGTGCGACGAGACGCTCGAGCTGCGCCGCGGCTTCGCGCCCGGAATTGTGACCGCGCTGGCCCGCCACCAGGGCCGGCCGTTCGGCGTGATCGCCAACGATCCGACTCATCTCGGCGGGGCGATCGACGCTGACGGGGCCGATAAGGCCACCCGCTTCATGCAACTCTGCGACGGCTTCGGGCTACCGCTGCTCTTCCTCTGTGACACGCCGGGCTTCATGGTCGGCCCCGACGCCGAGCGTACCGCGACCGTGCGGCACTTCTCGCGGATGTTCGTCACCGGGGCCAACCTCGAGGTGCCAACGGGCACGATCATCCTGCGCAAGGGCTACGGCCTCGGCGCGCAGGCGATGGCGGGCGGTGGTTTCAAGGCGCCGCTGTTCACGATCGGCTGGCCGACCTCGGAGTTCGGCGCCATGGGGCTGGAGGGTGCGGTCAAGCTCGGCATGCGGCGCGAGCTGGAGGCGATCGACGATCCCGAGGAGCGCGCCCGCGTGTTTGACGCCAGCGTCGCCGCCGCCTACGAGCGCGGCCGCGGAATCAGTATGGCCTCCTACTTCGAGATCGACGACGTGATCGATCCCGCCGACAGCCCGCGCTGGATCGACAGCCTGTTCCAGCCCCCCCAGGCGCCGTGGTGGACGCAGGCCGGCAAGCGCCGCCCCAACATCGACACGTGGTGAGGTCCGCATGACGGCGGCGGACGCGCTCAGCTGTGTCGCGAGCCCCGGCGATTTATCCGCGGCCCGGCGGCATGCTCGAGCGGGAGTCACAGCTCGAGCCGCCGCCGGCGCCACGGAACGCGGGGAGGTTTCTCCCCCGCAGACGGCGAGGCGCACATTCGCCGTTGTCGGCTGGGATCGTCAGGCGACGGTGGGCGATGCAGAGCGCGGGGATGCTCTGCCTTTGCCACTCGTCTCCTCCGTTTCGGCGACTCCAGTTCGACATGCCGCCAGCCTGGCAATCCGGGTGTCAGCTCTCCGTAAGGGTTCGCTCATAATCTGCTGAGCGAGCCTCGTGCCCGGCGCGCAGGCGCGAGCCCGCCAGGCTCGCAGCGATGGGAGCGGCGGTCGTCGGGGTGGGAGCCGACGGGAGATCGACCCGCACCTCGAGCCCGCCCTCGGGGCGCGCGATCACCTCTGCGCTCCCGCCGTAGGCCTCGGCGACCGAGCGCACGATCGACAAGCCGAGCCCGAACCCAGCCACCGACCGGCTGCGCCGGCGGAAGGGCTGGGTCAATTCGGCCGCCGCGGCGTCATCGATCCGCTCGCCACCGTTGGTGACCACCAGCTTGATGCGCCCGCCAACGGTCCGGCTGCTGACCTCGAGAAAACCCCCCGGTTGGTTGTGATGGATCCCGTTGTCGAGGAGGTTGGCCAGCAAACGCTCGACCAGGGCGGGATCGGCGAACGTCGAGGCCGCCTCGAGGTCGTCGTGGACGACGACGCGGGCCTCGTGCGCGCGGGCGCGCAGGTCGGTGATGCAGTCGCCGGCCAGCGCCGCCACGTCGACTCTTTCCCCTGGCCCGGCCGCCGCTTCGCTGCGGGCCAGCGTGAGCAGGCTTCCGATCAGGCGCTCGCAGCGGTCGACCGTCTCACGCACCGTCTCGCCCATCGCCCGCAGCTCATCGCGGGTGGCCTCGGGATCGGCGAGGGTCACGTCGACCTCGGTCCGCATGATGGCCAGCGGCGTACGCAGCTCGTGGGAGGCGTTGGCGACAAAATGGCGCTGGCTGGCGAAGGCGGCGTCAAGGCGCGAGAGCATCCCGTCGAAGGTGTCGGCGAGCTCGCGCAGCTCGTCGGAGGGTCCGGCCAGGGCGATCCGCTCGCCGAGGTTCTCGCCCGAGACGCGCCGGGCGGTGGCGGTGATCTCGCGGAGCGGACGGAGCGCGCGCCCGGCCAGGAAGTAGCCGGTCGCGACCGCGACCACGGTCATGGCCAGCAGCGCCCCCAGGTACTCGAGCAGGAGACGGTTCAGGGCATCGGCAGTGAGCTGGTGCTGAATCGCGCGCGCGAGCTTCACCTCCTGGGACCCGGGCGGAGAGTTCAGCGCCCGGCTGAGCAGACCGTCGGTCGTGTCGGCCGGGCGACCCAGACGCTGCAGGGTGGCATTTAGCTGGTGGTGGTCGCGCAGCCCGTTGCGGACCAGGAGGTAGCCGGTGGTCAGCAATACGGCGCCCGTGACCAGGAAGACCGCCCCGTAGAGGAGGGCGAGTCGCAGGCGGATGGTCGGCGCGGGCCTGGGCACGGCCATCACGCCATCCGGTAACCGACCCCGATCACCGTCTCGACCACCGGTGGATCGCCGAGCTTGCGCCGCAGCGTCATGATCGTCATGCGGACAACGTTAGTGAACGGGTCCGTGTGTTCGTCCCACACCCGCTCGAGGAGTTGCTCGGCTGAGACGGTGGCACCGTCGGCTGCCATCAGCGCCTCGAGGACGGCGAACTCCTTGCGGGCCAACTCGATCTCCTCTCCGCTCCGGGTCAGCCGGCGCCGCGCCGGGTCGAGCTCGAGCTGGCCATGGTTGAGCACCGGGGGACGGCTGGGGGCGGCCCGGCGGGCCAGGGCGTGAATCCGGGCCACCAGCTCGGCGAAGCGGAAGGGCTTGGGGAGGTAGTCGTCGGCGCCCATCGAGAGCCCCTCGATCACGTCCTCGAGCGTCCCGGCCGCGGTCAGCATCAGGATCCCGGTCTCGGGGCGCTCCCCGCGCACCGTGCGGCAGACATCGTCGCCGTGCACGAGGGGCAGGTCACGGTCGAGGACCAGCACGTCATAGCGGACAACCCGGGCCTTGATCAGTGCCTGCTCGCCGTCGGCGGCGAGGTCGACGGCAATGCCATGCCGCCGCAGCCCACGCGCGATCGCGTCGGCCAGGCGCCGCTCGTCCTCAGCGATAAGGACCCGCATCCCTGCAGCATGATGCGCTCCCCATAAGAACTGCATAAGAGGGGTCGCGGCCGGCTCGCGAGCCCCTCGACTGAACAGGCAAGTTCAGCATTACACTGAACGACGTCACAACGATTCATGGTATGTTCTCGGCGGGATGCCCACCGAGCAGAACATTGCCGAGAAGGGTATGGCCGTCGGCCTGCGCGCGCTCAACAAGGTTGCCTCTTCCTCGGCCATCGACCGGCTGGGGCTGCGCGAGCCCGCCGTCCGCCTCTTGCACGGCGCGAGCAAGACCACCGGTCGCACCGCGGCCCGGGCCGGGCGCACCTTCGCCGCCGCCCAGCGCCTCTCGCGGCCGGCTCGCCAGCCACGCGCCGCGGGCAACGATCTCTTCGACCTCGAACCCTCCGACGAGCAGCAGATGCTGCGCGACTCGGTCCGTGAGTTCGCCCTCGCTCGGCTGCGCAAGGCCGCGCCTGACGCCGATGCCTCGTGCTCCACGCCGCCTGACCTCCTCGCCGAGGCCGGCGAGCTCGGCATGACCATGGTCGGCGTGCCGGAGGAGCTCGGGGGCGCCGTGCAGGAGCGCTCGGCCGCCACCACGGCGCTGATGAGCGAGGCCCTCGCCCAGGGTGACATGGGCATCGCCGTGGCCTGCCTGGCTCCCGCCGCCGTCTCCACCGCGCTGGGGCTGTGGGGCGACGCCCAGCAGCAATCCACCTACCTTCCCGAGTTCGTGGGCGAGGACATCCCCGCCGCTGCCCTCGCGATCATGGAGCCGGGCCCCCTTTTCAACCCGTTCGCGCTCGCGACCACCGCGCGTCCGGCCGGAGGCGGCTACGTCCTCTCCGGCGTCAAGGCGCTTGTGCCCCGCGCCATCGACGGCGAGCTGTTCATCGTCGCCGCCGATCTGCAGGGCGAGGGCCCCTCCCTGTTCATCGTCGAGTCCAGGACCGCGGGCGTCAGCGTCGCACCCGAGCCCGCCATGGGCATCCGCGCCGCGGCCACCGGCCAGCTGATCCTCGAGCAGGTGCAGCTTCCCGCCACCGCGCTTTTGGGCGGCGCCGACCGCTCGGTGTACACCGAATGCGTGCAGCTGGGTCGCCTCGGCTGGTGCGCGCTGGCGGTCGGCACCGGCCAGGCCGTGCTCGACTACGTGGCCGATTACGTCAAGGAGCGCAAGGCGTTCGGGGAGCCGATCTCAAATCGCCAGGCGGTCGCCTTTACGGTGGCCAACATCGCGATCGAGCTCGATGGCCTCCGTCTGGCTACCTACCGCGCCGCCGGCCGCGTCGATCAGGGACTTGACTTCTCGCGCGAGGTCGCGCTCGCCCGCCGGCTGTGCGCCGATCGCGGGATGGCGATCGGCTCTGACGGCGTTCAGATGCTCGGCGGCCACGGCTTCGTCAAGGAGCACCCGGTCGAACGCTGGTATCGCGACCTGCGTGCCGCCGGCCTGATGGAAGGCGCCCTGCTCGTCTAGGCGGCCCGATTCCAAGCCATGATCAACCTCGAGATACCCAAGAAATTCGGAACCCTGGTCAGCCAGTCGCACCAGGTCGCCACCGAGATCTTCCGCCCCAACTCGCGCAAGTACGACAGCGCCGAACACGAGTACCCCAAGGAGCTCGACATGCTGGCGGCGGTGATCGACGGGATGAACGAGAGCGGCTCGCTCGGCGGCGCGGGCGCGGGTACCGTGGGCGGCGGCTCCAACGGCTCCACCGGCTCCACCGGCTCCAAGGGCTCCAAGCAGGCCGAAACCGGCAACCGCAACGGCTCAAACATGGCCAGCCTGCTGGGGCTGATCGAGCTCTGCTGGGGGGACGTCGGGCTGCTGCTGGCCATGCCGCGCCAGGGTCTCGGCCAGGCGGCGATCGCCGCCGTCGCCAACGACGAGCAGCTCAAGCGGTTCGGCGGCAAGTGGGCGGCAATGGCGATCACCGAGCCCGAGGCGGGGTCTGACTCCGCGGCCATCCGCACCACCGCCAAGATTGACCCCGCCCACCCGGACGAGTACGTGCTCAACGGCGAGAAGATCTACGTGACTTCCGGTGACCGGGCCGAGCTGATCGTGGTCTGGGCCACGGTCGACCGGTCGGCGGGCCGGGCCGGGATCAAGTCGTTCGTGGTCGAGCGCGACAACCCGGGCCTCAAGCTGGATCGCCTGGAGCACAAGCTCGGCATCCGCGCCTCCGATACCGCGAACTTCTTCCTCGAGGACTGTCGGGTCCCCAAGGAAAACCTGCTCGGCAGCGCCGAGGTCGACGACAAGAAGGGCTTCGGCGGGGTCATGCAGACCTTTGACAACACCCGCCCACTGGTCGCCGGGATGGCGATCGGCGTCGCCCGTGCCTGCCTGGAGCAGACCCGTGAGCACCTTTCAGAAGCGGGAATCGAGATCGACTACGACTTGCCGCCGCAGCTCCAGAGCGCGGCCGCGGCGGAATTCGTCGCCATGGAGGCCGACTGGGAGGCCGCGCGGCTCCTCACCCTGAAGGCAGCCTGGATGGCCGATAACAAGAAGCCCAACTCGCTTCAGGCCTCGATGGCCAAGGCCAAAGCAGGACGCATGGGCACCGATGTCGCCCTGCGCTGCGTCGCTCTGTGCGGCGCCACCGGCTACGCCGAGGGCGAGCTGCTCGAGAAGTGGGCCCGGGACGCCAAGATCCTGGACCTGTTCGAGGGCACCCAGCAGATTCAGCTGCTGATCGTCGCCCGCCTGCTGCTCGGCAAGAGCTCAGCCGAACTCAAGTAGTCCCGGGCCGCGAGCTCATGGGAGTGGCGCGCCGGCGAGAGCGACGATCACACCCACGAGCGCAGCGCCGAGCAGCGTTTGCACGATCCCGCGGCGCAGCGCGAGCAGCGCGATCATCGCGGCAACGAGGGTCGCGAGCTGCCAGGTCTCGTGGAGTACGGTGGCGAGCGTGATCGCGGCACCGAGGATCGCACCGATCGCAGCGGGACCTGCGCCGTCGAGAAACGCGCGCGCATTGCCGTTCTCGCGCAGCCGTTCGAAGCGTCGTCCGCCGAGCAGGATGAAGGAGAACGAGGGTGCGAACGCGACCAGGGCGGCGAGCAGTCCACCGGCGAGGCCGTGGGCGGCGTAGCCGACGGAGGCGACTGTCGCGACGACCGGGCCGGGGGTGATCTGTCCGAGGGCAACGGCGTTGAGGAATTGCGTGTTGCTCATCCAATGGTAGGTGTGGACGGCGTCGGCTTGCAGCAGCGGGATGATCACGAACCCGCCGCCGAAGGACAGCGCTCCGACCTTGAACGCGGTCCAGACGAGCGCGCCGATCCCGCCGGTGGAGATGGACGCGGGCATCAGCATCCCGATTGCCGAGGGCTGGCGGTCGGCGCCCGGTCTCGACTGTCGCTGCACGAGCAGCTCGGCCAGCCCGCAGGCGAGCAGCACGAGCACGAGGTAAGCGCCGATCAGGGCGGCGGCCGCGGTGCCGACCACCAGGTAGGTCAGCCAGCGGCAGGCGCGGGGCCGGTCACCGCGCACGCGCGCGAGACTCGGGCCGAGCAGTCCGTGCGCGGCTCGGACGGCCAC
>JBAVWI010000423.1:0-4901 GCA_049697735.1 Solirubrobacteraceae bacterium
CCTGTCTCACGTTTACACCAAGCTCGGCGTCTCCAACCGCACCGAACTGGCCGCCGCCACCCAACGATCCCCACCGCGCCCTTGAACGACCACATCGCGTCCCTCACCCACGGCGCCAGCGAGGCGCCGCTGCGCTCGGATGGCTAATAGGAGTATGGATCGGCGGCACGCTCGAGCCCCGGTTTCGCCGTTCCGGAGTATCTTCCTCAACGGGGGGATGCTGTCGATCGTGTCGCGGTCGGCGCTCCGAACCAGGTCGCGAGCGCGTCGGGGAGCGGCTCATCTTTTTCGTTGCCGACCCAGGCGACGTAGCCGTCAGGGCGGATGAGGACCGCGGCGGGTGCGCTTACGGGGCCGAGTACCGGAAGCCTCCATTCGTTGTCAGAGCGGGCGTCGATTAGGCGGACGCGGTCGGCCCACGGCGTGATGTTGAGGCTGCTTTGGTCACCGAAGTTGAGCAGCAGCGGTCGCGCGTCGTGCATGAGCTCGAAGAGACGGATCGGGCCGTCGGCTGTCATGAGGTCTATGTCTGGCATGCGGCGTCCGAGCAGCGGGTGGCCCTCGCCAAGGTCGTAGTGGATGTCCAAGCCCGAGACGGTTCCGGCGAGGTGTCTGCGCGGTTCGTCCATGGTCGCCAGTTCTGATGCGATGTCGAGCAGGGCTTGCATGCGCTCATCGACGCGCTGGAGCGTTCCCTGAGCCAGCGTGTACTGGATAGCGCGGGCGGCGACGGGGTGGCGCTCGGCGTGATAGGTGTCGAGCAGGCCGTCCGGCGAGATTTCTTTGACGACCTGGGCGAGCTTCCAACCGAGGTTGAGTGCGTCCTGCACGCCGAGGCTAAGGCCCTGCCCGCCTGCCGGATAGTGGATGTGCGCTGCATCCCCGGCCAAGAGCACCCGGCCGGCACGGTAAGTGGCGGCCTGGCGGGTCGCATCGGTGAAGCGCGAGATCCAGGTCGGGTTGTGAATCCCAAAGTCGGTGCCGTACACGAAGGTCAGAGCTTTGCGCAGATCCTGCAGGCTGGGCTCGTCGCTCGGCCCGATCTCCTTTTCGGTCACCACGACCCGCACCGTGCGACCGTCCTCCATCCGATGCAGCCCGTGGTGGCCAATGGCGTCGCGGCGCACGCCAGACGGTGGCTCGTCGGTCAATTCGACCTCGGCGATTAGGTTGCTCCGCGTCGGCTCCCATCCCGGGAACTCGATTCCAGCTGCCCTGCGAATCACGCTGCGCCCGCCGTCGCAACCGACGAGATACTGGGCACGCACCGACTCTCCATCGGCGAGCTGAGCGTCAACCCCGGCGTCATGCTGCTCGAGCCCCGTCACCTCGCGGCCGTAGTAGATCCGCGCCGGCAGCTCGGCGACCCATTCGGACATGATCCGCTCGACCTTGTTCTGCCAGATCCCAAGCGAGTACGGGTGGCGGGTCGGAAAGTCGCTCATGTCGAGGACGGTCGTACCGAACATCGCGGCTTGAGCCGTCTGGCCCTCCGCGAGAAACCTGGCCGCGATCCCGCGCTGGTCCAGTACCTCGATCGTGCGCGAGTGAAACCCTCCGGCGCGCGAGCCGACCAACGCGTGATCGGCGCGCCGCTCGACAACTGCGACGTCGATCTTTGCCAATGCCAGCTCGGCGGCCAGCATCATGCCCGCCGGGCCTGCCCCCACCACCACTACCTCATGCTCTGCGCTGCCCATTTACTACTCCTTTCGCTGTGGTACTAGCTCGTGGCGGGCGAGTATGCGGCAGAAGTCAAGGCCTCATGAGGGACTCAGATCAGGTATAAATTGAAACTGGCGAGAGAGGGCGCCCGACGGTGTGCGGAGCCGTGAACGGCTTCTAGGCCCGACCGTCGAAGCCCCGCTCGGTTCGCAGACGAGGACTTACTCGCGGGCCTTGCAGAACGCTCGCCCTACTGGCGTCGAGCGCAGTTCGATTCGTAGGCCCCACCAGCTGGACCCCCTTTGCGTCCGCGACGCACAGTTCCGGTACCGTGCGACCTCCCCGCGTAGCGCGGAAAGCGCGCATCCATGGTGGTCGCCGCGGGCCAGGTCGCCGCTGCCACATCGCATCTCGGCGCCTGCGAGACACGATGTGCTTGCAGCCACCTGGCTGCGCCACAGTTGCGCCACAGTCGACCCCAATCGAGAGCGGTTATCGGCCCCTGAGAGCGGTTCACCGCGAACCCGGAACCTCTGGTACTACTCATGGCCGCGCGGCATAGGATCAGGTTGTCATGGCGGATGTCACTCACATGCGGATCGACAAGCTCGACCCGATCGAGGGTTTCTTGACCGGGTTCACATTCCGCCGCGCAGGAGCTGAGCTGGGCGTGACACCGTTCGGGATATCGATCATCGACATGCCGCCCGAGACGACGGCCTACCCGGAGCACGACCACTCTTCGGAGGGACCCGGGAATCCTCCTGCCCACCAGCTCGGCCAGGAGGAGGTCTACATCGCGTTGCGCGGGTGGGCCGACGTAGAGGTCGATGGCCACCGGTATCCACTAGACGCCGACCACATCGTCCGCGTCGGCCCGACTGCGCGGCGCAAGCTCCTGCCGGGGCCCGATGGCATACGGCTCCTGGCGATCGCGGGCGTGCCCGGCCAGGCGTACGATCCCGGCTCCACCCTCTGAGCGGTCAGCAGTCTGCGGAGGGATGCAGCGCTGCTGTCGCTATTGGTTCCAGCCGATTGCCCATGTCCCCGGTGTGAAGTCGGACGGTGGGTACTCGCCGCTCGTCGCGCTTGCGTGCCCCGTGAGGGCTAGGATGAGTTCGTTGCGGGGTCCGGCGGCGTTTTCGGGCGGCGACATCGCGAGCAGTTCGTTGCCGAGCAGGTCGGCGTCGTGTGCATCGCGGGGAGGAGACTGCACCGAGAGGATCACCACGCTCGATCCCATCAGTACGAGGTGGGCCCCAAACCGGTGCTCCCAGGAGCGCAGGACTGACGAGATGTCTGCGAGCCGGACGGACGTGATCAGCTGGAAGTTGACGGCGGTGACCGCGTCGGCTGGACGGCGGCAGGGGATCAGCAGGAGCCGGTAGGGCCCGAGGTCGTCGTACACCATGTGGCGGCGGTTGGCGTAGAAGAGCGCGAATGGGTTTGAGGGCAGGCGGTGGGGCGCCGGCGGCGCGACTCCGGCAAACGGCCTCTGAAATGGTCTGCGGTCGCCGTACCCGTGGCGCGCATCGCGCCACAAGCGCGAAAAGACCTGAGCCACGGGTTGGCGCCCGATCGCGGAGACGTCTCCGTGGTTGTCCATGTAACTCGCCGGTTCGTCGGAGAACCCCCATAGCACGGGCCAGAGGCCCGTATGTGGAAAGGCGATGGCAAGCCGGGAGGCCAACAGGATCGCGTCGGGCGTCGGACGCGTGGTCTCCCACATCGGCACCCGGCCGGCCGCTCTTTGGCCGACGGGAAGCTGTATCCCGTCGACGACGGGGCGACCTCTCCGCGGTAGCTTGCCGGGATGGCTGGCGGTGTAGCTCGCCGGCGGGGTCGAGATGGGCGGGGGCGTCATGGGCGTCGCGACCGTCGGTATTGATGGCGTGCCGGGAGCGGCTTGGTCGGCACCCAACGGGATTCCAACCTCATACTTTTTGGGGACCGGTACGCCGGGGACTCTGATCGGGGTGTGGGCGGTGAGCGTGCCGATCAGCCGGATCGACTGACTACCGGTGACCCCCGTGCCGTTCAGATCGCCGGCTCTGCCATAGCCAAACCTGACCGCCAGCTGCTCGCAGTCGCGGAATGCGCTCGCTCTGAGACCGGCCGCGAAGTTCTGAGGTACCGGGGCTGGCAGATTGGCCGGAAGAATCCCCATGGCGGCGCTCGCATACCGATCGCAGAGATCACCCAGTGTCGTGGGCGAGGACACCGATCCGCACCCGACGAGACCAGCGACCGGGAGCACCGCAACGACGGCCCGCCTGAGACCCCGCCGCACGCCCCATTGACAAGGCCGTTCCCAACCTGGCCCGCCGCTACCCGGAATCTGCATGGCCATACTGTCGATCTCCGCAGCGCGGACCGATACTGGACCAACGTCGAGGATTCGACGCCCGCGGACCGTCCGCTGTGCGATTCGACCTCCGGACGATCGTGTTGCGCGATGGCCGAGGGACGATCGAACCGGTTCATCGCCACCCAGCCGACCACCGACGAGTGCTTGCCGTATTGCAATATCTGGGCGGCTGATCCGCCGGCGGTCGTGGCCGTCCACGCAGGGACCCTGCCCGGACGGCCGTGACCGGGGTCAGGCCGTCGCGCCCTCGTGCTCGCGCGCGCCGTTCTCACTGCCCTTGATCTCGATTCGGCGCGGGCGCATCGTCTCGGGCTTGGGGATCCGGAGCGTCAGCACGCCGTCGGATAGGGAGGCCTCGATCGCGTCCGGGTCGAGGCCTCGCGGCACGCGGATGCTTCGCTCGAACCGGCCGAACCCGCGCTCCGAGTGGAGCCCCGATACGTCCGTGTACACGTTTACGCCGTCGGCGTCGATGAGGAGATCGGCAGGTGGGATGAATGCGCCTGCGTTGCCCTGATTGTGCATCACCTGGGGTCACGGCGCCGCGCGCGCGACCTAGCTGGTGGCCTATGAGCGACCGAGCTGCGGATCGCTGCCCCGGGGGTTGTTCGCGCCACCGCATCGACAATTCGTCCCGTTCTCAGCTTGGTAACCGGGTGGCTTCTCGCCCTCGATACCGTGGCCCGCGCGGCACGATGCCGGCTTTCACGCTCTGGATCGCGTCCTCAGGTCGCTCGTTGCGCCGCTGGTCGTCCTCGAAGAAAGGAAAACGTAGAACATGAAACTCAAGCGGATTGTCTTAGGACTGCTGACGCTCGCCGGTGTCGCGTTCGTGATTATTCCGAGTGCGGTATCCGCGCATCAGTCG
>JBAVWI010000424.1:0-10924 GCA_049697735.1 Solirubrobacteraceae bacterium
TGCGCCGCCCCCGGCGCCAAGACCAGCCATTTGGCCGCCCTGATGGGGGACGAGGGGGAACTGGTCGCCGTCGAGCGCCATCCCGGCCGCGCCCGCGGACTTGAGCAAACGGTGGCGCGAATGGGAGCCAGCCGGGTGCGGGTTTTGACCGCCGACGCCGGCGACATCGACGCCTGGTCGGCCGGGGCGTCGTTTGACGCCGTCCTCGTCGACCCGCCGTGCAGCGGCCTGGGGACGCTCCAGTCCCGACCCGACCTGCGCTGGCGCACGAGCCCCGAGCGAATCGCCGATCTGAGCCGCGTCCAGGCGCGGGTCCTGCGCGCCGGCGCCCAGGCCACCGCGCCCGGCGGGGCACTCGTCTATTCGGTCTGCACCATCTCTCGGGCCGAGAGCGAGGACATGATCGCGGCCTTCCTGGCCGAGCGTTCTGACTTCGGGCTCGAGGACCTGAGCGCTCTGCTCCCGGCCGCCGCCGAGGGCCCGTTCCTGCACACGATGCCTGATCGTGACCGGACCGACGGCTTCTTCATCGCCCGGCTGCGGCGGACCGGTCGCCGCGACTCTCGTTAGGCTGTGACCGGTGAAAGATCCGTCGCCGGACGTCCAGCTCGGCCCGGAGTGCCCGGGCTGTGGCGAGCCTTGGCTGCGCCCGACGGCGGTGCCCGGACGCTACCGCTGCGTCTACTGCCTCAAGCGCTATGAGCTCGTCTCCGTGTGCCCGAACTGTGGTGAGCACTCCACGATCGTGCGCATGTCGAGCACCATGTTCGTGGCCTGCAACCACTGCCAGGCCAGCATGCTGGTAGAAGTCTGACCAGATGAGCGATGGCGATGAGTCTCGCTCCGCGCGGCTGCGCGAGCTGCACGTAGCACCCTCGATCCTGTCGGCCGACTTCGCGCGCCTCGGCGCCCAGGTACAGGAGGTGCTAGACGCCGGAGCACGGGTCATCCACGTCGACGTGATGGACGGCCGCTTCGTGCCCCCGATCACCTTCGGCGCCGTGGTCGTGGCGGCGCTGGCTGACCTGGTTCACGCCGCGGGGGGGATCCTCGACGTGCACATGATGGTCGATCGCCCCGAGCGCCACGTACACGACATCGCCTCGGCCGGCGCGGACAGCATCACGGTTCACGCCGAGGCCACGCCCCATCTCCACTACACGCTGGCGGCGATCCGCGAGGCCGGCTGTACGGCCGGGACCGCCCTGTGTCCGGGCACCCCGCTCTCCGCCTTGGATGAGGTCGCGATGGATACGCTTGACCTCGTGCTCTGCATGAGCGTAAACCCGGGCTGGGGGGGCCAGAAGTTCATTCCCGGCTCGCTGGGCAAGCTCCAGCGGATGCGAACGGCGCTGCCGGCCGAGGTTGGCCTCGAGGTCGACGGCGGCGTGGCGGTCAAGACGGCGGGCTCGGTCGCCCATGCGGGGGCCAACCTGCTCGTCGCCGGCGCGGCAGTATTCGGATCCGATGACCCGGCGGCGGCCTATACGGCGATCGTGGAGGCCGCTGCCTCGGCTCGTTGATGCCTGGCCCCCAAGCGTGAAATCGAGGCTACGAGAACAAGCGGTTGCCTTTTCGACGAGGTGTGTCCTGCTAGCCCCGACGGGCGAGGCTGGGCGGGCAAGCCACCGCAGACGAGCCGACGCTTGTCCTCCTGGCCTCGCTCCGGCGCACCTTCTTCCCGCCGCTGTTTCCTAGATGCCGGACCGCTGCCAGTGAGGCTGGCTACGCCCCCGCGGCCGTCGCGTTGGCAACCGCCGCTCCCCGTCGGTAGACCAGGGCCAGCAGCACGCTGAGCACAGCGGTGGCGCCGAAGTAGCCGACCTCGACCCGGGTCACCTCGGCCGGGATGATCGAGGCGATCACGAAGACGACGAACAGCGCGGCCGAGATCAGCCAGGCGATCGCGGCCCAGGGTGCCTGTCCGCGGGCCAGCGCGGCCTGGTTGAGCGTGCCCGCGATCAAATGCAGCCCCATCCCCAGGCCGACCAGCGCGAGACCGAAGCGGGCGTAGTGAAAGCCGTGATCACCGAGGAAAGCTGTCATCACCGGCGGCCCGATGGCCAGCAGCCCCACCGCCACGGCGAGGCCGAAGGCGGCGATGACGAGGATCGTGGTCTGAATCGCGCGATGAAAGGCGGCCGCGCTCTCGCGCGCCTCGAGGCCGGCCAGGTGGGGCAGGATCGAAGTCTGGACGGCCTGAAAGAGCTGAAGCGGCGCGCGCACGATCAACATCACGTTGAAGACGAAGCCGACCAGGCCCGTGGTCAGGTCAGCCGCTCCCGCCTTGGCGGCGACGATCAGCACACCGGCGTTCATCAGGGTCTGCTCAGAGAGCATGATCCCGACCACCGAGACGGCAAAGCCGGCCCCGTGCTTGAGCGACAGGTCGGCGGTGGCTTCCTCGATCTCGGCGTGGGCGGGCCCCTCGGCGGCCGCGTCGGCGACCGGTACGTCGGCGGGACCACGCATCCGCATCCGCGAGAACGCGAACGGGATCACGGCCAGGGATGCGAACGGCGCCACCGCCATGCCCAGCCCGACCACACCCTGGCCCGAGCCTATCCCGACCACGACTGCGAGCGCGAACAGGAAGCGTGACGTCGACTCCAGGAAAACGAGGCTCCCGTAAAGGGCAAAGCGCTCGTGGCCGGCCAGCCAGCCGCGGGCGAAGTAGCTGGCGCCGTAGGCGAGCACGCCGACGACGAGGATCCAGTACAGCGCGCTCGAGCCGTCGAACATCCCCTGCTCGATGTCGTGGCGCAGGGCCAGGGCGACGACCAGGAAGATGATCGCGAAGCCGAGCTGGATCGCCGCCGGAACGCGCAGCGAGTGATCGTGCAGCCCCCGGGCCCGGCGGTCGGCGATCGTCCGCGAGAGCAGCTGTTCGATCGGCCGGTAGATGACCGAGAGGATCACGAACATGATCGCCCAGCAGAGCGAGATCCGGCTGTAGGAGCGGGGATCGAGCGCGTGACTGGCCGCGGCCAGGTAGGCGAAGGTGAAGATGCCGGTGGAGGCGATTCCGATCGAGAGGACCCGGGCGCCCGCCGCGTAGGAGCCGGCCTTCTCGGGTTCGTCGTCTGAGGGCGGCGGCGCTTGGGTTGGCGCCGGCGGTCGGATGACCGCCATCAGCGCACTGCGACCAGCAGCATCGTCCACGGAAACGGCGAGCGGACCTCGGTCACGGCGCCATGTCCGCTGAGCATGCTGACGAACGCCCGGCGGCTCCAATGGTTCAGGTGGCCGGGGGTGTTGCCGAGCTCCCGCAGGTAGGCGCCACGGGCAACGTTGAGGACCCGCCACAGCGGCTCGTGGGGAACCGATACGAGAAGGTGTCCCCGGGCGACCCGGGCCATCTCGGCCAGGACTCGTTCGGGATCGGGCACGTGCTCGAGCACCTCGGTGGCGGCGACGAGGTCGAATTCGTCACCGGCGAAGTCAAGCTGCTCGGCGTTCATAGCCCGGAACTCGAGATTGGCGCGTCGGCGCTGGGCCCATTCGGTCTCGAGCTTGGGGTCAGCGAGGTCGACGCCGACGACGCGCTCGGTGCCCGGGCGCGCGGCCCACTGCTCCGAGAGGACACCCTCGCCGCACCCCACGTCGAGCACCGAATTCGGCGCCGCCTGCGTGAACAACTCATCCAGCGTGCGCTCGAAACCGGCCATCAGTCGCCGCACGACCGGGTTGGTCGAGCCGTACTTGTCGTAGGTGTTGCCAGTCGGGACCGCCGCCGCGGCGGTAGCGCCCGGCGTCGGGGCGGACGTCATACCTCGAGCGCCTCGCGGTTCTTGGTGTCGCCCTGGCCGGCGGCCGCCGCCGGGGCACCGGGCTCGTAGTGCGAGGGCTCCACGCCGAGCTGGAGCTCGATTCGCCGGACGCGCTCAAGCGTGCGCTGGGACAGCGTCCGCTGATGGCTGAGCAGGTCCCCGATTACCCCCAGAGCGCCGAGCAGCATGGCGGCGATGAACAGGACGGCGCCGAAGATCAGTGACTGCACGTGGCCGGAATGCCCGCCATTCTGGATGAAGCTGACGATGAAGCGAATGAACAGGGCCAACGCCGGGACGCCCAAGATCACCGCGCCGCCCCAGAAGACCCGCAGCGGCTCGTACTGGGCGTAGATGCGGAAGATCGACAGTGCGTTGCGGCGAATGTAGGCCGTCGTGGACGGAAACAGCCGGGACTCGCGTGTCTTGGCATTGGTCCGGATCGTCACGTGATCGACGGCGACGAGCAGCTTGCCGGCCTGGATGATCGTCTCCAGCGTGTAGGTGAACTTCGAGACGGCCTGCATCTGCAGGGCAGCCTCGCGGTTGTAGGCGCGAAAGCCCGACGTGGTATCGGGGATCTCGGTCGACGAGGCCTGGCGAACCACCCAGGAGCCGAGCCGCTGGAGCCGGCGCTTGGTCCGCGAGAAGTTCTGGTTGACGTCGATCTGGCGATCACCGACCACCATGTCGGCCTCACCGCGCAGAATCGGCGCCACCAGCTTGGGGATGTCGGCGGCCTCGTACTGATTGTCGCCGTCGGTGTTGACGATCACGTCGGCGCCGAGCTTGAGCCCGGCATCCAGGCCGGCCTGGAAGGCAGCCGCCAACCCCTTGTGGTTGGTCAGGCGGACAACGTGATCGACCCCGTTGGCGCGGGCGGTCGCGATCGTCTCATCGGTCGAGCCGTCGTCGATGATCAGCCACTCCACGACCTCGAAGCCCTCGAGCTCGCGCGGCAGCCCGCTCAGAGTCAGCGGGAGCTGCTCTTGCTCGTTGAAACAGGGAATCTGGATGATGAGCTTCATGTCCTGAGAGCGCGCGACGGATAAAGACGCGCTCCGCTGCCCGGCGAGGACCGCTGCTGGCGCGCGCGCTTGGGCGGGCGGGTTGAGATCACACGGTAGCGGGATACTCGGGGGGAAACATGGATGCCGCCACCTTGGATCCGGCCCCCGTGGGCGTCGACGCGCCCGCTCGCGGCCGCCTCGCGCGCCTGCGCGAACGCGTCCGCGGACACAGCCTCGATCTGCACCGCCCGCTGCTCGCGGTGGTGTTGCTGACCACCTTCGGCCTGCGGCTGTGGGGAATCAAGACGGGCCTGCCCTACAGCTACAACGTCGATGAGGCGACCCACTTCGTTCCCAGGGCGATCGCGTTCTTCTCGCATGACCTCAACCCTCAGTATTTCCTCAATCCACCCGCCTACTCCTACCTGCTGCACATAGTCTTCGAGTCCTGGTTCGGGAGCGCAGACGCAGTCTCGCGCGCATTTGCCACCGATCCGACCGAGGTCTTCGTCGTCGCCCGGGTGGTAGCGGCGGTGCTGGGGACGATCTCGGTCTGGCTGACCTACCTGGCCGGCGAGCGCCTGTTCGGGCGAACTGTTGCGCTGCTCGGAGCGGCGATCTTCTCGGTCGCATTCCTGCCCGTCTTCTACAGCCACCTTGCCCTCAACGACGTTCCGACCCTGGCCCCGGTCGCGCTCTCGCTGTACGGAGTCTCCGGGGTTCTGCGCCGTGGCTGGCGGCGGGACTACGTGATCGCCGGGGTGGGGATCGGACTTGCCGCAGCGACCAAGTACACCGGTGGGATCACGCTCGTCTGCCTGCTGGCGGCGGCCTTCTGTGACGGCGCCGGCGGCGCGCTTCTGGTCGCCCTGCGGCGCCTGGTGCTGGCCGTGCTCGTGGCGTTGATCGCCTTCGTGATCGCCAACCCCTACGCCGTGCTGGATTTCTCGGCCTTCCAGAACGGAATCTCGACGCAGGCCGCCCTGGCCGGCGGCGCCGACCCAATCAAGCTCGGCACGACCTCTGGCAGCGGGACCGCCTACTACATCTGGACGCTCACCTGGGGGCTGGGCTGGGCACCCACTCTGGCCGCCTTGGGCGGGTCGATCCTGCTTCTGGTCCGGCGGCGACTGACGACGGCGCTGGTCCTGCTGGCCGCCCCGATCGCCTACATCCTCTACATGGGTGACCAGCAGCGCTTCTTCGGGCGCTGGCTGATGCCGATCTTCCCGATCGTCGCGCTGCTCGGCGCCTACGGCACGGTCGAGCTGGTGCGCTGGCTGGTCCGGACCGGCCGCGCCCCGGCACTCCTGGTCGCGCCGGTGGCGGCTGTGATCATGCTCGGTCAGGGTCTGGCCAGCTCGATCCACAACGACGCCGTACTGGCCCGCCCCGACACACGCAACCTGGCCCGCCAGTGGATGGTCGGCCACGTGCCCGCGGGCGCCAAGGTGGTGGTCGAGCCAGTCGTGTCAGACAACTGGGGCGCCGATATCGGGCGCTCGCTGCCGGCCACGCTGAGCGGCACGCGCTGGCAGCGCTTCCCGACCTACGAGACCGACGTCGACGCCCAGGGCCGGCTGCTGGCACCCGGCCAGCGGCGCTTTGTGCTCGTTGACCAGTACGAGCGCACGCTGCGCCCCGAGCTCCTCAGCGAGTACATCAACAGCAACTACTGCTGGGTGGTGATCGGTTCGCTGCAGGCCGGCCGATCCTTCGCCCAGCCCAAGATCGCCCCCGCCGCGATCGCCTACTACGCGGAGCTGGCCAACCACGCCAAGCTCATGTATCACGTCAGCCCGTTCGGCAACAACAACCACGCAGTCCCGTTCAACTTCGACTGGTCGGTGGACTACTACCCCGGCCAGTACGCGCGACCCGGACCGGAGATCAGCGTCTACCGACTTACCAGCGGTAAATGTGCGGCGAACTATTCTTCAAAGCAGCTAAAACGATGATGACCACTGGAGCCGATACCGACAGCCTTCACCTGGCGCGCGCGATCGAGCTCGCCGAGGGCGGACGCGGACAGGTGAGCCCCAACCCCCTCGTCGGCGCCGTCGTGGCGGCCGGAGATCTGGTCATCGGCGAGGGCTTTCATCGTGCACTGGGCTCGCCGCACGCCGAGATCGAGGCGATCGTCGCCGCCGACGGACACGATCTGAGCACCGCCACCCTCTACGTGTCGCTCGAGCCGTGCTGTCACAAGGGCCGCACGCCGCCGTGCACCGACGCCATCCGCGCCGCCGGGATTCGCCGTGTGGTCGTAGCTTCAGACGATCCCAGCTCGCACGCCAATGGCCGCGGGCTCGGGATCCTGCGCGACGAGGGGATCGAGGTCGTGCTCGCTGACGGTGCCCTCGCCGCTCAGGCCCGGATGCTCAATCAGCCCTTCCGCAAGTACGCCAAGACGGGACGTCCGTGGGTCCTGTTCAAGTCGGCGATGACGCTCGACGGCAAGGTCGCCACCCGCAGCGGCGACTCGCAGTGGATCTCGGGCGAGAGCAGCCGGCTTCGCGCCCACCACTGGCGCGCGGAATGCGACGCGGTCGCGGTCGGAATCGGGACCGCGCTGGCTGACGATCCGCTGCTCACCGCTCGGGTGGAGACCGGTCCTCGCCCGGTCAGCGACCAGCCGCGCCGGGTCGTGTTCGACTCGCTCGGGCGCCTTCCCCTCTCCGCCCAGCTCGTGCGCGACGCCCGCCGGATCCCGCTGACCATCGTCGTTTCGCGGGCCGCGCCGCGCACCGCCACCGATGCCTTGCGCACCCACGGCGCCGACGTGATCGTGGCCAGTGGCGAGAACGAGCCCGCCCGGGTCCGCGACGCGCTCGATCAGCTCGGCTCGGCGGGGGTGGGCTCGATCCTGCTCGAGGGCGGCCCCCACCTGGCTGGAGCCTTCCTCGACGCTGGTGAAATAGACGAGATTCGCCTCTTTCTCGCTCCCCTGATCCTGGGCGGCCGCACCGCCCGGGATCCGCTCGAGGGTGAGGGCGTCGACCTGATCTCCGATGCTGTGCACGCCATGGCTCTGACCTGTGACCGCGTCGGCGAGGACCTGCTCATCTCGGCCCGAATCAAGGAATGGTGAGGGGCTGTGTTCACGGGGCTTGTGGCCGATCTAGGCCGGATTGCCGGCGCCGAGCACTCCAGCGACGGGGTGCGACTCACGATCACCTCCCGCCTGGCTCCCGAGCTGGGCGAGGGTGATTCGGTGTCTGTCAACGGCGTCTGCCTGACCGCGACCGCGATCGCCGACGGTGCCTTTGCCGCCGAGGTCATGAACGAGACGCTGACCCGCAGCTCGCTCAACGAGGTCGTCTCCGGGTCCGAGGTCAATCTCGAGCTGCCCCTGCGCGCCAGTGACCGGCTCGGCGGCCACGTCGTGCAAGGTCATGTTGACGGCGTGGGCGAGGTGGTCGAGGTGACGGCTGACGGCTTCGCCCGCCGCGTGCGCGTCCGAGCCCCGGCCGACGTGCTCCGCTACGTGGTCAGCAAAGGCTCGGTGGCGGTCGACGGGGTTTCCCTGACCGTGTCCGACATCGACGACGCATCATTTACCGTTTCCCTCATTCCCGAGACTCTGCAACGAACCAACCTCGGCCGCATCAGCCCGGGTGCGATCGTCAACCTGGAGGTGGACGTGCTCGCCAAATACGTCGAGAAACTCGTGGGGGTCAAGCGATGAGCGCCACTCCGGCCACCTTTGCCTCGATCGAGGATGCGATCGAGGACATCCGCCAGGGCAAGATGGTCGTCGTCTGTGACGACGAGACCCGCGAGAACGAGGGCGACCTGACCATGGCCGCCCAGTTCGTCACCCCCGAGGCGATCAACTTCATGCGCAAGGAGGGGGGAGGGTTGATCTGCCTCGCGCTGACCCCTGATCGCTGCGACGAGCTCGGGCTCGACCTGATGGCGGCCAAGAACGAATCCGCTTTCGAGACCGCTTTCACTGTCTCGATCGAGGCCCGCTCGGGGGTCAGCACCGGGATCTCGGCTGCCGACCGAGCGCGCACGATCCAGGTCGCGATCGATCCCCAGACCAGCCCCCGTGAGCTCGTCCAGCCCGGCCATGTATTCCCGCTCAAGGCCAAGCCGGGGGGCGTGCTGGAGCGCGTCGGTCAGACCGAGGCAGGTGTCGACCTGGCCCGCCTGGCCGGCCTGATCCCGGCCGGGGTTATCTGCGAGATCATGAACGACGACGGGACGATGGCCCGCGTGCCCGACCTGACCGGCTACTGCGAGCGCCACGGCCTGAAGATGGTCACCGTGGCTGACCTGGTCGCCTACCGAAGGCGCCACGAGAAGCTTGTCGAGCGGGTGGTGGCCACCAAGCTGCCCACCGGATTCGGAGACTTCGTCGCCGTCGGATACCGCTCGCTGGTCGACAACAAGCACCACGTCGCCCTGGTCAAGGGGGAGATCGACGGCGCCCAGGACGTGCTCGTTCGCGTCCACTCCGAGTGCCTGACCGGAGACGTGTTCCATTCCCTGCGCTGCGACTGCGGCGAGCAACTCGAGTCGGCGCTCTCGATGATCGAGCAGGAGGGCCGCGGCGTCCTGCTCTACCTCAGCCAGGAGGGGCGGGGAATCGGGCTGCTCAACAAGCTGCGCGCCTACAAGCTCCAGGAGGAGGGGCTGGACACCGTCGACGCCAACCTCCGCCTCGGCCTGCCCGTGGACCTGCGTGATTACGGGATCGGCGCCCAGATCCTCGTCGACCTGGGTCTGACCAGCATCCGGATCCTTACCAACAATCCCAAGAAGATCTCCGGCCTGGCCGGCTACGGACTGTCGGTGTCAGACCAGGTGCCGATCGAGCACGCTTCCAACCCCCACAACGAGGCCTACCTGCGCGCCAAGCGCGAGAAGCTCGGGCACACCCTGCACCACCAGGGCCTGCCGTTTGACGAAGAGATGTTTCGCCAGGAGCAGGAGAGCGACAGTCGGGACCCGGATGGCGCCTGAGCGGCGGGTCGCGCCTGAGCGGCGGGTCGCGCTGTGCGTGGCCCGCTTCTACGACGAGCTGGCCCGGCGCCTGGTGCAGGGCGCCCGTAGCGGCCTCGAGGACGGCGGCATCACCGATATCGACTGCTTTGACGTGCCCGGCGCTTTCGAGCTCCCGCTGGTGGCCAAGTACGCCGCCCAGTCGGGCCGCTATGCCGCCATCGTCTGCCTTGGAGCCGTGATCCGCGGCGAGACCGACCACTACGACTGGGTCTGCGCGAGCGCCGCCCACGGGATCACCGACGTCCAGCTCGAGACCGGAGTCCCGGTCGGCTTCGGGGTGCTCACCGTCAACACGATGGAGCAGGCGCTGGCCCGGGTGACCGGGGGAGACAAGCGCGACAGCGGCCGCCACGCCGCCGAGGCGGTGCTTGCCTCACTCGCCGTTCGTGACCAGCTGGCGGCTGCTCAGCCTGACGACTCGGCGCCTGGCTCAGCGCCGGGAGCGGAATCTCAGTCGCCGCCGTTGCCCGCGTTGCCCTGACCGTTGCCGCGCCCGTGGCCGTGTCCGGGGGGCAGGCTCGTCCCGCCCGTGTTGGCCGGTGAGCCGGGGGCGGGGGCCTGACCGGCGGCCTGCAGCGCCTGGTTGAGCAGCGCCTGCACGGTCGAGGTCTGGTTGGGGATTTGCAGGCGCTGCTGAAGTACCGGCACGGCCGCCTTTGCGTTGCCCGAGCGCAGCAGGGCGTCGCCCAGGTCGTAGAGGGCGTACGCATAGGGCAGGCTGCCCGGGGCGGCGGCGCGAACCGCCCGTTCGAGGGTGGAGATCGCCGCCGCGTAGTTGCCGCTCAGCAGTTCCTGATGGCCCTGGAGCTGGAGCGCAGAGGCGTCTGTGGCCGGGACGCTGGGGGTCGAGCTGGCCGCCGTCGTGGTGCTCGCCGCGGCGGTTGACGTCGCCGTTGCCGACGCGCTGCTGGAAGCTGAGTGCGTGGTCTTGGCAGCCGCGGGGGCCGGCTTGTGGCGCGCGCCCCGAGGCGCGGAGTGACGGACGGCGGCCGTCCGCTTGGCAGCCCCCCCGGAACCCAGTTGAGTCACGACGAGGACGATGCCGAGGGCGACCAGAGCGAGCGCGATCAGCGGCAGCGCGCGGCTCGGGCTCCCGTGCGAGCCTGACACGGGCTGCAGAGGGCTGGGTAT
>JBAVWI010000425.1:0-3675 GCA_049697735.1 Solirubrobacteraceae bacterium
GTAACCAGCACCGTCGCGCCCGTTGCCAAGACCGTCGCGCCCGATGCCAAGACCGTTACCAACACCGTCGCCAAGACCGTCGCGCCCGTTGCCAAGACCGTAACCAGCACCGTCGCGCCCGTTGCCAGCACCGTCGCGGCCGCCGCCAAGACGGTCACCAACACCGTCGCGCCCGTCGCCCAGACGGTCACGCCGGTGGTCAGGACTGTCACCCCGGCCACGCCGGTGGTCAAGGCTGCCGCACCGGCCACCCCGACCGGCGTGCCGTCCGGCAAGACTGTCGCACCGGCCACCCCGACCGTGGCGCCGGTCGCGTCGGCGGCGTCCGCGTCCGTCCCTCCGACTGCGCCGGTCGCGTCGGCGCCGTCCGTGTCCGCCCCTCCAACTGCGCCGGTCACTGGCACTGTGGCGCCCCAAGCGAAGCCGGTCTCGCCGGTCCTGAAGATGGTCAAGTCGGTCGCCTGGATCACCCCCACGGCTGCCAAGACTGGCCAGCCGGCCCTTCGTGCTGGGTCGGTCAACCCGGTGAGTCCTACGCTCGTACGGATGATTGCCGGGTCAGCGTCGCTGACTATGCGGCCGCTGTTGGGGTCGTCGCCCAGTCCGCGGACTGATGGGAGCTTCATGGTGTCGCGGTCGCCCGTCCCCGGTCCGGTGCCGGAAGCACCGTCGGCGCCGGTGGGTGCTGGGACGAGCGCGGGCACGGGTTTTTCGGGCTGGTTCTTTTTTGCTTTCGCGGTGTTGCCGGCGCTGCTCGGCTGGGGGCTATCGCGCCTGGTTGGGTCCCGGCGGCTATGTGCCCAGCTGGGCCGCCCAGCACCGTTTGTCTCGCTGCTTGCTGACCCTGGCTAGCCGAAACGGCTTTCCATCGTCCTGGCGCCGGGCTTCGTGCCCCGGCGTCCCGTTCTAGCAAGCAAGGGGAACTTGTATGTCATGGTCTAGATGGGTGGCTGCGTGGGCGAGTTTGTTCGCTCTCGTGCTGTTGCCGGACCCGGCGCTGGCCGCGCGGGGGAGCAGCCGTGCGGCTGCCCGGCCCGTAAGCGCTCACGCCGAGCAGAGCTCTCAGCGGCGTCCTGGCCCGGTCAGCCGCCGGCGGCGCGTGGCTGCGCGCAGGCACACCGAGCGTCATGCCGTGGTGCTGTTGGTGCTGGGTAGCGGCTATGCGCAGGCTGCGGGCTCGAGGCGCGTACGGGGGCTGCAGCGTCGCTTGGCCGGCGAGGGGTTCGCGCCCGGGCCGATCGATGGCCGTTATGGCCCGCGCACCAGACGCGCGGTGATGCGTTTCCAGGCCGCGCACCGGCTGCGGGTGGATGGCGTCGTGGGACCTGTGACGCTCGCGCGCCTGCGGGTCACGGCGCCGACGGCGACCGGTCGGCGGCGAGTTTCGCTGAGGCGAGCGGCCTCGAGCCGGGCTGGGTCCTCGCGATCAGTTGCGGCACGGCCCAGCACGCCGTCCCAGCTGCCGCGGACCGCCCCGGATCCGGCGCGAGTGAAGTCTGTCCCGGGTCGTGTGCGGGCAGTCCCGGCAACTGGCAGCTGGCCTGTGGTCTGGCTGACGCTCGCCGGTCTGGTCGTGGTCGGCGGCGGGCTGGTAGGCGTGGTGGCGAATCGTAGCTCGCGGGTGTTTCCCCGCCGGCGGCGTTACGTCACATCCCGCAGCATGCAGATTGCGCGCCTGGCGGGCTTTCGTTACTGCCGCTATCGAGACGCGTACGTCCTGCGACTGGTCGGTCATCGCTTCGGCCCGGTCCTCAAAACGACTCACAATGAGGTTCTAAAGCCATCGCCGCGACCGTCTGTCATCCACCATTCCCGTGTTCACGACAACCGGCGCAGATCCCGGCGCCACGTCGGCCGATGAAGCCCTCGACGGCGGAGAGACCGCCAAGCGTTGACCGGCAGGACTGGAGTGCCGTGCCCGGCGTTTACGGGTTGGGGTCGCTGTCAGCGGCCGACCGCGGTGATGGGATCGCCGGCGGGGCCGTGGACCTTGGCCCGCGTCCGCAGCGGCGCTCATCCCAGCAGCGGCGGATGCGGGCACATCGGATCGCTGACGCGGTCGTCCTGATGATGGCGGTGGCGGGCGCTGTGGACCTCGCCGCCGGTCGCCTTGACCTGGTCAGTCTGGGCTGGGGGTTGGGGTATGCCGCGCTCACCTTGGTGATCCTGCAGGTCCGCGGGTTCTACAGCTTCCGGCTGCAGGCCGCCGGCGTGGACACGGTCGCCAGACTGTTTGCGGCGTGCTCGATCGCGGCGATGAGCGTCGCCTTCGCCCGCTCCCTGATCTCCTCGGGGGCTTCGTTGACCCCGATGCTGCGGCTGTGGGTTTTCGCGCTGGTCGGCCTGACCGGGCAGCGGTGGGTGATCGCGCTGATTGACTACCGCGGCCGCCGGCGCAAGACGGCGGGACTTAACACGCTGATCGTCGGGGCGGGCGGTGTCGGGCATCTCGTGGCTAGACGGCTGCTTGAGCGTCCCGAGCTCGGGCTGCGCCCCGTCGGGTTCCTCGACGATGAGCCGTTGCTCGAGGCCGCCAACGCCAACGCCACCCTGCCAGGGCGAGCCACCGGGGAGCTTGAGGCATGCAACGGCGAGGCGCCGTCAGTGATGCTGGGCTTGTCCCCGGACGGTCAGGCTGAGAGCCTGCCGTTGCTTGGCGCCTGCCGTGACCTCGAGCGGGTAATCCAGCGCCACGGCGTCGAGCAGGCGATCGTGACGTTCTCCACCGCCCCACACCCGGTGCTGGTCGATCTGATCCGCAACTGCCGCACCCTGCAGGTCAAAGTCGCCGTCGTGCCACGCCTGTTTGAGGAAGTCAACAACCGCGTGTCAGTCGAGCATCTCGGCGGCATCCCGCTGCTCCGCAGCGAGCAGATCAATCCGCACGGATGGCAGTTCGCGGTCAAGTACACGCTGGATCGCGTGCTCGCCGCGGTGATCCTCCTGTTGACCTGGCCGCTGCTAATGGCTATCGCCGAAGCCGTATGGGTCAGCTCCCCAGGACCGATCCTTTACCGCGAGCGCCGCCGGGGCTTCAAAGGCCGCCAATTCGACATTCTGAAATTCCGTTCAATGAGCGGCGCGCCGACCCTGGCCAACTACCATCCGCCCGCGGGTCTCGCGCCAGGGGGTGTGGAAGGCTGCGACCGCCGCACCCCGGTCGGCAAACTCATCCGCCGCCTATCCCTCGATGAGCTACCGCAGCTCGTCAACGTCCTGGCTGGGGAAATGTCGCTCATCGGACCACGCCCCGAACGCGTCAACTACGCCTCAGAATTCCAAACCCACATCTACCGCTACAACGACCGCCACCGCGTCAAACCGGGCCTCACGGGTTGGGCCCAAGTACAAGGCCTACGCGGCCAGACATCACTCACAGACCGCGTCGAATGGGACAACTACTACATCGAGAACTGGAGTCTCTGGCTCGACCTAAAAATCCTTGTCATGACCATCCCCGCCCTCCTGGGATGGATCAAGGCCGAATAACCACGCGAACCGATCGCACAGGCGCCCACGAGCTCACAACAGCTCGCGGTAGACGTCGGCAGTCGCACGCGCCGTGCGCGCCCAGGAAAACGCGGCTGCCCGGTCAAGCCCGGCGGCGGCCAGCTCGGCCCGGCGCGCGCGATCGCCCAGCAGTCTGCGCACCTGGCTCTCGAGGTCGGACGGGTC
>JBAVWI010000426.1:0-4131 GCA_049697735.1 Solirubrobacteraceae bacterium
GACCACACTCGGCGGCCGCCTGGGGGGCCCCGGCGAGCTGGCCGCCGGGGCAGTCACCGGCCGCCACCGCCGTACGCCGCTCGCTGCGCAGTGCGAGGCCGCCGAGGCCGGCGATCAGCAGTAGCCCAGCGCCGATTTCAACCGCGAGATGGAAGGCATCCTCGGAGGCGGTGGCCGCGGCGTGGGCGGCGAAGGTGCGCTCGGCGGGCGGGATCGCGCTCGCCTTGATGACCCCGAAGGTGCGCCGCTTGGCCTGCTGGACGGCGGCCTGACTCGAGGCGGGCAGCCGGTGTCCGAGGCGCTGATCGAGCAGCGCCGTGTAGTGCGCGGCCACCACCGCTCCTACGGCGGCGACGGCGATCAGGCCCGCGGTGCGCGCGATCGCGTTGTTGACAGCCGAGGCGATCCCCGCCTCATGGTCGCGCGCATCGGCGAGCACGGTGGCGGTCAAGGGCGACACCGTCATGGCGAGGCCGAGAGAGAAGACGAGCATGGCGGGGAGGACGTCCCCGAACAGCGAGACCGACGTCCCGTAGCGCAGCATGAGGAGGAAGCCGCAAGCCACCAGCATCGGGCCAACGGTCAAAAAGAAGCGCGGACCGTAGCGATCGGCGAGTCGTCCCATCCGCGCCGAGAGCAGGAACATCGTCGCGGTGGGAACGAGCCCGGTGACGCCGGACTTCAGCGCGCTGTAGCCGGCCACCTGCTGCAGGTAGATGGTGACAAAGAAACCGAGAATGCCGATGCCCCCGTACATGGCCAGGGTCTGCGCGTTGGTGACCGCGAAGTTGCGCCGCGCGAACAGGTTGAGCGGGAGCATCGGATGCGGGGTGTGCGACTCGTAGACGATGAACCCGACCAGCAGCGCGAACCCTACGGCCAAGGCGCCCGCGATCGCCGGGTCAGACCAGCCGAGGACCGGCTGCTCGATGAGACCAAAGGAGATGCCGGCCAGCCCGGTGGCGGCCAGCCCGGCGCCGGTCCAGTCGATGCCGGCGCCATCGTCATCGACTCCGGCGCGGCCCGGAACGGCAATCCGGCCCAGGGCCAGCGCGGCGAGGACGAGGGGCACGTTGATGAGGAAGATCCACCGCCACGAGGCCGAGTCAACGATCTGGCCCCCGATGAGGGGACCGGCGAGGATCCCGATCCCGCCCCACGCCGTCCAGCGACCGATCGCGCCCCCTCGCTCATCGGGTCCGAAGACGGCGACGATGATGGCCAGCGCCGACGGGGTGAGAAGCGCGCCGGAGATCCCCTGCAGCGCGCGGGCGGCGATCAGCACCCCGACCGTAGGGGCGGCCGCGCACAGCGCCGATCCGATCCCGAAGCCGGCCACGCCGGCCGTGAACACGCGGCGCTCGCCGAGCCGGTCGGTGAGCGACCCGGCGAGCAGGATAAGCGCGCTCAGTGTGAGCAGATAGGCGTTGGAGATCCACTGCTGGGCGGCAAAGCCTCCGCCGAGGTCACGGCTGATGGCCGGTAGGGCAACGTTGACTGCCGTCGAGTCGACGGCGGCGATGGTCGAGGCGAGGATCGCGCTGACCAGCGCGAGATTCTTGGTCCGGTCGCTGGCCGCGGCGGCCATGTCAACCGGCCGCGCTCGCGGCCGAAAGTCTCACGAAAGCATCGGCGAGGGGGGGATCCGGGTGGTGCCCGTGACCGTCGGGATGACCATGGCCAGCTCGTCGGGGAAGCACCAGCTCCACTCCTCGCCGGGTTCGAGCGAGCGGATCAGCGGGTGCCCGGAGTCGGCGGCATGGCGGCTGGCGTGCTGGTGAGGCGAGTCATCGCAGCAGCCCACGTGACCGCAGCCCAGGCAGATGCGTAGATGCAGCCATGCCCCGCCGTCACGCAGGCAGTCCTCGCAGCCGTCCACGGCCATGGGCAGTTCTGTGACCTCGATGGTGTCCAGATGCGTGCATGCGTGCACCGGGCCGGGCATAAGGCCAGCATTGCAAAGTCGTCAAGTGGTCTACGCGCGTGCGTCGGCGGTGGCGAGGCGCAGAAGCATGGCCTCGCTCACCCCGCGACCGGCGATCACGCAGGTGTGGCCCGAGCGCAGCCAGGTGACAAGCGTTGCCGAACCCTGGTTCAGGAAGTGGTAGGGAACGCCGCCGACGGTCACCGTGCGCCCGTGAGCAACGGGCACTGCGGGGCCGTCGACGATCGCGTAGCCGACCCGGCGTCCGTGCCGGCTGCCGTAGAACACAGTCCGGATCTCGCGCCCGCCGACCCGGTCGAGGCGGGCCCCGACGGCTCGCCAGCCGACGGTCTGCTGCCAGTAGGGAAAGGGGACACCGGCGGCGGCGGCGTCGAGGGTGGAGGCGCTGCGTTCGGTAGGGGCTGGGTGGGTCGCGGACGCGAGGGTGAGGCGGACGGTCTGCTGGAGGCTGGGACCGGAGCTGCCGCCGCTGGTCATGAGCACGATGGCCAGGGCGGCGGCGACCGCCACCGTGGCCGGCAGCGCGTACCCGAGTCCCAACCGCAGCCGGCGGCGGGGCTTACGGATGGCGTGGCGCCGCTGCTCATCGAGCACCGCGTGCAGCGACTCGGGCGCTGAAACGTCGATCGAGCGCAGCATCGTCATGGCACGCTCCTGTTCGCCGAGGGCGGCGGAAAGCTCCGGCGAGCCCTCGAGGCGCCGTCGCAGCGCCGCCTCGTGCGCGGCCTCGAGCGAGCCGTCGGCCACTCGGGCCAGCTCGGCCTCGGCAAACTGCGGTTCGTCACTCATGTTCTCGTCCATCAGGCAAGACTCCGATCTGGTCCTGATCCTTCCCGAACGGCGGGAGCTTCGTCGCTGAGAGCCCGCGCCACCCGCTGGCGCGCTCGGTAGATGCGTGTGGTGATCGTCGCCTCGCTGGTGCCCAGCGCGTCGGCAGCCTCCCCGTAGCTGAGGCCGAGGATGTCCACCGCCGCGAGCGCGAGCCGGAAGTCCTCGGGCAGCTGGGCGACGGTGGCGAAGATCTCTCGCACCTCGGCAGCTCGGTCGGGCTGCATTGAGGTCCGCGTTTGCACCGCCGAGACATCCTCGAGCATCGGAGTGGTCTGGGGCCGGCGGGACTGACGGCGCAGCCGCGAATAGAAGGTGTTGCGCAAGGCGCTCATCAGGTAGGCACGATCGCCGCCGTCCTTCACTGTCCGCGGCCGGGCGAGGACCCGCGTCAAGGTGTCCTGGACGAGGTCCTCGGCGTCCTCACGCGACCCGCATAGGGCCCACGCGGCGCGATAGAGCGCATCGAGGTGCTGACCAAGCGACTTCGGGTCAAGGCGCGGCACTACGTCTGGCAATGCTACGGACTCCGGTCTCGGCCATGGACGCTTTTCAGGAAGGAGTCGGCCTGGCCGGCGTCTCAGGCGGTGAACGCCAACGTGCTCGCACCCGCTCCGGGCCGGGCCCGACCCCAGGAGGTAAGTATGTTCGCCATGCCCAGTGTCCCGCCGGCGATTCCGGCCGCGTCCGGGGCCCGGATCGAGGTGCGGGCGACAAGCGCCGGAAAGCTGCTCACCGACGGCGCCGGCCTGGTCCTGTTCACCTTCTCCAAGGACAGTCGCAACGTCGATCGCTGTGCCCCGGTACGCAGCTGTGCCAGTGTGTGGCCGATCGTGAGTACTCATGGCACGCCGACCGCCGGTCCCGGCGTCAAGCACGCCCTGCTAGGCACGATCCGTGTCCAGGGCAAGCGTCAGGTCACCTACGCCGGGCACCCGCTCTATCGCTACTCGGCTGAGCCGACGCCCGGGGCGACCGACTACATCGGCGCCAACCTCTCGGGCGGCATCTGGAGGGGGATCCGCGCGAGCGGCGCGCTGGTCGGCTGATGCCGCCCGCGGCGAGGCCGAAAACGCCAACCACCGGTGACACCTCTCGGTGTCCACTCAGATCTGAGACGAACCACTAGATTGACCGGCATGCCAGGTCCAGCGCACCGAGCCGATGAAGCCTGAGGGCGCCGTCGCGCTCGTCTCCGGGGGTGCCTCGGGCCTGGGCCGGGCGACGGCTGAGGCGCTGCGCGAGCGGGGCGCCGAGGTGATCGTGGCCGACCTCGAGTCCGCGCGCGAGCACGTGGACACCGGTCGCTTCACCTTCGCCGCGGCCGACGTCCGTGACGCCGAGGCGGTGGCCAGCGC
>JBAVWI010000427.1:0-11345 GCA_049697735.1 Solirubrobacteraceae bacterium
GCGAAGGCCGGCGCCCCCGGGGCCGCTAAGCTCGCCGGGCTTTGCCCTTCGCCCGCACCGCACCCCTCCGCCGCGAGCTGCAATCCGCGCTGCCCGAGCGTCCGTTCGGGATCGCGTTTTGGGACGGCACAGCGGTGCCGGCCACTGAGGCAGGCGCCCCCACCTTCACTGTCCACTCGCCCGAGGCGCTTGCCCACGTACTGCGCGCGCCAGGCGAGCTCGGCCTCGGCCGGGCCTACGTGCTGGGCCTGATCGACACCGATGACATCGACAAGGCGCTACGGATCGTCGACACCTTCGAGGCTCCGAAGCTCTCGCCCGCGCAGATCGCCCGTCTCGCCGCTGCAGTCGTTCGCGCCTGCGGGCTGACCAAGCCTCCGAAACCGCCGGCCTCAGAACTGCGCCTGACCGGTGAGCGCCACTCGATCGGCCGCGACCGGCGTGCCGTCAGCTACCACTACGACGCCGGTAATGAGTTCTTCGCGCTCTTCCTGGACCCGTCGATGACGTATAGCTGCGCCTACTTCCAGGGCGGTGCCCAGAGCCTCGAGGAGGCCCAGGCGGCCAAGCTCGAGCTGGTCTGTAAGAAGCTCGGTCTGCGCGAGGGCGAGCGGGTGCTCGACGTCGGCTGCGGCTGGGGCAGCTTCGCCATCCACGCCGCTCAAAACCACGGCGTCGAGGTGCTCGGGGTGACGTTGTCTGAGCGCCAGGTCCAGCTCGGCCGCCAGCGCGCGCAGGAGGCCGGAGTGGCCGATCGGGTCACCCTACGCCTCGCCGACTACCGAGAGCTGGCCGACGAGCAGTTCGACGCCATCTCGAGCATCGGCATGGTCGAACACGTCGGGGAGGAGCGGATCGACGTGTATATGCAGACCCTGCACGGCCTGCTCAAGCCCGGCGGCCGGCTGCTCAACCACGGCATCGCCAAGCTGATGGACTTCGACACCAAGGACGAGGGCGCGTTCTCCGAGCGCTTCGTGTTTCCCGACGGCGTGCCTCTGCCGTTGTCGCGAATCGAGCTGGCGCTGGAGCGGACGGGTCTCGTCACGCGCCACGTGGAGGGACTTCCCGACGACTACGCCGAGACCCTGCGCTACTGGATCGCCAGCTACGAGGAGCGCTACGACGAGGCCGTGCGGCTGGCCGGTAGCGAACGGGCACGGGTATGGCGGCTGTACCTGCGCGCGGCCCGTCAGGGCTTTCTCACCGGGTGGGCTTCGATCTACCAGGTCCTCGCCGACAAGCCCTGAGCGGCCGACGGCCGCCGCTGGAAGCGGGGTTGCCGCCGCCACCGCGGCCCACTGCACCGACCTGATAGTTTGCCCGAGCCCTCTGGCAGGGGGCATTCCACATAGTCGCGTGGGACCAGAGGAGGTTGTCGATGTCAAGTCTGCGTAGGGGAGCCACGCCGGTACGCGTGAGCTTCCTGCCCGTCTTCGGTGTGACGGTGATCGTCGCGCTCGGCCTGGCGGCCAGCGGGGCGGCTCGGGTCCGTCCCCACCGTCAGTTCACCCACGGCGTCCAGAGTGCCGCGGCCCGCGGCTTCACCCGCGCGCTCAGGGGCGCCGCGGCCCGTCAGCAATCCCAGGCGCAGGTGCTGAAGGCCTCCGGCGGCTCGCCGACGCCGACTCACACCCCGGATGACGGCAATCTCGCCGATCGGTTCGCGCAGTACGGCAACGAGCGCGTGGCGCCCGGGACGACAGTCTCGGGCCAGGCGCTGGTCAGCGCCCAGCAACAGGCTCAGGGCCTGAACCAGAGCGCTGGCGCCTGGCAGGAAGTCACCAACCAGCCGTACAACGGCAACCCGTCCGACTACACCGACCCCTTCTGGTCCAACGTCGGCTCAGGCTTCTCGATCGTCGGCGGCCGTACGACCGCACTGATCTCGACATCCGACGGGAGCTGGTACGCCGGCACCGCCGACGGCGGCGTGTGGCGCTCGCAGGATCAGGGCGCCACGTGGACGCCCATCTCCGACGGCCTGCCCAGCCTCTCGATCGGCGCCGTGGCTGTGAACCCGACCGACGGCTCCGTGTGGGCGGCAACCGGTGAGGCGAACACCAACCAGGACAGCTACGCCGGCACCGGTGTCTACCGGCTCGTCGGCTCGTCCTGGCAGCGGGTCGGCGATGACCCGAGCGGTAACAATCCGCTGGTCTCCCGCACCGTCTACCAGCTCGTCTTCGACGCGCAGGGCAACGGCTATGCGGCCACCAACAACGGTCTCTTTCGCTACTCGGCGACGTCGGGGCAGTGGTCTGAGGTCCTCGCTCCCGAGGGCCCCAATCCCTCCTCGCCCTACTACAACCACGTCACAACCGTGCAGGTGGTGCCTGGCAGCGCCGGGCGGCAGGTGATCGCGGTGGTCGGCTGGCGGGGTCCGGGCTTCACCCAGGACAACGGCTTCTATCAGTCGACCGACGGCGGTCAGAGCTTCGCGAAGGTCGCCCCAACCGGAGACATCAACGCGACCGATATCGGGCGGACCACATTCGCCTACTCGGCCGACGGCAGCAAGCTCTACGCGGTTGTCGAGTCCCCGGCGGCGTTGAGCGCGGGCAAGGAATCAGTGCTCCAGGGCGTGTTCGTGTCCAGCGGCAGCCCAGCCAGCGTTGTCGGACCTTGGAACAAGATCGCCGACGAGGCCAAGCTGGCCGCATCGGGTTCGGCGCTCGCAGTCAACTCGGGCTACGGCGTGGGCGTCCAGGCCTGGTACAACCAGACCCTCGCCGTCTCGCCCAGCAACCCCAACCAGGTCTATCTGGGCCTCGAGGAGGTGTTCGAGAGCACCAACGGCGGCAGCACCTGGGTCACCGCCAGCCCGTATTGGAACTATGGCCTGGCCTGCGGCTCCAGTTGTCCCAACACGACCCATCCCGACCAGCACGCGCTGATGATCACGGGACAGTCGGTGGTCAGCGGCAACGACGGCGGCGTCTACAGCCGACCGCTGTCCGATTCCCAGCAGTACGGAGGCTGGAGCGATCTCAACGACACGCTCCACAACCTCCAGTACTACGACGGCCGCGCCGGCTTCACCCACGGGGGCTCGACCCTGGTCTGGGGTGGCCTGCAGGACAACGGCACGTCGGTGCTCCAGATCGGGGCGCCGCAGATGAAGGAGCCCGCGGGCGGCGACGGCACCACGGTGATCGTGAACCCCAAGAACGCCAACCAGATGGTCGGCTCCTACGTGGACGGGGCCATGTACTCCTCCACCGATGGCGGCCATTCGTTCTATGACTACGTGAGCCCCGGCTGTGCCGGCCAGGCCACCACCGGACTCACGCCGCGTCCGGACTGCGACCCCGCCTTCCGGTTCGTGACCCCGATGGTCCAGGACCAGCAGCGGGCTGACGTCTGGCTCTCGGGCGGCCAGTACGTCTGGGTGTCCCGCGACGGTTGGAAGACGAGCTGCACTGACACCGCCTGCTCGTGGCACAACGTGTTCGACACCGGGGCGGGCCACGCGGTGACGGCGCTCTCCTCGGCCAACGGCGGCAAGACCATCTACGCCGCCTGGGTCGGTGGCGGCGGTAACCCCGGACCGACGTTCTCGTCCGGCCTGGCCACCAACTACGGCGGCAGCTGGCACCAGCTGAGCATGGCCGGCCTGCCCAACCGGTACATCGCCGGAGTCACAGTCGACCCCGATAACCCGGCTCACGCCTACGCGGTCTTCAACGGCTATTCCCGCCGTTGGATCCCCACGGCGGGCACGGGCCATGTGTTCGAGACACATAACGGCGGGCAGTCGTGGCAGGACATCTCGGGCAACCTGCCCGACATCCCCTCCGACGCGTTGGTCATCCAGGGTCACCAGCTGGCCCTGGCCACCGATCTGGGCATGTACGCCGCCCAGGTCGGCCGGGGTTCCGCTACGAGCTGGGCGCGGCTCGGGTCCGGGCTGCCGAACGCCAGCGTCAACAACGTGACCCCGGCTCCGGACGGCTACATCTACGCGGCCACCCACGGGCGCGGGATCTGGCGTATCCGGCTCGGGCACTAGCCGCCAAGCACGCGCCAAGGGGCTCGTCGCCGCTCTGCGGCGGCGGGCCCGGCGCTCGTTTAGAGAGCCACGCCGCGCAGCGGGACCGGTGAGGACTGGATGATCGAGGTCGTCGTCTGCCCGTAGGGGGCCAGCGCGTCGATCAGCTCCTCGAGGTGCCCGACGTCGCGGACGTGGGCCTTGAGCAGAAAGCAGTCATCACCGGTGATGCGATGGCCCTCGACCACTTCCGGCATCGCCTTCACGAGCTCCGCGACGCTGTGCAGTTGCTGGGGCCCGGGCCGCACCCGGATGATCACGCTGAGCGCGAAGCCGGCGGCGACGGGATCGACCTGGGCGCCGTAGCCACGGATGACGCCGTCGGTCTCGAGACGCTGCAACCGCTCGGCGACAGTGGGTGCCGACACGTGCAGGCGCCGCGCGAGCTCGGCGAGACTGACGCGACCATCGCTCTGAAGCTCGACAAGCATTCGGCGGTTGATCTCGTCCAGCGGCTGTAGATTCGAAGGCAAGAAGGGGAGAATACATGGAGAAAGCTCTGTATCTACCCGCTTCTGCCCGCGAACATGTGGTATCCGCTCGTCTCGCGTGCCGCCGCATCTCTACTTCGTGGTCAGCGCGGTATTCCACTACCTGGGGCCCTCGTTCGCAGTCCTGCTGTTCGCCCGGGTCCCGGTCCTCGGGGTGGCTTGGCTCCGGATCGTCTCCGCGGCCGTGGTGTTCGGGCTCTGGCGTCGGCCGTGGCCGGCCCTACGCGACCCGCTCGTGCTCGCCTGGGGGGCGACCCTGGCGGCAATGAACTGCTGCTTCTACGAGGCGATCAGCCGGCTTGCCCTGGGGACGGTGGCGGCCATCGAGTTCCTGCCCGTGATCGCGCTGGCCGCGATCGGTGCCCGCAGCGCCCGCAACCTGCTGGCCCTGATCATGGCGGTCGGGGGCGTGGCGCTCCTCAGTGACGTCCATCTCTCCGGCCAGCCGCTCGGCTTTGTCTTCGCGCTGGTCAACGCCGGCCTGTTCGCGCTCTACATCGTGCTCGCCCATCGGGCGGCTGGCCGCGAGCAACGCAGCGGCCTCACGGATCTCGGCGGCGCGATGATCGTCGCCGCTGTGCTGACGGCCCCGGTGGGGGCGGCAGCGGCATTGAGCCGCGTCGGCGATCCGCTCGTGCTGGCGGCTGGGGTCGGAGTCGGCCTCTGCTCCTCGGTCATCCCCTACGTCACCGACCAGCTGGCCATGGTCAAGCTGAGCCGAGCCACCTACTCGCTGATGGTTGCGCTGCTGCCGGCGGTCGCGGTGATAGTCGGCGTGGTCGTGCTCGCCCAGCTCCCCAGCGCGATTGAGCTGACGGCGGTCGCCCTGGTTATCGCCGGCGTGGCCGTGCATCGCGCCGCGCCCGAGGCCATTGACGCTCGGACGCGGGCGGACAGCTTGTCCGAAGGCTAAGCGGCGGAGACGGGGTCGCCGGTGGGATCCGGAGCCTGAGCCTGCGCGGCAGCTTCCTGTGCGGCCGGAGCGGGCGCTGCTTCGGCGACCGCGTGGGCACCGGCGGCGCCGATCGCGCCGAGCAGGAGGGCAAGCGCCGCCCACTTGGGTCCATGGGCCTCACTGCCGCGGGCGGCGTCGATCGACGGCGAGCCCGGGCCGGTCTCGGCCAAGGCCAGGACCGCGGCGATCAGGACCACGTTGTACTCATAGCCGCCGTCGGCGGCCCAGGGGCCCTTGGCGAGATGGACCCGGTTGATCGCGGTCAACATGGTCGCGGTCAACACGGATGCGGCAAGTGGGGTAGCCGCTCCGAGCACGAGCAAAGCGCCTCCGCCCGCTTCGGCCGCGCCGGCGGCCACGGCGTGGCGCTTGCCGGGACGCAGACCGAGACTTTCGAAGAACTGACCGGTGCCGTCAGGGCCGTAGCCCCCGAACCAGCCGAACAACTTCTGGGTGCCGTGTCCAACGAAGAAGCCGCCCACGGCCAAGCGGAGAAGGAGTCGTCCAAGTTTCATGGTGCCACCCTATCAAAGAAGGTTGTGTACGCAACTGCCGCTTTGCTGACCATGCGGGTGTTGAAATATGGATAGGCACGATCCGCCGGCTGACAACCCCTCGATGCAGTCCATCGTAGTTGGTTGAGAACGGCCGCTGCGGGAGGAGTAAGGTCCGCGACAAGCTCCGGAAACCCTGAGGAGAGGACAGGAATGAGCAGCACTGTGAAGGTGCGCCTCAACGTCAACGGCGTCGAGCACGACCTCGTGGTCGAGCCCCGTCTGTTGCTCGTCCACGCGCTTCGCGACCATCTCGATCTGACCGGCACCCACGTCGGGTGTGACACCTCCAACTGCGGGGCGTGCACGGTCCACCTCAACGGCGAGGCCGTCAAATCCTGCACCGTGCTCGCCGTCCAGGCCGACGGTGAGCAGGTCACGACGATCGAGGGTCTCGGCACCGAGGACAACCTGCATCCCATGCAGGAGGCGTTCTGGGCCAACCACGGCCTGCAGTGCGGCTACTGCACGCCCGGGATGATCATGGCCTCGGCGGCGCTGCTCGAGGAGAACCCCAACCCGACCGAGGACGAGGTCCGCCACGCGCTGGAGGGCAACCTCTGCCGCTGCACCGGCTATCACAACATCGTCAAGGCGGTGCTGGACGCCGCCGCCAAGGGCTCGGGGGTGTCGGCATGAGCATCGTCGGCGATCCCCCCACCGGTCATGTCGGCACCCTTATGCGCCGCAAAGAGGACCCGCGGCTGATCACGGGCCGGGCGCGCTACATCGACGACATCTCGCTGCCGGGCACGCTGTGGGCGGCGATCGTCCGCTCCCCGGAGGCCAACGCCAAGGTCGTCTCGATCGATTCCTCGGCGGCCACCGAGCGTCCCGGGATCCGTGCCGTGTTCACCGGCGAGGACATGTCTGACCTCGGCGGTCCGCTGCCGATGGCATGGGTTCCGCCGGGCGTCGATGTCCAGAACCCCGAGCACTGGCCACTGGTCCGCGGTGCCGTCAAGCACGTCGGCGACGCCGTGGCCGTCGTCATTGGCGAGGACCGCTACGCGGTCACTGACGCCGCCGAAGACGTGATCGTCGAGTACGAGACGCTGCCGGCGATCGTGGATCCCGAGAAGGCGCTCGCGGGCTCACCGTTCGTGCACGAGTCACTGGGCACCAACAAGGTGCATGAGTGGTCGCTGCCCGGCGGCGACGTCGAGGCCGGCTTTGCGCAAGCCGACGTGATCGTGCAACGCCGGTTCGTCAACCACCGCATCGCCGGTGCGCCGATCGAGGCGCGCGGCGTGCTCGCCGACTACCGGGCTGGCTCGCTCACCCTGTGGACGTCAACCCAGGTACCGCATTTCGTGCGCCTGTTCATGGCCCTGCTGCTGGGCATGAGCGAGGACCACGTTCGGGTCATCGCTCCCGAAGTCGGGGGTGGCTTCGGTTCCAAGCTCCAGGTCTATGGCGAGGAGCTGCTGGCCTGCTGGGCTTCGCGCAAACTGGGCGCGCCGGTGAAGTGGATCGAGACCCGGACCGAGAACATGGCCGCCGCCCACCAGGGCCGCGACCAGATCAGCTACACGAAAATGGGCGCCACGCGCGACGGCACCATCACCTCGTTCCACGTCAAGATCGTGGCCGACCTGGGCGCCTACAACATGCTCCTGACGCCGATGATCCCGTCGCTGGGCGCGTTCGTGATGGGGGGGTGTTACAAGATCCCCAACGTCCAGACCGACATCGTCGGCGTGTTCACCAACAAGGCCCCCACGGACGCGATCCGGGGGGCGGGGCGGCCCGAAGCCACCCACATGCTCGAACTCACCCTCGATGCCATGGCCCACGAGCTCGGGATGGACCGGCTCGAGATTCGACGCAGGAACTTCATCCCCAAGGAGGACTTCCCCGCCGCGGTCGCGACCGGTGTCATCTACGACTCCGGTGACTACCTCAAGACGCTCGACAAGCTGATGGAGCACGTCGACTTGGAAGCGTTCCAGCGCGAGCAGGAGCGGCTGCGCGACCAGGGCATCTACCGCGGGATCGGATTCAGCACCTACACCGAGATCTGTGGCTTGGCGCCCTCGCGGGTGACCGGGCCGGCCGGGGTCGGTGTGCAGGCCGGCCTGTGGGAGTCGGCCATGGTCCGCGTCCACAACACCGGAGCCGTCACCGTCTACACCGGAACCTCGCCGCACGGCCAAGGACTGGACACGGCGATGGCACAGATCGTTGCCGACAAGCTGGGCGTCGATCCCGCCGTCGTCGAGGTCGTCCACGGTGACACCTCGATTGGCCCCGAGGGTCGCGGCACCTACGGCTCGCGCTCGCTGGCCACCGGCGGCGAGGCGGTGGCCCGAGCCACCGACAAGGTGGCGGCCAAGGCCAAGGCGATCGTCGCCGCCGAGCTCGAGGCGGCCGCCGACGACATCGAGGTCTCGGACGGCAAGTTCTCGGTCCGCGGCTCCCCGGACACGGGCATGGCGCTGGCCGACGTGGCCGGCATCGCCTACATCGGCGCCGTGCCCGAGGGAATGGAGCCGGGCCTGGAGGAGACGACGTTCTATGACCCCGAGAACTTCGTCTTCCCGTTTGGGGCCCACGCCTGCGTGGTCGACGTGGACGTCGACACCGGCAAGGTCCGGGTGGTGCGCTATGTCGCCGTCGATGACTGCGGCAAGGCCATCAACCCGATGTTGATCGACGGCCAGATCCACGGTGGCGTCGCCTTCGGCATCGGTCAGGCGCTCTACGAGCGTGTCCACTACGACGCCGACGGCCAGCTCAGCACAGGCACGTTTGTCGATTACGCATTGCCCACCGCCGCGGAGCTGCCGAGCTTCGAGCTCGACCGCACCGAGACCCCGTCACCGGTCAATTCGCTCGGCGTCAAGGGCTGCGGCGAGGCGGGCACGATCGCCGCCAGCGCGGCTGTCAACAGTGCCGTGATCGACGCCCTGCGACCGCTCGGCGTCGATTTCATCAACATGCCGCTCAGCCCGCTGCGGGTCTGGGAGGCCATCTCAGAGGCCAAGGGAGGTGCGGCATGATTCCCGCCGAGTTCGATTACCGGGCGCCCGAGTCGCTCGACGAGGCAATCCGGGAGCTGGTGGAAAACGGAGACGAAGCCAAGCTGCTGGCCGGCGGCCATTCTCTGATCCCGCTCATGAAGTTGCGGCTGGCGGCGCCGGCCCTGCTCGTCGACCTGCGGCGGATCCCCGGGCTGCATAGCGTTGTGCGCGAGAACGGACACTGGCGGGTCGGGGCGCTGACTCCCCACGCCGTGCTCGAGCACGCGCCCGAGCTGGGTGTCGTCTCTGAGGTGGCGGGAACGATCGCCGATCCCCAGGTCCGCCATCGAGGCACGATCGGCGGCTCCCTGGCCCACGGTGACCCGGCTTCGGATCTCCCCGCGGCGATGCTGGTCACCGAGGCCGAGGTGACGCTCCAGGGTCCGGACGGGCAGCGCACGGTGGCCGCCGGCGACCTGTTCAAGGACTACCTGACCACCGCCATCGGCGAGCACGAGGTGCTTACCGAGGTGCGAATCCCCGCGCTGGACGGCTACGGCCACAACTACCAGAAGTTCAACCGCCGCAGCGAGGACTGGGCGATGGTCGGTGTCTGCGCGGTCGTCAAGGCCACGGACGGATCCTGCGAGGACGTCCGGATCGCGTTTACGAACATGGCCTCGACACCCCTGCGAGTCACAGCTGTCGAGGACGCACTCCGGGGCAAGTCCTTATCTCCCGAGAACATCGCCGCGGCCGCCGAGCTGGCCGCCGAAGGGACCAACCCGCCGGCTGACCTGAATGCGAGTCAGGACTACAAGCGCCACCTGGCCCGGGTGATGTGCCGGCGGGCGATCGAGCAGGCCGCCGGCTAGCGGGAAGGTTCACGAGGAGTGATGCCGCCGGACGACGAAGCGAAGACGCCGGCGCCCGCGACGATTGATTCGGTTCAGTCGGCGGGCGCCGCGCTCGCTGCGCAGGGGTACCTGGCCGACCGGGCGCTCGCCCTCGCGGTGCATCTCGCCGTGGTTCTGGAAACACCCCTGCTGCTCGAGGGAGAGGCGGGGGTCGGCAAGACCGAGGTCGCCCGGGCCCTCTCGACGGCCCTCGGGGCGCGGCTGATCCGCCTGCAGTGCCACGAGGGCATCGATGTCCACCATGCCGTCTATGACTGGGACTACGCGCGTCAGCTGCTGGCTTTGCGCGCCGCCGAAGGCGGGGTCGACGAGGGCGAGCTGTTCGCGCGGCGCTTCCTCCTGCGCCGGCCGCTGCTCGAGGCGCTCGAATCCGACCCGGCGGTGCCGGTGGTGCTCCTGATCGACGAGATCGACCGCGCCGACGACGAGTTCGAGGCCTTCCTGCTCGAGTTCCTCTCCGACTTCGCCGTCACGATCCCCGAACTGGGCACGATCACCGCTCGGCGGCGCCCGATCGTGATCCTCACCTCCAACCGCACCCGTGAGCTCCACGACGCGCTCAAGCGCCGCTGCCTCTACCACTGGATCGACTATCCCAATGCCGAGCGCGAGCGCTCGATCGTCCACTCCCGCCTGCCGGGAGTCTCCCAGCGCGTCGCGGCGCGCGTCGTAGAAGCGGTGGGCAAGCTGCGCGAGCAGGGCGACCTCTACAAGCTGCCCGGCGTGGGGGAGACGATCGTGTGGGCGCAGGCGCTGCTCGCCCTCGGTAACGAGGCCGAACTCGACGAGACGCTGGGGGCGGCGCTCAAAGTGCACGAGGATCTGTTGCGGGTCCGCGAGCGGGGGGTGCTCGAGGGTGTCTGAGCCGTTGGGAGGCCCAGGGTCGCTGGCGCCGCTCGCTGACGCCGTCATCACCCGGCTGGGCGAGCTCGCCATGGCGATGCGCGCCCAGGGCTCCCGGGTGGGGGTCGGCGAGCTGCTGGCCGGCGTGCGCTGCCTGGAGGCGATCGATCTCGGTTCCCGCGAGGATGCTCGACTCGCCCTGCGCACCGTGCTCTGCTCCGAGCGCCGGGACCTCGCGCGCTTCGAACTCGCGTTTGCGTCCGTATTCGGTGACGGCCGGATACCCGGTCCGGACCAGCCGCTATCCGAGCTGGGCGCGATCGAGCGTGCTGCGCTGCCCTCAATGGGAGTGCCAGACCCGGGGGGGCGCCCCGCCGAACGCGACCCGACGCCGGTCCCGGCGGCGTGGAGCGAGATCGAGATCCTGCGCGAGAAGGACTTCGCCCGCTACACCCGGGGTGAGATGATCGCCGCTCGCGAGCTGATCGCCCGGCTTGCCCGCCGCTATCCGACCCGCGTCTCGCGCCGCACCCGGGCCACGCGCCGGCGCGAGCACACACCGGACCTGCGC
>JBAVWI010000428.1:0-8567 GCA_049697735.1 Solirubrobacteraceae bacterium
CTCGAGAACGGCTCGGCGTGAGCGCGGCCGGAGATCCGGGGGTCGGCCGCGGCCAGGTGGGGGGCCAGGGCGGCCGACCAGGTGGCGCGATCAAACTCGGCGCACAGGGTGCCGGCCACGCCGTCAAGCGCCTCCGGCGCGATCCCCACTGGCGTGGCCAGCACCGGGACGTCGCAGGCCAGCGCCTCCAGCGTGGCCAGGCCAAAGCCCTCGCGCTCGGAGGGGACGAGGACCGCGTTGGCGGCGTTGACCCACAGCGCAACGGCGGCCGGTTCCACGTCGCGGAGGGTCAGTAGGCGGATCTCGCCGGCCACCTCGCGTGCGCGGTCAAAGCGCTTCTCGGCCCGCGCCGGGTCGGCCGGGAAGAGCAGGCATGGTTCCTCGGGGCTGAGCCCGAGCTCGCGGCGGGCCCGGGCGCGGTCGATCGGTCGGAAGCGGTGCAGATCGACGCCGCACGGAAGCACCGCCACCGGCCGCCGCGTCGCCCAGCGCGGAACCTCGCGGGCCAGCGGCTCCGAGACTGCGGCGACCAGGTCCATCAGCCGCCCCCCGGCCAGCGTCAGCGCGCGCGAGCGGGGATGGGAGACGTCGGTGCCGTGGACGGTCACCAGGTGGGCGCGGGCGGGGACTGCAAGCGCCGGCCACTCGGTGAGCCCGAAGTGGGCGTGAACGATGTCAAACCGTGGCGAGCCTCGGTCCAGCGACCGGCGCAGCGCCGCAGCGCCCCGCAGGTAGGCGAGCCCGCCCCCCGGTGCGAAGGCGAAGACGGCTATCTCGGCCTGGCCGGTGCGGCGCAGCGCCTCGACCTGGTCACGGACGAAGCTGCCCAGCGCCGGGCGGTCCGGGCTCGGATACATGTTGGTGACGATCAGGGCTCGCATCGCCGGTTCCGGCGAGCGTACCCGCCCGCGCCGCCGGCTCTGGCACCATGGACGGGTGGCCGCCGCTGTTTCCGTATCCGCCGAGCTTCCTGTCGCGGTCTTTGACTCGGGGGTGGGCGGACTGACCGTGCTCCACGAGCTGCTCGTCTCGCTGCCGACCGAGGACTACCTGTACCTCGGCGACACGGCCCGATTTCCCTACGGCGAGCGTAGTCAGGCCGAGTTGCGTCGCTTCGCGATCGAGATCGCCGACCATCTGCTCGAGGTCGGCACGAAGCTGCTCGTGGTGGCCTGCAACGCGGCCAGCTCGGCGGCGTTGGAGACGCTCGAGCGTCATCTCGAGCACCGCGGGCTGGACCTCGACGTGATCGGCGTGGTCGGCCCCGCCACTCAGCTGGCCGTAGCCGGGAGCCGCAACGGCCGTATCGGCCTGCTCGCCACTCCGGCGACCGTGGCCAGCGGCGCCTACGAGACCGCGGTTCTGGCCGCCGATCGTCACGTGCACGTAGAGGCTGTCGGGTGTCCGGATCTCGCTCCCATCATTCAGGGCGGCTTCCCCTTTGACGACGCGGTCGTGGAGACTGTGCGCGGCTACTGCGCACCGCTGCGCGAGGCCGAGGTCGACACGGTGATTCTCGGCTGCACCCACTATCCCCTGGTCGCGCCGATGCTCCAGCGGATGCTCGGGCGCGGCGTCACGCTGGTGACCTCCGGGCAGGGGGTGGCCCGCAGCGTCGAGCGCGCGCTCACCGCGCGAGGCCTGCTCAACCCCCGCCCCGACGAGGGGAGCTACCGCTTTCGCTGCACCGGGGCGACCGACGCCTTCCACGCCCTGGGCACGCGCTTTCTCCAGATGCCGCTCGGCGAGGTGACCCACGTGGAGCTGGGGACGGCGGTGGTCGCGTGAGCAGTCGCAGCGTCACCCGTGTGCGCAACTACGGGCGCGCCCCCGATCAGCTGCGCCCGGCGACGATTGAAGCCGGCTTCGTGCGCACCGCGACGGGGTCGGCGCTGATCTCGATGGGGGAGACGCGCGTGATCTGCACCGCATCGGTCCAGGACGGTGTCCCGCGATGGATGGCGGGTAACGGCCGGGGCTGGGCAACCGCCGAGTACGGGATGCTCCCGGCCTCGACCGGGAACCGCAAGCAGCGCGACGTCAGCAAGGGCCGGCCGGACGGTCGCACGGTCGAGATCCAGCGGCTGATCGGACGTTCGTTACGTGGGGTGATCGATTTCGACGCCCTCGGCGAGCGGACGATCTACGTCGATTGCGACGTCCTCCAGGCCGATGGCGGCACACGCTGTGCAGCCATCACCGGTGGGATGGTGGCGCTGCGGCTGGCCTGTGAGCGGCTCGTCGGCGAGGGCAGGCTGGCGCGGCTTCCCCTCAACGGGAGCGTCGCGGCGGTGTCCTGCGGGATCGTTGACGGGAGTGCCCTGCTCGACCTCGACTACTCTGAGGACTCGACGGCCGAGGTCGACGCCAACGTCGTCATGACCGGGGACGGGGATCTGGTCGAGGTCCAGGCCACGGCGGAGCGAACGCCCCTGTCGCGGGCCCATCTCGATGACCTGCTGGTCCTGGCGGCGGACGGCATCGCGGCCCTGCGAGCTCTGCAGGACGAAACGGTCGCCGGCGCCGCCGCGGGCTGAGCCGTGGATCTCCCCGCGTCGCTGATCCTCGCGACCCGCAACCGCCACAAGCTGCGGGAGTTCGAGCGCCTGCTGGCGCCGGCCGCGATCGCCGTGCAGGCGCTACCGGAGGGGATCGAGCTGCCGCCGGAGGTGGGAAGCACGTTTGCCGCCAACGCGCTGCCCAAGGCGCGAACGGCGGCGACGCAGACCGGCCGCCCGGCGCTGGCCGATGACTCGGGGATCGAGGCCGAGGCGCTCTCGGGCCGGCCCGGCGTGCTCTCCGCCCGGTACGCGGGTGCCACCGCGACCGATGAGGAGAACCTGGCCAAGCTCGAACGCGAGGCCCCCGTGGGCAGCGGCCTGCGCTACGTGTGCGCGCTGGCCTACGTCGATCCGGTCAGGAACGTCGAGGAGGTGTTCTTCGGTGACTGTCCGGGTCGTCTGTCCGGTGAGCGCCGCGGTGAGCGCGGCTTCGGCTATGACCCGGTGTTCCTGCCCGGCGGCGAGTTCGAGGGACGCACGATGGCCGAGCTGAGCGACGAGGAGAAGGACTCCATCAGCCACCGTGGCCGTGCCGTGGCGGCCCTGTTGGCGACCGCGCCGGGAGTGCGACTCGATCGGGACGTCGAGCCGTGACTGATTCCTCCCCGACCCTGGTGAAGCCGGACACCAAGCGGCGCACGGCCGCGATTTCGGTGGCCTCCAACGCCACCCTGATCCTGCTCAAGCTGATCGCCGGGACGGTCACCGGATCGGTGGCGATCCTCACCGAGGCAGTTCATTCGAGCATCGACCTGGTCGCCTCCTTGGTGGCGTTCTTCTCGATCCGCAAGGCCGACGAGCCCGCCGACGCGTCTCACCGCTACGGCCACGAGAAGATCGAAAACCTGGCCGCGGCGATCGAGGGGATGCTGATCCTGGTCGGCTCGGCAGCGATCGCCTTCGAAGCCATCCGCCATCTGGTCACCCATGGCCGGGTGCACAGCGTCGGCCTGGGCATCGCCGTGGTCGCCATCTCGCTGGTCGTCAACGTGGGCGTCTCGGCTCGCCTGTCACGGGTGGCCAAGCGCACCGGTTCGGCCGCCCTGGCCGGGGATGCCGCCCACCTGGGGACCGACGCGCTGACCTCGGCGGCAGTGCTCGTCGGTCTCGTGCTGGTGGACATAACCGGTGCGCAGTGGATCGATCCGGTGGTCGCGCTGACAGTCGCGGTGGTGATCGTGACCACCGGGGTCCGGCTGCTGTCTCAGGCCTCGCGGGTGCTCGTAGACGAGTCGCTGCCTCCCGAGGAGATTGAGGCCATTCGCGAGGAAATCGAGAGTTTCGCGAGCCATGGCGTGGTCGGCTACCACGAGCTGCGGACTCGGCGCGCGGGCTCGCGCCGCTACGTCGACCTGCACGTTCAGTTCCGCGCGGGCACCTCGCTCGAGAACGCCCACCGGATCGCGCACGAGCTTCAGGACCTGATCGAATCCCGCCTCCACGGGACCGACGTGCTGATTCACCTCGAGCCCGAGGACCGGGTCCGTCCCGGCGAGGTGCTGCTGGCCGGCCCGAGCTCGCCCGGCGCGGATGCCGGCTGAGCGGCTTGACGCTTCCCTCAGGTCAGGTTGATCCCGGCCGAGACAGCTACGGCGAAGGTCACGCTGGCGTAGCCGTAATAGCCCTGCAGGAGCAGGATGAGAACGGCGATCAGGCAGGCGAGAACTGTCGCCACCCAGGCGATGCGGCCGAGATCCACCCGCACATTCTTGCCGCCGGAGAGGATGGCTGCCCTCCGCGCATCAGCGTGAGCGGGGGATCGTGTGCGCTCGAGGCCGATTGTTTTTGCGCAAATTGCGGAAAAACGGCAAAAAAAGGGTCCATGCCCGGCGGTGCCATGGGAAGAATGGGACATCGACGAGCGGACGGCGAGAGGCATGCGGCGTCCGGGGACCGTGTTAGCGTCGAAAATTCCTACCCCCTTCGAAGGAGGAGCACGTGACGAAGTCTGAATTCGTAGACCAGGTCGCTGACCGCGCCGGTCTGAGCAAGAAGGACGCCGGAGATGCGGTCGACGCGATGCTGGAGACGATCGAGAGCGCGTTGAAGCGCGGGAGCGACGTGACTTTCTCCGGCTTCGGCAAGTTCAGCGTGTCAAACCGGAGCGCCCGCGAGGGTCGCAACCCGGCGACGGGCGAGAAGATCCAGATCGCCGCCTCCAAGGTACCGAAGTTCACGGCCGGCGCCGGGCTCAAGAAGGCCGTCAAGTCGTAGAGGACACTAGGTCCACGCCGGGAGAAGGCGTCCACGAGGCGGCCCCAGGGTCTCCAGCCGCGGACGCGACTCAGATCGCGCGAGCCGCCGCTGGCTTCGGCCAGCGGCTCGCCGACCGGGTCCAGGAGAGAAGCTCGCAGCTGGTGCTCGGGCTGGACCCCGATCCATCGCGGTTGTGGCCGGGTGCACTGGCGGTGGCCGGGGCTGATGCCGGCAGCTCGCCGGCGGTTCGGGCCGCCCGGGCGGTCGTTGAGCACTGCCGTCTGGTGATCGAGGCGGTGGGCTCCGAATGTGTCGCCGTCAAGCCCCAGGTCGCCTGCTTTGAACGGCTGGGCGCGCCCGGCTGGGTCGCGCTCGAGCAGGTGGTCGGCATCGTCCGCGCACACGGGCTGCTGGCCATCGCCGACGCCAAGCGCGGGGACATCGACGTCACCGCGGCGGCCTACGGCCAGGCCTTCTTCGGTCCCGCGCCGACCCCTTTCGGACCGGTGCCCGGCCTCGGAGTCGACGCCCTCACAGTCAACCCGCTGCTGGGGCGAGACTCGCTTCTGCCCCTGGTCTCGGCGGCGAGCGCAGTCGGGGCTGGGCTGTTCGTGCTGGTAAGGACCTCGAATCCCGGGGCCGCTGACGTCCAGGATCAGACGCTGCGCGACGGTGCCAGCGTCAGCGACCGGCTGGCCGTCCTGGTCGCCGCCCTCGGCGCCGACCACGTGGGCGAGGCAGGGATCTCGGCGATCGGAGCCGTTACGGGCGCCACCGCCCCCGAGCATCTCGAGCGGCTGCGCCAGGAGATGCCCGCGGCGCCGTTCCTGCTTCCCGGAATCGGGGCCCAGGGTGGAGCGGTCAACCATCTCGCCCCCGCCTTCGTACCGGGACCGGCGGGCGGCCTGGTCGCGGTTTCGCGGGGCATCGTGTACGCGTTTGAAAAGTCAGGTCGAGCGCCGGAGCACGCGGCCCGCATGGAGGCGGCGCGCTTACGGGAACTGGCCTGGTCGGTAGCCGGCCAACGGTGAGCCGGCGGACGCGCTGGGTCTGGACTGGGGCCGCCCCTTCGGTACCGCGGGTAGTCGCCGGTGGCGGTCCCGGCCCGACCGCCAGCGATCCTGCACGAAGCGTGTCCGGGCGACTGTATGATCGCGGCTGGGATGGTGGCAAAGAGTGCGCGGTTTCTGGCGCCGATCGCCCTCGCCGCCGTGGCCGTGGGGATCTATCTGATCGTGCATTCGGGCCTGGCCACCCACCACCCCGCGACGAATTCGACCTCAAGTCAGCTGCTGGCCGGGCCCCACCGGCATCGGGGCCGCCGGACGCCGAGGTTCTACACCGTCCAGGGCGGCGACACACTGAGTCAGATCTCGGTCAGGACCAAGGTCTCGATCCTGCGCCTGACCGAGCTCAACCCGAATATGTCCCCCAACAGCCTGCAGACCGGGCAGCGGTTGAGACTCCGGCGGTGAGCGCGGCGGCGCGGCGTCGGTGGCCGCCCACGCGCCCTTCAGCGCCCGTCCAGCCAAGGCGGACTGCGATCCTCGGGACGCGAGCGGTCCGGGCCGCCGGGTTGGTGCTGGTGTTGGTCGGGTTGATCGCCGTGGTCCTGGCTTCGCGGCCGGGTCGCGCCTGGGCCGCGCCGGCGCCGCAGCTGAGTGTCCGCAGCGCGATCCTGGTCGAGCCGACCACCGGTCAGGTCCTGTACGGCGCTCGCCCCCAGGAGGAGGTGGCGATCGCGAGCGCGACCAAGCTCATGACCGCCCTGCTGACGCTCGAACACGTCCGGGAGCTGGGCACGGTGTTCACTCAGAACAACTTCTACCCGGCGGCCGTCGACTCCCAGATCGGCCTCGTCCCGGGTGAGCGGATGACCGTCCACGACTTGCTGCTGGCGCTGATGCTCCCCAGCGCCGACGATGCAGCCGAGGACCTCGCCTACAACCTCGGCCACGGTTCGGTGAGCCGCTTCGTCGGCATGATGAACGCGCGCGCCCGGGTGTTGGGCCTGCACCACACCAACTACACGACACCCAGCGGGCTCGACACGCCGGGGAACTACTCCACGGCCGCCGACCTGGTCAAGCTGGCCGGCTACGACCTGGGCCACTCCCCCTACTTCGCGCGCATCGTCGCGCTGCCCCACGCCGTCCTGCACTCGGGCAACCACGTCCGCTACGTGATCAACCGCAACACCCTGGTCAGCGAGTACCCCTGGGTCAACGGGGTCAAGACGGGCCACACCGGCGCCGCGGGTTACGTACTGGTGGCCTCCGGGCACAGAGACGGTATGACGCTTCTCAGCGCCGTGCTCGGGACGAGCAGCGAGGCAGCACGCGACGCCAACACTCTGGCCCTGCTCGATTACGGCTTTGCCAACTTCCGCCGCGTGACTCCGATCCGCGCCGGCGAGGTGCTGGCCCGCCCGACGGTCGCCTACCGGACTGGTGAGCATGCTGCGCTGGTGGCGGCCACCGGACTGACCCGGGTGATTGCCCTGCGCGCCGGCGTCCGGGTTCGGGTGCAGGCGCCGGCTCAGCTGACCGGGCCGGTGCCCCGCCATGCCCGCCTGGGGACGGCCGTCGTCCTGGTGGGTGGACGGCCCGTAGCGCGGATTCCGTTACTACTGGCGCGAGCACTGCCGGCGGTCAGCTCGCTGACGATTGCCGCGCGGTTTATCACCCGGCCTTTGATGCTGGTCATCCTGGTCCTGGCCGCCGCGGTGTCCCTCGCGCTAGCGTTCGGGATCCGGCAGCGCCGCCGAGCGCGGGCCGGGGGAGGAGGATTGGAGGCAGCATGATCATTACCGTCACGCTCAACGCGGCGATCGACAAGACCCTCGAGGTCCCAAGCTTCACGCCCGGGCGCCGGCACCGGACGGTCAACCAGACGACCATGCCGGGCGGCAAGGGCGTCAACATCGCGCGCGCCATCAAGCAACTCGGGCAGCCGGTGATCGCCACCGGACTGGCCGGGGGCGCGACCGGAACCCGGATCGTGGAGGCGCTCGGTGCTGAGTCGATCCTCAACGACTTCGTCCGCATCCACGACGAGTCGCGCACCAACACGGTCGTGCTCGATCCCACCACCGGCCTGCACACCGAAATCAATGAGCGTGGTCCCGCGGTCTCGGCCCAGGAGCTCGAGCTGTTCCGCGAGAAGCTCCTGTACCTGGCTCAGGGCGCAAGCATCTGCGTGTTCGCCGGCAGCCTCCCGCGGGGAATCGAGCCCGACGTCTACCTGACGCTGATTCGCGAGGTGCGCCGGCTCGGCGTGACAACGATGCTTGATACCGACGGCGAGCCGCTACGGCTGGGGATGAAGGCCGAGCCCGACCTCGTCTCGCCGAACGAGCTCGAGTCCGAGGAGTTGGTCGGGCACGAGTTCAACGACGTCTATGACCGAGCCCAGGCCGTGGTCGAGATGACCCGCCTGGGGGCGGCGGAGGCGATCATGACCGTGTCGGATGGATGTTATGCCCGCCTGAACGAGAACGGCACCCCGACCTTGTACCGCGTCCGGACCCAGGAGCAGGAGGCGCGTTCGGTGGTGGGCTCGGGGGACGCCTTTCTGGCCGGTTATGTCGCGTCTCGCTATGCCGGTCAGAGCCCCTTTGAGTGCCTGCGCTTCGGGGTCGCGTGCGGTGCTGAGTCGACCCAGCACTTCGGCGCCGGGCTGATCGACGCCGCTCGCGTCGACCGGTTGCTGGGCGACGTTGAAGCCCAGCGGCTGGAGATCGCCGCCGAGATCGGCTGAGCATCGCGTCCGGCCAGGCCCGCCGGCAAGGCGCGTGGTCGTGCCCTGGGC
>JBAVWI010000429.1:0-3518 GCA_049697735.1 Solirubrobacteraceae bacterium
GGGCGCCACCGTGGCCTTGGTCGCCTCGCTGGCGCTGCTTGGCGCGTGGCTGATCTGGCAGCCGCTGCGTTCCTCCGGGGCGTCATCCGCCGCGCTGGTGGCGGCCGGCCAGGGTCACACCGGGCAGGCCTTCGCCGACGCTCACGCCGCCGCCGCCGCCGACCCGCTGGCGCTGCAGCCGCGGCTCGTCCTCGCCTCGCTCTACGCCTCGATCGCAGACCAGCGCGCCGCGCGCGCCCAGCTCACCCAGGCGGTCTCGCTGCAGCCCGGGAATCGCGATAGCTGGCTCGCGCTGGGCCAGTACGACCTCTCCCACGGTCAGCCCCAGCGAGCACTGCCGTCGCTGCGGCGGGCGGTCGCGCTCGATCCCACCGTGCCGGAGACCGTGGACACGCTCAATCAGGCGCTGGCGGCGATCTCGCAGCGCCGGCATCATCGGCGGCATGCCGCCAGACGACGGTGAGCGGCTCCGGCTCCGGCTCGAGCACCGACACGGGCAGCGAGCCCGGACGGTGCGCTTCGTAGATCGCGGTCAGCAGGCGTTCGTATTGATCGGTCACCGCCTCCCAGGAGTAGCCGCGCGCGCGCTCCAGCGCGCGGGCGCGGTAGCTCGCCACCAGGTGGGGATCATCGAGCAGCTCCTGCAGGCGCAAGGTCAGGTCGTCCCCGCCCGACCGGCCTGAGAAGTAGACCCCGGCCGGGCCGACTGTCTCGACGTTGGGCGGATGGTCGTTGACCAGCACGCAGTTGCCGGCCGCCATCGCCTCGAGGATCACCGGGTGGGTTCCTCCGACCTCGGTCGGGGCACAGAACAGGTAGGCGCTTCGCTGCAGCTCCCAGTAGCGGCGCCCGAAGACGTACCCGGGGAAAACGACTCGGGGGTCGGCCGCACGGCGGACCTGCCGGATGTATTCGTCGGCATAGGGCGCCCCGCCGACCACCACCAGCTTCATACCTCGCGCGTGGGGGCGATCGATGCGCGAGAACGCCTCCACGAGCAGGTGAGGATTGTTCTCAGGTTCGAGACGACCGACAAAGAGCACGTACTTGCGCGGCTGCAGCCCAAACTCGGTCAGCGCGTCGCTCCCGTCATGGCCCGGATCCTCCACGCCGTATGGAACGACCCCAATCCGCTGGCCGTAGCGGCGCTCGAAAATCTCGGCCACGGCGTGACTGTCGGTGATCGCCTGGTCGGCCGAGTGGGGTGCGGTGCGCTCGGCGAAGCGCAGATAGGCCTTGGCGGGCGCCGGCCACTTGCGTCGGTCAGAGTCAAGGCCGTCGACGTTGATCAGCGAGGGGATGCCGGCCAAGCGGGTAATCCGGCACAGGGGAGAATTTCCGGCGATGAAGAACAGGGCGACATCGGGACGAGTGACCCGAGCGGCGTGGATCGCGGACAGAAACGTGTGTACAAAGGTGTCCAGGTACTTGTTCTGGATCGTCGGCAGGTGAACCAGGCGGGCACCCTGATACCGGGACATATGGCGATCGACCACGTGGGGCCGGCAGTAGACGGTCACCTCGTGTCCCCGAGCGCTGAGGCGGGCGGCGAGCTGCTCCACCGCGGTCTCAAAACCGCTGTAGGAGGCCGGGATGCCGCGCGTACCGAGGATCGCGATCTTCATCGTGCCAGCGCGCAAGAGTATGCCTCCAGATGCCGGTGTGCTGAACCGGCCCACGAGAACTGTGTCGCCCGTTCGCGTCCCCGACGGCCGAGCTCGCGCTGCGCCGCAGGGTCGCCGGCCAGTCTGGTCAGAGCCCGGGCCAGAGCGGGGGGCGAGGCGGCCGGAAGGTACTCTGCGCCTGCCCCGCATACCTCCCGGGTGACGGGCGTGTCGATCGCGATCACCGGCGTTGCGAGGCTCATGGCCTCGAGCAGGGTCAGCCCGAAGCCCTCGAGCCGGGCGGGATGAACGAGCGCGGCCGCGCCGGCGTAGAGCGCGGCCAGCTGCGGCGCTGACGGGCGCGTGATGGTTCGCACACCTGGGCCGCTTCGCGCCGCCGAGCCCGCCAGCACCAGCTCGAGCGGCTCAGGCGCGGCTCGACGGTAGGAGTGATAGCCGGCGAGGAGAAGCTCGAGATTCTTGCGGGGCTCGTCGTCACCCACGTAGAGGAAGTGAGTCGAGGATCGGCGTGGAGGCTCGGGGAGGGCCTGGCCGGGACCATGGTGGGCAACCGTGATCCGGTCAGGCGCGATTCCCCAGCGGCCCCGCACGTCGGCCGCCGTGGCCTCGCTCACGCAGACCACGGCCGCGGCCCGACGGGCAGCCGCGCGGTGGGTGAGACGGGCATAGGTTCGATAGCGGCGGTCAAACAGGTCCGGGAGCCGTTCGAAGGCCAGATCGTGGACGGTGATGACCTGGGGCAGGCGCGTCGCCGCGCAGTGGGCCGGCAGCGGATGGTGGATCAGGTCGGCGCGGGCGGACCGGGCCAGCCGGGGCAGCTCGAGCTGGGTCCACCACTGGTCGGTGAGCGCGTTGCGCACGCTGGCGATGCCGCCTCCGGCAGGTGGCCGGCGGCGCGAATTGGCGACCGTGGTCAGCTCGATCCCTTCGAGTCCGAGCAGCGCCGCGTGGAGACGATCCGCGTAGACGCCCGTGCCGCTGGCCGGCACACGCCGGGCGTAGGTCATGTCGAGCAGAACTCGCACAGCGCCAGGGCGGCTACCGAGCGGCGCGCGCGAGCAGCAGGCGGCGCAGCCCGGGCACGCCTCCGGCCGCGCGGACAGTCACCGTCTCGAAGCCAAATTCACCCAGGACCTCGGCGAGCGAGGCTCGTGAATAGAGATGGAGGTGATCGCCGAGCGGTTGTGAGTAGCGCTCCACGCCGTGCAGCGCGAGCCGTAGCCGGCTGTGATTGGGAGTGGTCAGCAGGAGACGCCCGTTGCGGTCCAGGACGCGGCGAACCTCCGATAACCAGCGCGCGGTGTCGGCCACGTGCTCGATCACCTCGCTGCTCCAGATGAGGTCAAAAGCGCCGTCGGCAAAGGGCAGCGGAGCGTCGATGGGAACACGCCGAAAGTGAAGCCCGGGATGGCGCCGGCGGGCCCGTCGCAACGCCGCCTCGGCGACATCGGCGCCGATCACGCCGACCCCGGCGCCGGCCAGCGCCGCCGTGAACGTCCCCGCCCCGCAGCCGAGATCGAGGCCCCGATCACCCGGGCGGGCCTCAGCGAGAGCGAACTCCCGACGCAGCTGGAGGTCGGGTCCCTCGGCATCGGCGGGCAGCCTCTCCCAGAGCCCTTCGTAGTAATCCTGCACGGCGCGAAGTATCGCCCGGGTCGACAGCGGCGGCCACCATGGGTACAGTGCCCGCGTCCCCAGATGTCAGGCGCAACCGTCACGGCCGATGTAGCGCAGACCCCGGGATCTGGCCCTAACCCGACCGGCCGCCTCCTGGCGGTCGCGCCGGTCGACCACCCGGGCGGTGCCGAGACGACGTTGCTGCGCCTGCTCTCGCGCCTGGGCGCGCGGGGCTGGCAGGTCACGCTGGCGACACCGTCGCGCGGGCCCCTGCGC
>JBAVWI010000430.1:0-24509 GCA_049697735.1 Solirubrobacteraceae bacterium
CTCTCAGGCGGCGAGCGCCAGCGGGTTGCCCTGTGCGCGGCCGTCGCCCATCGCCCGGGATTGCTGCTCGCCGACGAGCCCACCGCGGAGCTTGACACGCACACGGCCGCGTCCACCGCGGGCGCGATCGCGACCCTCGCCGAAGCCGAGGGGACGACGGTGCTGGTCGTGTCGCACGATCCCGCGCTGGCCGCCTCCGCCCAGCGCACGCTGCGGCTCCGCGACGGGCGCATCGTCGAGGAGCGCGCCGATGGCGAAGCGGCGCTGGTCGTGGGCGAGGGCGGGTGGGTGCGCCTGCCGGAGGCCCTGCGCGAAGCGGCCAACGTCAATGGAACAGTCCGCGCCCGGTCCGAGCCGGGCGCGATCGTGCTCAGCTCCGCCCCCGACACCGTCGGCCCTTCATCGCCGGCCACTGCGGCGCTCTTTACCCTGCCGGTGTGCGAATCGCCGGCGGTGGTGACGGCTGCCGGAGTGATGCGCGCTCGGGGGCGCGGCAGCGCGCGCCGCGTCATCCTGGATCAGTTCACGGCTCGCTTTGCCGCCGGACAGCTGACCGTGCTCACGGGCCCGTCAGGGAGCGGGAAGACGACGCTTCTGGAGCTCGTAGCCGGGCTGGACCGGGCCGACGCGGGCGAGGTACGACTCGACGGCGTCGACCTCGGCCGGCTCGCTCCCGAACCGCTGGCTGCCTTGCGCCGGGACCGGGTGGGCTACCTGACGCAAGAGCCCGCGCCCGTGGGCTTCCTCAGCGCGCTTGAGAACGTGGTCCTCGCCCTGCGCGTGCGTGGGCTTGAGGCCAGGAGCGCGACGCGCCAAGCCGCGGCGATCCTGGTTGGGCTCGGCCTCGGTGAGCGCCTCCGGCAGCGGATCTCCCGCCTGTCCGCCGGCGAAGCCCAACGAGTGGCGCTTGGCGCCGCCCTGGCCGGGGCGCGGGGGCTGCTGCTGGTCGACGAGCCGACCTCGCGACTGGATCGCCCCGCTGCCGTGCTCGTGGCCCGGACCCTGAGGGCGGCCGCCGCCGCCGGACAGACGGTGATCTGCGCCACCCACGACGAGGAACTGATCCGCGGCGCGGACGCCCGGCTAACGCTCGCCACTTTTGACGCCGGTCCACTGGTAGCGGCGGCGACGACGCCCATCACCTCACCGCGAGCGCTGCCCTAGACGACTGCGCCGGGTAGCCGCAGCACGTCGCCGTCGGGGCGGCCGCGCTTGGACTCAAACATCGCCGCGTCGGCGTGGCGCAGCAGGGCATCGGCGTCGGCGGCGTCGCGCGGGTAGACGGCGCGGCCGACGCTGGCTCCCAGGCGGATCTGCCGGCCGCCGAGGACGAATGGCGGCACGAAAGCCTCCTCGATCCGCGCATGCACCCGGTCCAAGTTGTCGCCGACGCCGGCCGTGACCAGGACGGCGAACTCGTCGCCTCCGAGTCGGGCGACCACGTCGCGGGCTCGGGTGCAGGCGCGCAGACGCTCCCCCACGGCGGACAGGAGCGCGTCGCCGATCTCGTGGCCGAACTCGTCATTGACCGGCTTGAAGCGATCGAGGTCAACGTAGAACAGGGTCACGAGCGAGGATTGGTCGTGAGCCTCGAGGACGGCGGTGCGCAGCATGCTGGTGAACTGGACGCGGTTGGCCAAGCCGGTGAGCTGATCGTGCAGCGCCTGATAGGTGATCTGATCGACCAGCTGGCCGTTCTGGAGCGTTGTCGTGGCCTGCGCGGCGACCCCGGAGAGACGGTCGAGCAGATCAGCTGAGGGCGTCAGGCGGGCGGGGTTCTCGGTCACGGCCACCGAGAGCAGGCCGAGGAGGCGGCCGGGCGCGACCAGGGGAACGAGAATTGTGGCCACGAAGCCGAGGGAGGCGAAGAGCTCGCGGAGCCTCGCGTCGCCGGTGTCGGCGTCGAGGAACAGGGGATCGGGCTGGGGGTCGCGAAGCATGGTGGCCAGGGCGCTGCCGGGGGTCGGTGTCCAGCTCGAGCGTCCGGCGACCTGGATGGGGTCCTCGCCGTTGACCTGGGTCGTGGCGCTGCGCACAAGCTCGCGCCTGGTTTCGTCCCACAAGTACACGCCGACGCGGTCGCAGTCGACGACCGCCGGAACCGAGTCGGCGAGCTTGCGGGCCACCTCGGCGCTGGTCCCGGCGGCGGCCAGCGCGCGGGCGAGCCCGAGTAGGGCACTTGACTGCTGGTAGCGGCGCTCGGCCTCGTGCAAGGCACTCGCACTGTCCAGAGCGTTGGCCGCGTAGCGCGCGTAGACCTCCAGAAGCTCGCGCTCCTCGGGGAAGAACGAGCCATGCTCGAACATGGCCAGCAGGCGCCCGTAGTCGTGGCGGTTGGAGCGGACGGGAACCACCAGGCAGGACTCGGGCAGCTCCGCCGGATGTTGGCTGAGGAGCTGCTCCACGTGGGCCGAGACGTCGTTCTCGCCGAAGCCGCGGTGAAAGACCCGGGGCTGGGACTCGAAGGGCATCTGGATCGCGAGCAGATGGCGGGGGGCGCGGACTTCGACCGCGGCTCGGTCGGCGATGCGGGCCAGGACATCCTCCACGCGGCCGGGGCCGATCAGATCGGCGGCGGTCTGGAACATGCTGTGCAGGCGCTCCGTCATCGCCTCGAGCTGTTCACGCAGCTGTCGGGTCTGCTCGGGCGACTCGCGGTCGGATCGGGCCTGATCGGCCGACCAGGTCACCCGGTATTCGCACGCGGGCGCGCCGAAGGCCGCACAGCGCTCGTGCTCGACTGTCGCCGGCGCAAGTCCGAATAGCAGCGCCGGTTGCGAGAGCAGCCCGCACGTCCAGTCGCAGTGATCAGGGGCACGGGAGAAGCCGGCGGTCGGCTCGGCGACGATGTCGGCGAATCCGGGGCCGCATCTAACCGCGCGCAGCGTGGCCACGGTGCTGTATTTGCTGGCCGCCACGGCGATCTGGCTGTACACGGCCTCGGGAGAACCGAGCGAGCGCAGCAGCGCGGCGACGGGTGAGCTGTTCAGACGCCGCGCCGCGTCCTCGCCGACCGCCCGAGCAAATCGCGGATGATGGGTGACCTGCGCGCCGGCGCGCCAAAGCGCGACCGCGTCTCGATAGGAGATCCAGTTGGCGATGTCGGTCAGCTCGGCCGCGGGGCGGGTGATCCCAGCCCGGGACAGCACCTCGCTGACCGCCGCGTCGCCGCCGAACTCGTGCACCCGGGCGAGCAGGACCGCCGAAAGGCTGCAAGAGAAATGCCGCTCCGACGCCGGCTCCGCGCCCGGAGGCGGTTCAGAATCGGCAGGGGCGCCGGGGGCCATATCTACTTATCGGTGTGAACTCACACTTTACGTCCGTGTTTTGCGCGTCACTGGTCTCCGTAACGACTACTGACTGCGGCCCAGGCTGGAATGATGGCCCGATCGGAGCGCGGGAGGACGGAGAACCGCCCTCCGCCGTCAAACCCAAACAGTGCGGAGGAACCGCTTGACCCCTTCAGAGACTTCCGGCCTGGTCGTCGCGATGGCCGACGTGCGCGATCACGTGGGCGAGCACCTCGGCTACACCGAGTGGCGCGAGATGGAGCAGGACCGTGTCAATCGCTTCGCCGACGTGACCGAGGACCACAACTTCATCCACGTCGACGTCGAGCGCGCCAAGGCCTCACCGTTCGGCGGCACGATCGCCCACGGCTACCTCACCTTGTCGCTGGTGGCCACGATTCTCGAGCAGTTGCTGAAGGTCAGCGATGCCTCGGTGGGCGTCAACTACGGCCTCGACAGGGTCCGCTTCCCCGCTCCGCTGCCGGTTGGCCGCGAGTGGCGCGGCGGTGTGGAGCTGGTCTCCGTGGATGACGTGCCGGGTGGGCTCCAGGCCAAGCTGCGCGTGACGATCGAGGTCAAGGGGTCCGAGAAGCCGGCCATGGTCGCCGACTGTCTGATCCGCTTGTTCGGCTGACAGGAGGAGCTTAAATGAGAGCGCCCCGGAACCGGCGGGATATGAGGCCGATTCTGCGGGGCGCGCTCGAGGGAGGAGAGGTACTGCGAGGGCAATAATGGCGCCCCCCACCCTAGAAGTCCAAGACGAGTACTTGCATGCATTCATAATTAGTGCTTATGGACCTTCGGCAGCTCCGTTACCTCGTCGCGCTGGCCGAGGAGCGCAACTTCACCCGGGCCGCGGCCAGCCTGCACATCGCCCAGCCCGCAATGTCTCAACAGATCCGCCGGCTCGAGCACGAGCTCGGGCTGGCGGTGGTCGAGCGGACCACGCGACGGGTCAAGCTCACCGACGCCGGCGAGCTGCTCGTCGTCCGGGCTCGGCGGATCCTGGTCGAGCTCGAAGCCGCCGAGACCGAACTCCAGGCGTTGCGTGGCATGTACATCGGCCACGTGACCATCGGGGCCATGCACACCATGGGCCCGGTCGACCTGTCGCTGGCGCTGGCGCTGTTTCGCGAGCGCCACCCCGACGTCCAGTTCACCGTCCGCGAGCAGTCGAGTGAGGAGATGGCCGAAATGCTCCGCGTCGACGAGCTCGATCTGGCCTTCCTGTCGGTGACCGAGCGCGTCGAGAGCCACGGACTGGGTCTTTACCAACTCCTCTCCGAAGAGCTGGTCGTCCTGCTGGAGCCCTCCCACCGCCTCGGCAAGCGCCCGCAGATCCGGATGGCCGAGCTCGCCGACGAGCCCTTCGTCAGCTTCCGGACCGGCGCCCGCCTGCGCGAACTGCTCGTGTCCGCCGGTCGTGGGGCGGGCTTCGAGCCCCGAGTCACCCTCGAATCCAACGACAGCCAGCGCGTCCGCCGGCTCGTCTCCCGCGGCCTCGGGGTCGCGATCCTGCCCCGTTCCGACGCCGAGGGTCCCGGGGCCGGGGTCGCGGTGGTGACGCTGATCGAACCCCGCCTGGAGCGCGACATCACCTTGGCCTGGCGCGAGGGGCGGCGGCACGCCCCGGCCGCCGCCGAGTTCCTCGAGCTGGCCCGCGAGACGTTCGGTACCCGGCGATCAGCCGGCGCCAATAAAATGGTAGATCGGTAGCCTGGAAGGCCGAAGGCCCCTTCCTCGTCCCCGTACCACTCCAGGGAGAGCTTCTGATGTCGCGCCGAATTGGCTTGGGAACCGTCGTCTCGCTGGTCATGATCGCCGCCGGGCTGATTCCGGCCGTCGCGGAGGGCCAGGTCGCCGGAACCCAGGCTTGGCGTGTCACCGGAGCCAGCGATCTGGGGGCGACCGCCAGCCGCCCGATGACGATCACATTGGCGCTGGCGCCGCGCCATAACGCGGCGCTGCGGACCTTCGTGGCCGGCCCCCACGCTCCGCTCAGCTCCGCCCAGTTCACGGCGCGCTACGCCCCGGCCCAGGAGACCGTGAAGCGTGTCCGGACCTGGGCGCGAGGCCACGGACTGACTGTTGCCTCCGTGTCGGCCAATCGCCTGCTGGTCCGCCTTGCGGGCTCCTCTCGCGCCATCGCCGCCGCTCTCCACACCGGTTTTCACAGTTTCATCACCCCCTCCACGGGCAGGTTTACCCAGATCACGCGGGCGGCTCGGCTGCCCGCCTGGCTGGCGGGCCGCGTCAGCGCCGTGCTCGGCCTGTCCAGCCTGGGCCACGTGGCCCTGGTCCCGCCGGCGCAGCGCACGGCGGCGGGGCTGAACCGCGTGCTTTCGAGTCTCCCCAGTCAGCTGCCGATCCTGGGAGCGGCCCTGCCTTCGCTCAATTACCCGGCGCAGTACGGGCCCAAGGACTTCTGGTCGATGTACAACGCGCCCGCGGCCCAGACCGGGACTGGCCAGCAGCTGGCGATCATCACCGAGGGCAATGTCAGCCAGCCCAAAGCGGATCTGGCCACCTTCGAATCTCGTTTCGGCCTTCCGGCCGTGACCTGGAATCAGATCAACGTCGGCGCTCCGAGCAGCGACACCTCTGGCAACGACGAGTGGGACCTCGACAGCCAGTACTCGACAGGGTTCGCGCCGGGAGTCAGCCAGCTCGACGTGTATGTCGGGCCGTCGCTGTCTGACCAGGACATCGCCACCACGATCAACCGCTGGGTCACCGACAACGCCAGCAAGCAGGGGAGCTTCTCGGCCGGTGAGTGCGAGCTGCTCGCCTACGCGGCCGGCTTCACCAGCAGCCTGGACACGATCCTCGCCCAGGCCGACGCCCAGGGACAGACAATGTTCTTCTCCAGCGGCGATACCGGGTCCCAGTGCCCCGCGGTGGTCGGCGTCAACGGCGTACCGGCCGGCCTGCCGGGTGTCAACTACCCCGCGTCGAGCCCGTACGGGATCGGCGTGGGCGGCACGAGCGTGCTCTCGCCGAGCGGCCCCAGCGAGATCGCCTGGTACGCCGGCGGCGGGGGCTCGAGTCTGCTCGAGCCGACTCCGGCCTTCCAGTCAGCGACCCAGATCGGCGGCGCGGTCCCCCTCCTGCGCCGGGGGGCGCCCGACGTCAGCCTCGACGCCGACCCCGAGAGCGGCTACCAGGTCGTGGTTGCCGGAACGCTGCAGACGATCGGTGGAACCAGCGCGAGTGCGCCTTCCTGGCAAGGCATCTGGGCCCGTGCCCAGGGGGCCCACGCCGGCGGCCTGGGCTTTGCCGGTCCGGTCATCTACAACACCGAGCCGGCCGCTGCCTTTCATGACATCACGCTGGGCAGCAACGGCTTTCCGGCCCTGCCCGGCTGGGACTATGCCACCGGCCGCGGAACGCCTGATATCACGCAGTTCGTCAACGGTTCCTGACTGAGGCCCCCTAGCCGTAAGCGGCTCCGGCCTCCCGGGGGGCACCGTTTCGGGCGGTGAAAAGTAGGGCCAGCAGGGTTGTTTAGAGCCTGCCTTAAGTGCACAGTTAACACCCTCCGGGGAAGGTCTGGCGCTCGTCCGTTAGCGGGTCGTTAGCGCCGTAAAGGCATAGTTCGATGATCATCGAACTTTTGATATTATTAGCCGTGGAGCAAAGCCATGAGAACCAGAAACACGGAGACAGAACTGAACAGCTTTGAAACCCAGGCTCGCGAAGCCCCCACGCCGGGGCGCGAGCACAGCGAAACCAACCCGCGTTCGCGCAAGCGTGGCGAGCACGGTGATACCAGTACCGCAGCCCCCCGCCGGCAGGTCCGGCGCCGAAGCCCGCGCGCCGACGAGCGCCGTCCCGCCGCACCAAAGCGGCGGGCAACAACGGACACCGGCGCTCTGACCGAGAACTCGCTTGACTTGTTCCTGCGTGCCGCTCGTGCCCACTCGCTGCTCACCGCCGAGGAGGAGATCGAGTTGGCCCAGGCGATCGAGCGAGGCGACCTGGCCGCCAAGGAGCGGATGATCAACGCCAACCTGAGGCTCGTCGTATCGCAGGCCCGCCGCTATCAGGGGCACGGCCTGCCGATGGAGGACCTCGTCCAGGAAGGGATGCTGGGCCTGATCCGCGCGGTCGAGAAGTTCGACTGGCGGCGTGGCTTCAAGTTCTCCACCTACGGAACCCTGTGGATCCGGCAGGCACTTCAGCGCGGCCTTCAGAACCACGGTCGGACAATCCGGCTGCCGGTTCATGTCGCGCAGCGTCAGACCAAGGTGCGCAAGGTGGAGAGTGAGCTCAGCACCAAGCTCGGCCGCGAGCCGACTGACGCGGAGATCGCCGCTGAGGCGAAGATTCCCGCCGAAGAGGTAGCGGAACTACGCGAGCTGACTCGGGGCTTGACGAGCCTTGACCAGCCGGTCGGCGAGGACGGCGAGACCGCCTTCGGAGACCTGCTGGCCAGCGAGCGTCCACAGCCCGCCGAGGAGGTTGAGTCGGCCGAGCGCCAAGAGCTGATCAGCGGCGCCGTCGACCAGCTGCCCGAGCCCGAGCGCAACGTGATCCGGCTTCGCTTCGGCCTGGCCGGCGCCGAGCCGCTGAACCTTCGGCAGACGGGCCTCGAGCTCGGCATCACGCTCGGTAAGGCGCGTGAGCTGGAGCAACAGGGTCTGAGCCGGCTGGCGCAGAGCTCGGGGCTCGAGGAGCTCCGGCGCGCCGCCTAGCGCGATCCCATCGCTAAGCAGTATTCGGTCCCGGGCCGGGTCTTCGCAAGAGGCCCGGCCCGGTTCGTTTAATTGGTGCGAACTCGTACGCGAGGGCTCATTGCGATCCGGGCCCTAAGCGGGCGGCTCGCGTGGTAACGCCGTGTCCACGTGATCGAGGAGCTTGACCGCCGCCGCGCCGCCGCTGTCCGCGGCCGTGCCGGGCAGGCGGGCCGAATAGATCGATGGTGCCCCCAGCCGTCGGGCGATGATCGTGGCCTCGGTCACGGCCAGCAATGTTGGCGCCATCAGGGCATCGAGGTGACCGGTGAGCTCGAGGACGATGACCACGCCCGAGAGCGGTCCCTGCATCGCGGCGGCGAGGAAGGCGCCGCCTCCGATCAGCGCATAGCTGGCCGGGACGACGTGCGGCCAGACGTGCGACCACAGCCCGGCCAGGACGCCGGCCAGCAGGACCCCGATGGTCAGGGTGGGCGTGAACAGGCCCCCAGGGGCCCCGGCCCCCAGGCAAGCCGCGGTGACCAGCGGCTTGAGGACCAGGAGCACGGCCGAGAGGCCGAGCGAGAGACCTCCGATCAACGAGAGCTGGACGATCCCCAAGCCATTGCCGAGCAGCTGGGGGTAGGGGATCGCCAAGACCCCGAGGGCGCCGAAGACGGCCAGCGGCGCCGCGAAGCGGATCCAGCCCCGCCGTGGAAGCGCCACCACTCGGCCCACGAGCCGCACCCAGCCAACGGCCAGGACCCCGATAACCGGGCCGAACAGTGCCGCCCACACCAGCTGCGCGGGATGCAGGGCATAGGCGGGCATCGTGTAGGTGTGCGCGGTCCCCAGAGTGATCCAGGCGACGACGGTGGCGATCACCGAGACGCCGAGAGCCGGAAGCACGAGGGGAAGGGCGAGGGTCCCCAAGAGCACCTCGAGCGCGAACAGGGCACCCCCGAGGGGGACGTTGTAGACGGCCGCGAACCCTGCGCCCGCGCCGGAGGCGACCAGCAGGCGCCGCTGCCACACAGGAAGCTGCGCCCATTCCGCCAGTCGGCCGGCCAGCGCGGCGCCGGCGAGCTGGGGGGCGGCCTCACGCCCGAGCGAAACCCCCATACCCACGGTGACGATCGAGAGCACACCGCGGGCAAAGCTCGGGACCAGGGGCAGACGCCCGGCGTGCAGCCACAGCGCGTCGGCCACCTCGGTGCCACCGGCAGTCGGCAGCCGACGCAGGACCGCGGCACCGACGCCGACCAACCCCGCGGCGACCAGCAGCGCCACAACGCGGCGCACATCCGAGGCCGCTCGCACCCCGGCCAGGAACGGGCCTCGGTCATATCCGAAGCTGAGATGCTCGGCCAGACCCAGGAGGGCCATCAAGGCCGAGGCCCCGACGCCGGTGGCGACGCCCACCAGCACCACCAGGGTCCAGAAGCGCAGGCTGTAACCGGCCACGATGCCGCGACCGGGGACGTTGGGCTGATGCGAGGACCAGCGCCGCATGCGCTGCGAGGGCACGGTCGCGGAGCATATGGTGCGGCCCTGCTACCAGACCCTGGCGACGTTGGTCACCGGGAGTTCAGTCGACGCCCAAGGCGATGCCGAAGCCGGCGCCGTTGCGTGCCAGGCCGACCAGGAGGATGCCGCCCGGTGCGGGTTCGCCGCTTGCCGACCGGAGATGGCATCGCCCGCGGCTGCGGACGTTGAGATGAGTGGGCGATCCAGGACTCGAACCTGGGACCTCTTCCTTATCAGAGAAGCGCTCTAACCGACTGAGCTAATCGCCCGATGGGACGATTCTAACTGCCAGCCGGAGAGCGTCATCGGCCGACGCAAAGCTCAAGTGCACACGGTACCCGCCACCGACGGTGGGGGTGACCTCGACCTCCTGCCCGAGGGCGGAAGCGAGGCGATCCTGGATCTCCGCCATCGCCGCCTCCTGGTCGGGATGCAGCGCCGGGCGCCGCCGCGACGGTCGCGGCGTAGACGCGCCGCTGTTGGCCTGTCGCGCGCGAGACTCGAGTTCGCGGACCGACCAGCCATGCTCGACCGCGGAGCGCGCCAGACGACGGCGATCATCGTGATCGCCGGTCAGCAGCAGCGCTCGTCCGTGCCCCTCGCTCAGGGCCCCGTGCTCGAGGGCGGTCAAGGCGATGTCTGGAAGGTCGAGCAGCCTGATCAGGTTGGACACCGCCACCCGGCTGCGGCCTACGCGGGCACCCACCTCCTCCCGGGTCAGGCCGAGCTCCTCGGTCAGGGCCGCACAGGCCCGGGCCTCCTCGACCGGGTTGAGGTCCTCGCGGGCCATGTTTTCGACCAGGGCGACCTCGAGCGACGCCGCATCCTCGTGGTGGCGGACGATCGCTGGAACCCTAGGAAGCCCAGCGAGACGAGCCGCCCGCCACCGGCGCTCGCCGGCGATCAGCTCGTAGGTCCCGCCGGCCACGGGACGGACCAGGACCGGCTGCAGCACCCCGCGCAGGCGAATCGACTCGGCGAGCCCGGCCAAGGCGGTCTCATCGAAGTGCCGGCGAGGCTGACTGGGGTTGGGAACGATCAACTCGGTGGCCACCTGGCGCAGCTCCTCGGGTTCGTCGCGCGGAGCCACGGACAGGATCGCCTCCAGGCCGCGGCCCATCGCCGGCTGGCGCTCAGCCACGGGCGGCCACCTCCTTGGCCAGCTCGAAGTAGGCGTCGGCCCCTGCGCAATGCGGGTCGTAATGGATGACCGGTTTGCCGAAGCTCGGTGACTCCCCGATGCGGACGTTGCGGGGGATGACGGTTTCAAAGACGAGGGCCGGGAAGTGGGTACGCACCTCGCGCTCGACCTCCTGGGCCAGGCGGGTTCGTCCGTCGTGCATGGTCAGCAGCATTCCGGCCACAACCAGACGCGGATTGAGCTCGCGCTGCACCAGGGACAGCGTGTCAAGAAGACCGGCAAGACCCTCGAGAGCGAAGTACTCGGCTTGCACGGGCACGATCACCCGGTCGGCGGCGACCAGCGCGTTCACGGTCAGGGGCCCTAGCGACGGGGGGCAATCCAGAAACACGAAGGCGTAGCGATCGCGGAGCGAGGCCAAGGCGTCCCGAAGGCGGTTCTCGGACCCGGCCAGTCGCGGGAGTTCAATCGCGGCGCCGGCTAGGTCGGGACCCGCGGGGATCACCCCCAAGTGCTCGATCCCACTGTCCACCACGGCATCAGCGAGATCCAGATCACCCACGAGCGCGTCGTACACGGTCGGCTTGGTGTGTTTGTCGAGTCCGAGCCCCAGCGTGGCGTTGGATTGGGGGTCGATGTCGATGAGCAGAGTCTCGTATCCGGCCTCGGCTACGCAGGCCGCCAGGTTGACCGCGGTTGTCGTCTTGCCGACGCCGCCCTTCTGATTGGCGATTGCGTAGATCGTCCCCATCAGTCACCCAAACTAGCGCCGTTGGCGGTCAGATGCGGGGCGGGAATCAGCTCCGAGCGGGCGCTTACGGGCCATTCCGGGACGGCGGGGAAAGCGCGGCGGGGTCTCGGCGACCTTGACCAGGTGCTGGAGATGACGGTGCGCTGCGCCGGGGTAGGGCTCGACGTGGATCGGATCGAGGAGCGCGAGGCCCAGTGCCGGCGCCGCGCGGGCTGCAGCCGCCTCGTCCCCTGAGTCGCGGCGGCCGCGCCAAGCCAGCGCCATGCCACCCAGTCGCAACAACGGGGCGGCGTATTCGGCCACCACGGGCAGGGCGGCAACAGCGCGCGCTGTGACGAGGTCAAACGAGTCCCGACCCTCGCGGAGCTCCTCGGCCCGGACCGGGGCCACGGTGACGTTCTCGACACCGCACGCCGCTGCCGCACGCGTGATGAACTCGGCCTTGCGCCCGTTACTCTCGACCGCGGTCACCCGGGCGACGGGCAGAGCGATCGCCAGCGGAAGCGCAGGTAGCCCGGCCCCGGAGCCGAGATCGGCGATCGTCCGGGCGCTGCGAACCCCGTCGACCTCGAGGGCAACCAGCGAATCGGCGAGATGGTCTTCCAGGACCCGGCGCGGGTCGGTGATCGAGGTAGGAGCCAACCGGTCGCTGTGGAGCAGTTCGGCCAGCGCGTCCAGTTGCGCAACCATGCCGGCGTTCATGCTGTAGCGGCTAGCGAGATCCTCGATACGCATCATCGGACCGGTTGAAGTCGGCGGTGGCGATGGGTCACTCGGGCAGCAGCCGCCGCTCGCGCTCGATCACGGCGGCGTAGCGCTGGCACATTTCGGCGATCCGGCCGGCGACATGGTCGTCGACAGCCGCGATATCGACCGACTGCAGTATCGGGAGTAGATCCACCACCAGGGCCTTGCCCCGGGCCATCCACTGGTAGTAGTGGCGACCGGAGTGGTTGTAGGGCCCATAGAGACGAGCCCGGGGAATTCGTTCCTCGAGCCAGTGAAACAGCCGTTCGTGACGGACGTGCATGCGCAAGGTCACCTGGGGCTGACGGCCGTCTCCGCCGAAGTGACCCTCGCCGATGAGCAGGCCGACGAGCAGGCCACGGTCGAACTCGGAAAGCTGAAGCGTCATCTACGGCCGTTTCTACCGGTCGGGTGTTTCACCGTCAAGAAAAACGTGAAACATCACGCGGATCGCCGACCGGTCCGGGGCGCAGTGATGCGAGATACATGCCCGGCTCCGCCGGAAACGTACTCAGTCAACCAGCGGGGCCACGACCAGCCGGCGCGAGGGCTCCTGGCCTTCGCTGTACGTCTCCACATCGTGGCGACCCTTCAGGTGCTCGTGGATGACCTTGCGCTCCAGCGCGCTCATCGCCTCCAATGGCACTGCCCGGCGATGACTGACGGCCGTCTCGGCGGCCTGGTCGGCTGCAGCCCGCAGTGCGGTGGCGCGGCGTTCGCGATATCCGGCGGCATCGACGACGACCGGCATGCGCTCGGTCGCGCCGTGTGTGGCGAAGCGATAGGCGATGTGCTGGATGGCGTCGATCGTCTGACCGTGACGGCCGATCAGGAGCGCGACATCGTCGCCCACATACTGGGCGACCATTCCGTCTGGGCCCTCGTCGATTTCCACGGACACCTCTACCCCCGCCGCGTCTGCGACGCGCTCCAAGAGCTCTTGGACCCGGGCGGCCGGATCCTCGCCTCCGCTGGTCATCATCACCTCCGCCGGCCGGAGCGCTTCTTCTTCTTGCGCGGAGGCCGGGGCGGCGGACCCGCCGGTTTTGCCGCGACCACGGACTTCTCTGGCTCGGACTTGCCCAGGCCCCGGAGGAGCGACCCAAAACCGCCGGAAGCACCGCCCGCGCCGTTGCCGGGGGCCTCCGAAGCCGGCTCGGGGCCAGATTTCGGTGGCGCTTTGGGCGACGATCGACCCGTGGCGACCACACTTGTCGCCCCGCCGGCCGCCACCACCACGGGCGCTCGTGCCGGTCCGATTCGCCGCTTGACGACGAACTGCTGGGCGATCGTCCACAGGTTGGTGGTGATCCAGTAGACGAGCAGGCCGGCCGGATACTGGAGGAAGATGAAGACGAAGAACAGCGGCATCACCAGCATGATCATGCGCTGGTTCCGGTCCATCGTCGCGCTCGACATCATCAGGCTCGAGGCGAGCTGGCTGCCGACGTAGAGGGCGAGCAGGACGATCAGAGTCACCCCGGTGGCCTTGTTGGTCAGGTCACCGATGAACAGGAAGCCTGCGCCATGGCCGGCGCCGCAGGGCCGCAGGTGCGCGGCGTCGATCAATCCGTTGGCCAACCGCGGCTGGTGGGCGGGGCAGATGTCCAGGCGCAGGGTGGTGCGGAGCATGTAGAAGAGAGAGATGAACACCGGGAGCTGTGCCACCAGCGGCAGGCACGACCCCAAGGGGTTGACCTTGTTCTCCTTGTAGAAGCGCATCATCTCCTGCTGCTGGCGCTCCTTGTCCTCCTTGTACTTGGCCTGGATCGCCTTCATCTCGGGCTGCAGCTGCTGCATACGCTGCATGGAGCCGAACTGCTTGACCGTCAGCGGGATCAGCACGGCGCGGACGACGACCGTGAGCAGCACGATCGACCAACCCCAGGGCACGCCGACGCTGTCGTGGAAGAACTTCAGCACCGACTCGAAGACGTCCATCAGCGGCTGGAAGATGTTGGCGCTGAGAAGCATGATCAGACGCTCGTGGCCGGGGCTCGTGATTTGAAGAGCCGCTGCTCCTCGACCGGATCAACGCCTCCATGACTCCACGGGTTGCAGCGCAACAGGCGCCAGCCGGCCAGGACGAGGCCGCGGAGTATGCCGTAGTCCTCTATCGCCTGCACGGCATACCGCGAGCACGATGGGTAGTACTTACAGCGCTCGCCCAGGGCGGGGGAGAAGAGGCGCTGGTAGGCACGAATCGGGGCCACCAGAAGCGAGGAAAGACGCATCAGCCCTCCGGCGTGGCGGACGCATTTTCAGCCGGGCGCGCCTCACCCGGCCGGGCACCGGGAACCTTGTCGACCAACTCGCTCAACGCACTGAGGATCCCGGCCAAACCATCTCGTGCAGCCAGCTCGTGGGCTCCGCGGCGTGCGACCACGACTGCGTCCGTGCCCGCGGGCAGTCGTCCGCTTTCCTCAGCGAAGGCCTCGCGGAGCAGACGCTTGACGCGATTTCTCTCCACGGCACCACCAACCTTGCGCGACACCGAGAGCCCCAGGCGCGCGGGGCCGTCCTCGCCACCGCGCGGAAACACATAGAGCACGAGATCGCGACCGGCGTGCGATCGGCCCTGACGAAAGACGCGGTCGAACTCCGCGCTGCGCGAAAGGCGGCCCCGTCCTGGCCGCTGCCCGGACACGGCTCCGGCCCGCCCGACCAACATCACACCGTCAGGCGCTTGCGTCCCTTTGTGCGCCGGCGCTTGAGCGTCAAGCGGCCCGCGCGGGTGCGCATGCGGGTACGAAATCCATGGGCGCGTGCGCGCTTGCGCTTCTTTGGCTGATAAGTGCGTTTCATAGTTCGCCGCCTGTACAGGCAGAGTCGGAGTATACGCACGGCGCTGAGACGCTCCGCGCGCGGTCCGTACCCCTTCGGCCGCGAACACGAAAACCCTCCTGGACGCGGCGCCGGAGCTTTTTCTCGCGCATTGCGCCAAGGCACCCCCAAGGCCGCTCGGGCGCTGACCGCCGTTGCTATATTCGCCGCCCCCGGGTGGTGGTTTTTGCCCGGCCCTCAGTACGAGTTAGTCCGAAGCCTCCCGGGAGGAGTCGCTTGCCGCTGCCCACGCATCACGACGCTGCGCCTGCGTGGCAAAGCATCCGGGCACAACTTCGTCGCCGACTCGGGGACTCCACGTTCGACATCTGGATCGCGCCGATCGAGGTCCGTGGATGGGATGGGGAGACGCTGCTGCTCCAGGCACCTTCCGGGACCCGGCAGTGGATCTCAGCCCGCTACGGCCGGGCGCTTGAGCGCTGCGCCCGCGAGACCCTCGGCGAGAGCGCCCGCGTCACCTTCGTCGACGGCAAAAGCGCCGGGCGGCCCGCCGCGCCGCCACGCCCTCCGGTCCGGCCCCCCGGTCCGCAGTCCAGTTTCAATCCTCGCTACAGCTTCGAGCAGTTCATCATCGGCGAGGGCAACCGTCTCGCTCACGCCGCGGCGCTGGCCGTGGCCGAGCTCCCGGGGCAGGCCTACAACCCACTCTTCCTGCACGCCCCGCCGGGCTTGGGCAAGACCCACCTCCTGCATGCGATCGGAAACTACGTGGTCGCCTTCGGGGGTGGGACCACGGTCCGCTACACGACCGCCGAGGACTTCACCAATCACTTTCTCGGGGCGCTGAGCACGAAGGCCATCGAACCCTTCAAACGGGCCTATCGCGACGCCGACGTACTCCTCATTGACGACGTGCAGTTCCTGGCCAGCAAGGCACGCACCGAGGAGGAGTTCTTCCACACCTTCAACGCGCTGTATGAGAGCGGGCGCCAGCTCGTGCTCACCTGCGATCGCCTGCCGCGCTCCCTGGTGGGCATCGAAGCCCGTCTGCGCGAACGCTTCGCGGCCGGTTTGGTGGCCGAGATGGCCCCGCCGGACCTGCCGACCCGGATCGCGATCCTGCGCAAACGCGCGGCGCTGGACGGGATCGTGGTCACCGATCCCCAGGTCCTGGAGCTGATCGCAGATCGGGTGGCGACAAATATCCGCTCGCTCGAGGGGGCCCTGATCCGGATCGTCGCCCACCACTCGCTCACCCAGCGACCGATCAGCCTCGAGCTGGCCACCCGCGTGCTCGACACCCTGTACCCGGTGGCGGCCGGCGACATTCCCACCATCGGCCGCATCCAAGCCCTGGTTGCCGCCCACTATTCGGTCACCCCCGCCGAGCTCCTGTCGCCGGCTCGCACAGCCCGGGTCAACTGGCCCCGTCAAGTCGCAATCCACCTCGCCCGCGAGATCACCGGGGCTCCCCTCCAAGCCATCGGAGATGCCTTTGGAGGTCGCAACCACGGCACCGTCCTGCACGCGTGTAAACGTGTCGCCGAGCGGGTGGGGGCTGACAACAACGTCGCCCAAGAACTCCGCGTCCTCACCGCCAGGCTCCGGAGCCGACACGACGACCGCGACTATTGACAGACTTGCCCGTCCCCCAAAGACAACAACCTGCCCGCTAGATGCGGGCGAACGCATACTTCTTCACAGGATCCATTCTCCCTATGACTTCTACATCCTTCTTTAGGTATTCATCGTGAAGATCTCTTTGCAAAGAGACCACCTCTTCGCCCAGCTCCAAACTGTCAGCCGCGTGGCTTCCACACGTAGCGCTATCCAGGCTCTCTCGGGCGTCCAGGTCTCGGTTTCTGGCGGTGGCGGCGAGCTGCGCGCCACCGACATGGATGTCGGCCTTCGCGTCCCGCTCGAGCTCGAGGTCGAGCGCGAGGGGACGGTCGTGCTCCCCGCCCGTCTCCTGCTCGACGTCGTCCGGTCCTTGCCGGCCGCCGGCATCAGCCTGGAGCTGCGGGCCGCCGAGCAGGATGTGGAGCTCGTGTCCGGCAACGCCACCTTTCACATCCGCACGCTGCGCGGCGATGACTTCCCGCCCTTCCCACAGCCCGACCAGGAATCTGCCGTCGAGCTCCCGGCGCAGGCCTTCGTGGCCACCGCCCTGAAGGTGGCGGGCTCGGCATCGCGAGATGAGACCAGGCCAGTACTGACCGGAATCCTCGTCTCCGCTTCCGAGCGCGAGCTGCGCATGGTGGCCACCGACTCCTATCGCCTAAGTGTCAAGGAGACGGTGCTCGAAGCTCCGCTTTCCTCTGGCTTCGAGGTCAACGTGCCCGCCCGGGCGCTTCAGGAGCTGGCCCGCCTGGTGACTCACGCCGAGGACGAGCAGCTGCGGGTCAGCGTGGGTCAGAACCAGGTTCTCTTCACCTTGGGACGGGTTGTCCTCTCCTCGCGACTGATCGACGGTCAGTTCCCCAACTATCGCCAACTCCTGCCCGAGAGCTTCGAGCACGAGCTCCGGCTCGCGGGCGTCGAGTTCACCGACGTGGTGCGGCGAATCAGCCTCCTGGCCCAGAAGAACGCCCCCCTGAGACTCGCCTTTGCCCCTGGTGAGTTGACCGTGTCAGCGCAGACCCCCGACGTCGGTGAGGCGCGCGAGTCGATGCCGACCGCGTTTCAGGGTGAGCCGTTTGAAATCGGCTTCAACCCCGAGTTTCTGCGGGCCGGCTTGGAGGCCATCGAAGATGGTGACGTCCTGCTGAAGCTGATCAGCCCGCTGCGACCGGGTCTCATCGAGGCGGGCGATGAGAGTCGCTTCCGCTACCTGATCATGCCGATCAGGCTGAACGTCTAGCGACTCTTGACGTGCGCGTCCTGCGCGTCAACCTGCGTGACTTTCGCGGCTACGCAACCGCCCAGGTGGAGTTCGGGGCGGCCCTGACGGTGATCACGGGTCCCAACGGGGCCGGCAAGACGAATCTCATCGAGGCGCTGTACTTCGGCTGTACCGGCCGCTCGTGCCGCACCAACAACGAGCGGGAGGTAGTTCGCTTCGGGCAGCCGACCGCGCGGGTCGTGGTCGACGCCGAGGGAGAGGACGGTGAACACGAGCTGACGGTCGGCTTCACTCCCGGTGAGCCCAAGCGCATGCGGGTCGACGGTGCGGCCGTCGAGCGACTCCAGGACGTGGAGGACCGCCCCCTGGTCAGCGTCTTTCTACCCGACCGGCTCGAGCTCATCAAGGGCACGCCCTCGCTGCGCCGCGCTCACCTGGATCAGTTCGTCGGCGCCATGTGGCCGGCCCGCGTCCTGACCCGCCGCGCCTACGCCCAGACGCTGGCGCAGCGCAACGCTCTGATCGCCCGGATCCGCGCAGGGGCGGGCTCGCGCGAGGCGCTGGACACCTGGAACGTGCAACTGGCCCAGCACGGGATCGGGTTGATGGAGGATCGCCGCCGGGCGGTCGACGCGATTGCCGACGGTTTCGCTCGCTGTTGTGGGCAGCTCGGCCTCGATGGCGAGCCCGCTCTGGCCTACCGCCCACGCTCGCGGGCCACTACCCCCGAAGGGCTCCTGGCCGAACTGCGGGAGCGAGCCGCTTCGGACCTCGAGCGCGGCTTCTCGGGTCATGGGCCCCACCGCGACGACCTCGTCACCATCCGCGAAGGCCGTGAGCTTCGGTCCTACGGCTCACAGGGTCAGCAGCGGCTCGCCCTGCTCGCCCTCCTGGTAGCCGAGCGCGATGCGATCGGAGGGCGCCGCCGGACACCGCCCGTCATGCTCCTGGACGACGTGATGAGCGAGCTTGACCTCACCCGCCGGCGTGCGCTGGTCGAGCTGCTCCGGGCCACCGGAGGCCAATCGGTGATCACGGCCACCGACCTCGAGCAGATCCCCGGCGGGACGGACGCCGACGTCACCCGGCTCGCGGTCGTGGCCGGTGAGGTCCACAGCGAAGCGCCGGCGGCGGCGAGCTGATGGCGCGCAGCTACCGCCGCGCGCCGCGAAGGTTGGAAGGGGCCTTCGAACGACTCGCCGAAGACATCGCCCCGCAGACCCTGCTGGCCGAAGTCCAGCGGGTGTGGCCGGCGACCGTCGGTGCGGCGATCGCGGCCGAGGCGGAGCCGACCTCAGAGCGGGCCGGCGTGGTCACGATCTCGTGTTCGGCATCGGTCTGGGCCCAGGAGCTCGACCTGATGGCGCCCCAGATCATTCCCCGTCTCAACGCGGCCCTCGAGGGTGGTCAGCTCCAGCGGCTTCGCTGCGTGGCCGTGGGCCATATGGGATAGCTCGGCAGGCCCCGTGTTTCCCGCGTTTTGCAGGTAAAACACCCAGGCCCAGGACGGCGATTCGACCGCTTGCTGTGCTATTGTTCTGTACACCATTTCTTTGACGTCCCGGCGCGCCCCGCATGGCGCGGAACCGGGGCGTCTCAACGTCAATCGGAGGATCGTTGACGAACGACGACGGCGGCTCAGCGAGCGCGCGCAACACATCTAGTTATGACGCCGAGAACATCACCGTTCTCGAGGGTCTCGAGGCGGTGCGCAAGCGTCCGGGCATGTACATCGGCTCGACCGGCGAGCGAGGCCTGCACCATCTCGTCTACGAGGTTGTTGACAACTCCGTGGATGAGGCACTGGCCGGCCGTTGTGACCAGGTGTCGGTGACAGTTCACCCCGATAGTTCGGTCACGGTTGTAGACAACGGCGCCGGGATCCCGGTCGCGTTCATGGCCAAGGAGAAGCGCCCCGCGCTCGAGGTCGTCCTCACCGTCCTGCACGCCGGCGGCAAGTTCGGTGACGGCGGCTACAAGGTTTCGGGCGGCTTGCATGGCGTCGGCGTTTCCGTTGTCAATGCACTCTCGGAGCGGCTCACCGCCGAGGTTCGCCGCGACGGATTCGTTTGGACTCAGAAGTACGAGCGCGGCAAGCCCGTCACCGACGTGATCAAGGGTGAGCCGACCAAGGAGACGGGCACGACGATCAGCTTCCTGCCTGACGCTGACATCTTCGAGAACCTCGACTTCAACTTCACCACGATCGAGCAGCGCCTGCGCGAGACAGCCTTCCTCACGGCTGGATTCAAAATCACCCTGGTCGACGAGCGTGGTGACGGTCACCGCGCCGAGTTTCGCTACGAAGGCGGGATCGTCGACTTCGTCTCCTACCTCAACGAGAACAAGGAGCCGATCCACAGGAAGGTGATCTCGCTGTCGGGCGAAGGCGAGGAGGGCGCGGTCGAGGTCGCGATGCAGTGGAACGCGTCCTACCAGGAGTCGGTGTTCTCGTTCGCCAACAACATCAACACGATCGAAGGCGGATCCCACCTGTCGGGCTTTCGCTCCGCGCTCACCGGCGTGCTCAACAAGTACGCGCGCGACAAGGGCTTCCTCAAGGAAAAGGACGCCAGCCTGGCCGGCGAGGACGTCCGCGAGGGTCTGACGGCAGTGATCTCGGCCAAGCTGACCGACCCCCAGTTCGAAGGCCAGACGAAGACTAAGCTCGGCAATCCCGGCATGGCGGGGTTCGTGCAGTCAATCGTCAACGCGCGCCTGGCCGAGTTCCTGGAGGAGAACCCCCGCGACGCCAAGGATGTCCTCACCAAAGCGGTTCAGGCCGCCCAGGCGCGGGCGGCGGCGCGCAAGGCCCGCGATCTCACGCGCCGCAAGTCTGCGCTCGAGAACTCGACCCTCCCCGGCAAGCTCGCCGATTGCTCGGTCAAGGATCCGGCCCTCGCCGAGCTGTTCGTGGTCGAGGGCGACTCGGCCGGCGGCTCCGCCGTCAGTGCCCGGGATCGCAACACGCAGGCGATCCTCCCGCTGCGCGGAAAGATCCTCAACGTCGAGAAGAGCCGGATCGACAAGGTGCTCTCGAACACGGAGATCCAGGCCCTGATCACCGCCATCGGCACCGGTGTGCGCGACGAGTTCGACATCACCAAGGCGCGCTACCACAAGGTCGTGCTGCTCACCGACGCCGACGTTGACGGCGCCCACATCCGCACCTTGGCCCTGACCCTGCTCTTCCGTGAGATGCAGCCGCTGATCGAGGCCGGTTACGTGTACATCGCCAAACCGCCGCTGTACGCGCTGCGCCAGGGGCGCCACCACCGTTACATCGAGCGCGAGTCAGAGCTCGAGGACATCCTTCTCGGCGACAAGTTCGAGAAGATCGAAGTCTTCGATCGCTACAACAAGCAGTTCAAGCTCACCGACACACGCTGGAAGCGCTTCTCCCGGCTGCTCAAGCAGTACGAGGGGTGGGCCGCTGCGCTTCGCTCGGCGCACGGCCAGGGGATCGTCGCCTTCGTGCAGGAGGGCCGCCTGCTCGAGGAGCAGATCACCGATGTCGACGGCCTGCTGCGCCACATCCGCAAGGAGTCGCAGAACGGCGACGCCCACCGCACCGAGCTGATGTCCGAGGACGAGCTCGAGATCGTGGTCAGGACGATCGAGCGCAAGAGCGGCCTGGCGAGCACCCATCGGGTCCGCCGCTCGGCACTCGAGGCCAACGAGTACCAGCACCTGGCCGATGTCCATCGAGACCTGGCGGCGCTGGCCGGCTCGCCACCGTTTCAGGTCAAGCTGGGCGATCAGTCCAGCGAGGCGCCGAGCTTTGAGGAGCTGCGCGCGACGATCCTGGCGGTCGCCCAGAAGGGCGTCGACTACGTTCGCTTCAAGGGACTCGGAGAGATGGATGCCAACGAGCTGCGCGACACCACGATGGATCCTGCCTCCCGCACGCTTGTGCAGGTGACGATGGAGGACGCAGCGTCCGCCGACCTGGTGTTCGCGATGCTGATGGGCGACCAGGTCGAGCCTCGTCGGGCCTTCATCGAAGAGAACGCCCGCCTTGTCACCAATCTGGACGTGTAAGCCATGTCAGCGATCGACACCCTAGACGGCGGCAACATCGAGCCCCGCGGGCTCGAGGAGGAGATGCGCTCGGCGTATCTCGACTACGCGATGTCGGTGATTGTGGGCCGTGCCCTGCCCGACGTCCGCGACGGCCTCAAGCCCGTGCATCGTCGCGTCCTCTACGTTATGAACGAACTGGGGCTACAGCCCGGCCGCAAGCACGTCAAGTGTGCCCAGATCGTCGGCGAGGTGATGGGCAAGTACCACCCCCACGGGGATGCCTCGATCTACGACACCCTGGTGCGGCTGGCGCAGGACTTCTCGATGCGCTACCCGCTCGTCGACGGCCACGGGAACTTCGGCAACATCGACGGCTATGGCGCGGCCGCCATGCGCTACACCGAAGCGCGACTCGACCGCCTGGCGACCGAGATGCTGCGCGATCTCGACAAGGAGACAGTCGACTTCACACCGACCTACGACGGCACGCGCCACGAGCCGTTGGTGCTGCCCTCGCGGTTCCCGAACCTGCTCGTCAACGGCGCTACCGGCATCGCCGTCGGTATGGCGACCAACATCCCGCCGCACAACCTGCGCGAGGTCGTCGGCGCCACGATCGCCTACCTCGAAGACCCCGAGATCGATATCGAGGGCCTGATGAAGCACATCAAGGGCCCCGACTTCCCCACCTCCGGGACGATCCTCGGCCGCGAAGGGATCCGCGACGCGTACGCCACCGGACGTGGGCGGGTCCGCGTGCAGGCCAAGGCGCACATCGAGCCGATCCAGCAGGGCAAAGAAGCCATCATCGTCACCGAGCTGCCTTACCAGGTGCGCAAGGGCGGCGAGGGCGGGCTGATCATGAAGATCCGCGATCTCGTGGTCGACAAGAAGGTGTCGGAGATCAGCGACCTGCGCGACGAGTCCGACCGCCGCGGGATGCGGATCGTGATCGAGCTCAAGCGCGACGCAATCCCCAAGGTGGTGCTCAACAAGCTCTACAAGCACACGCCGATGCAGACCACCTTCGGCGTCAACATGGTCGCGCTCGTCGACAATGTGCCGCGCACGCTCTCCTTGCGCGAGGTGATCGGTCACTACGTCGATCACCAGCGCGAGGTGATCATTCGCCGCACCCAGTACGAGCTGCGCCGCGCCGAGGAGCGCGCGCATGTGCTGGAGGGACTGCTGGTCGCGCTCGACAACCTCGACGAGGTGATCGCCTTGATCCGCGCGTCTCGCGACCCCAGCACCGCCCGCACGGGCCTGGTCGATCGCTTCGAGCTCACCGTCATCCAAGCCCAGGCGATCCTGCAGTTGACCCTGAGCCGGCTCACCGCGCTCGAGGCCGACAAGATCAAGCTCGAGCACGCCGACCTCGTCGAGCTGATCAAGGAACTGCGCGAGATCCTCGGTGACGAGGGTCGCGTCAACGCCCTGATCAAAGAAGAGCTGACCGAGATCGCCGAGGTTCACGGCGACGAGCGGCGGACCGAGATCACCCACGCCGAGGGCGAGATCGACATCGAGGACCTGATCGCCGATCAGCAGATGGTGATCTCGATCACCCACTCGGGCTACATCAAGTCACTGCCCCTCTCCACCTACCGTCAGCAGCGTCGCGGCGGTATCGGGGTGACAGGCATGGACATGAAGGACGAGGACTACATCGAGCACCTATTCGTCTGCTCGACCCATGACTACCTGCTCTTCTTCACCAATCGCGGCAAGGTCTATCGCCTCAAGGTCTACGAGCTTCCCGAGGCGTCGCGAACCGCCAAGGGCCGGGCGCTGGTCAACCTGCTGCCGCTGCGAGAGGGCGAGCGGGTCCAGTCAGTCCTTTCTACGCGAGACTTCACCGAGGGGAAATACCTCGTCTTCGCGACCCGCAAGGGGATGATCAAGAAGACCGAGTTTCTCTCCTACAACACGCCGATCAAGGCCGACGGGATCATTGCCATCAACATCCGCGACGACGACGAGCTGATCGCCGTGCGCCGCACCAGCGGTCACGACGACATCATCATGGTTTCGCGCTCGGGCCAGGCGGCGCGGTTCAGCGAAAGCCAGACCCGGCCGATGGGTCGCGACACGAGCGGCGTGCGGGGAATGAACGTCTCCCAGAAGAACAACGCCGTGCTGGCCATGGACGTCGCGCGCGACGACCAGGAGCTGCTCGTGGTGACCGAGAACGGCTACGGCAAACGCAGCGAGATCTCCGACTACCCCGTCAAGGGACGCGGGACGATGGGGGTCAAGACGATCACTCTGACCGAGAACAAGGGCGCCCTGGCCGGCGCACTGGTTGTCCGCGAGCATCAGGAGCTGGTCTTCATCTCCCAGAACGGGATGGTCCAGCGCACCTCGGTACGGGGCATCAACCTCTACGGACGCGCCTCTCAGGGCGTGCGGGTGATGAACATCCGCGACGACGATCAGGTGTCGGCGGTGGCGCTGATCGTGGAATCCGAGGCGGCCACGGCGGCCCCCGTGGCCGGCGACGAGCCCGTCGATCTGCTCGACTCCGATGCGCCGGTGATCGACGCGGACGCTGTCGACCTCGCCGCTGACGAGACCGAGCCCGCAGACCCAGCTGAGGAGTAACCGGTCGGGTCTGCGGCCCGCGTGACCGCGACCCCCCGCCCGCACAGGGAACGCTGATGCTTGCCCCGTGACCTCGGCGTAGGCGCTGGCGCCGCGACCTGTGCGGGCGCGGGTCGCGACACACGTC
>JBAVWI010000431.1:0-2317 GCA_049697735.1 Solirubrobacteraceae bacterium
GCCCTACGGTCCCTGGCCGGCCAGCAGCTGATTGGTCGAAGCGCCGGCCACCGTGGCCGGGTTGGTGATCAGGTGCTTGGCGAGCATCCACTGGCCGTAGGTCGTCCACTGAGGCTGGTTCTGCCAGCCCCAGGGCAGGCCGGCGCCGGCCGGGAAGAAGGCGGGGAGGGTCGCCTGCACGCTGGCCAACTGGAGCTTGGCGCTCAGCGACGGGTTGGCGCTGACCAGCGCGCTGACCCCTGCCTGGGGGTTGCTGCGGACCGACTGATACCCGCGCCCCAAGGCCTGGACGAAGCGTCGCAGGAGATTGGTGTTTGCCGCCAGCGTGCTCTCGCGAGCGACCAGCACGAGCTCGTCATAGTTGGGGACGCCGACGTTCTCGACGTGGATCACGTTGACCCGGCGGCCCAGCTGGCGCAGCTGTATGGCCTCGTAGTTCCAGTACGCGCCCAGGGTCGCGTCGACGCGTCCCGACAGCATCGCCCCGACCAGGTTGGCGCCCACGTTGACCTCCTTGACCGAGCCGGCGGGCACACCGGCACGCGCGAGGATGGTCTCCAGGTACGCATGCTGGTAGGGGATGCCGGCATCCCCGACGGTCTTGCCCCGCAGCTGTGCCGGACTGGTGATGTGCTTCTTGCCCAGCGAGATGATCGAGGTCAGGGGTCGCTGCACGAGCGCCCCGACGGAAACGAGGGGGAGGCCCTTGTCTCGAGCCAGGAGCAGCTCGGGCTCATAGGAGATCGCGAGATCGACCTTGCCGGCGGCGACCAGCTGTAGCGGGGTGGCCGGATCGGACGGAACCTGGACGTGGACGTCGAGTCCCGCCGCCTTGAAGTCGCCTTCGGCCAGCGCGCGGTAGAGACCCACGTGGTCGGCGTTGGGGAACCAGTCGAGCATCACGCGCACCGGCTGGGCGGAGGGCGTCACGGCGGCGGTCGTTTCCTTCTTCTCACCGCAGGCGGCGAGAACGAGCGCGGCCGCGGTGGCGGTCACGAGGAGCAGGACGTGTCGTTTCATCTACTTGGGTCTCCGTTCGCTTGCAGGGCCCACGGCACGGTGAGCCGCTCGACCAGGGTGATCACGGCAAACAGGGCGATCGCGAACAGGGAGAGAATCACGACCGCCGCATAGGCGCGCGCCGTCAAGAGCTGGGGGATCGATTGTTCGAACAGGTATCCGAGGCCGGCGTTAGACCCCGACTGCTCGGCGAACACCGCCCCGATCACCGCCACGATCACGGCGATCTTGGTTCCCGTGAATACGCCCGGAAGCGCGGCCGGGAGTTCGACGTCCGAGAACGTGCGCCAGCGCGAGGCGTCGAAGGTCCGCATCAACTTGAGCAGATCGGGATCGATGGCTGCGAACGCGGCCAGGGTGGTGACGACGATCGAGAAGAAGGAGACCAGCGCCACGACGACCAGCTTGGGCAGCAGGCCAAAGCCCAGCCACAGCACCAGCACCGGGGCCAGGATCGGGATCGGCACGGTCTGGGAGGCGATCAGGAGCGGGTAGGCTGCCCGGCGCAAAGTGACGAAGAAGTGCATCGCGCTGGCCAGCAGCAGAGCGGCGGCGGCGGCGACCAGGATCCCCAGCAGGACCTCCTCGGCGGTGATCAGGAAGTTGCTCCACAGCAGCCCGCGATCGTCGTAGAGCGACGTGGCGATGGCATGGGGCGAGGGCAGGATCAGCGGGTCGGCGCCCCCGGCGTCCACGTAGACCTCCCAGATGCCGAGCAGCGCCGCCAGTAGTACGGCGGCGCGCCAGCCGCTCAGCACGCGTCTCACTGCGGAACCCCCAGGGCGGCGTAGACGCGTTCGCGCAGAGCGCCAAGCTCGGGATCGGTGCGCCGGCGCGGGCGGGGCAAGGACACCTCCAGCTCGGCCACGGCGCGACCGGGGCGCGGCGACATGACCACCACTCGGTCGGCCAGGACCACGGCCTCTTCGACGTCGTGTGTGACGAGCACGACCGTGCGAGGCTCGTCGGCCAGCATCGCCGCCAGCCAGGCCTGCATCTCGGCTCGCGTGATCGCGTCCAGGGAGGCAAACGGCTCGTCGAGCGCGAGCACGGGCTTGCCGGCCAGCAGCGAGCGCAGGAACGAGACGCGCTGACGCATCCCGCCCGAGAGCGCGGCGGGGCGCGTGTGTTCAAAACCGGCGAGGCCAAAGCGCTCCAGCCACGGCGCGGCCAGCGAGCGGGCCTGCGCCCGTTTGACGCCCCGGGCGCGCAGGGCCAGCGCCGCGTTGTCGAGGGCGCCGAGCCAGGGCAGGAGCAGATCGCGCTGGGGCATCAGGGCGGCCGGGGCGCAGTCGAC
>JBAVWI010000432.1:0-7230 GCA_049697735.1 Solirubrobacteraceae bacterium
ATCCAGGACGCGGGGGCGGCCCTGATCATCGCCGTGTTCCTGCTCAGCGTCACCGCGGGCCTCGGCGTTTTGGCCCTGCTCGAGGTCCCCCTGGCCGGCGCGCTGATCGCCTCGGTTACCGCCGAGCGGGTCATTGCCCGCCGCCGGGCCGCCGCGCCGCCCCGGCGCCGGGCCGGGCCACAGCGGTCTCGTCGCTGACTTGCCGGCCGCCCCTAACCTGCAGATCGTGAAAACCTCGGTCACCTTGCGGGAGGGTTTGCACCGCCGATGGCGATCGGTCCTCCGGGCGCTTGTGGGCTCGGCCGCGATCAGCGCCGCGGTCGTGGGCTGCGGTGCAAGCGCCGCCACCACCAGCGGCGCGGGTCACCGTCCGGCGCGCCATCGCGCGAGCTCGTCATCGGCGGCGGCTGGGCACACGACGACGACCACGCCGCGCAAGCCGAGTCCGCCTCCCTTCCCCCGCCTGCTCCCCGCAGGGGCGAGCCTGCAGCCGACCAACTTTGTCCCGGCGATGAGCTGGCGGAGTCAGACCGCGGTCTATGTAGCCCGCCGCCCTGATATCTCGCTGCTTTCCTTCGATCAGCGCCTGGTCACCTTGCACCTGCACTCGGGCACCGTCGACGCGGGGTCGACAGGCTGGCGCTACGGGCCCGAGATCGGCGGCTCCGAGCGCCGCCGCCTGGTGGCAGCCTTCAATGGAGCCTTCAGGCTGAGCACCAGCTCTGGCGGGTTCTACTCCAACGGGCGCACGGCGGCCCCGCTGAGCGCCGGGCTGGGCTCGATCGTCACCTACTCCGACGGTAAGACTGACATCGGCGCCTGGCACCAGGGGGTGCCGACGGCCGGCCAGCAGGTCGTCTCGGTGCGCCAGAACCTGCGCCTGCTGATCGCCGGCGGCCACGCGGCCGACACCGTCGGGTGCCTGCTCTGCTGGGGCGCCACCCTGGGGGGGACATCGACCCCGGCCCGCTCGGCGCTGGGCATCACCGCCGACGGGCACCTGATCTGGGCCGGTGGCGAGAACCTCACCGTCACCAGCCTGGCCGGCGCGCTGTTGGCCGCCCGCGTCGTACGCGCCGTTGAGCTCGACATCAACCCCGAGTGGGTGGCGGGCTACCTGTACGGTCACCGCGGTGGCCGTGGGCCGCTCGCCCCCGTCCAGGTTGTCGCCGGTCAGCCCGGAATCGCCGGGCAGTTTCTGGCTCCCTACAGCCGAGACTTCTTCAGCGTCGTCGCGCGCTGACGGTCGGCGGTTTGGCTCAGCCGCGGTGGTGATGCTGCCAGAGCGCCGGGTGGGCGGTCCAGGTGGCGAAATCCGGGATCAGGACGATGGCTAGGACCAGGCCCGCGACCACCGCGCCGGCGAGGGCGATCACTCTCCCGGCACCGCCGGCTTGTCCACCGCGCGAAGACGTCCCCTTGAGGCTGGTGGCCCGCAGCCCGGCGGGCATCCCCGGTATGTGGCCGAGGACGTGCAGACCGGTGACGGCCAGCCAGGCAAAGAACGACACCTTGTGGATCGAGAACCAGAAGTTGCGGTTGGCCGGGCCCATGAACAGCAGCACCACCCCGCTGGCGAAAACCACGGCGGTGCTCAGGACGACTCCGGGTGCGAGCAGACGCAACCACAGCTCCGGCGGTCCCTTGCGGACGTATGGGGCGTCGCCCGTGTAGTAGCGCACGAACCGGTAGCCGGTGCTGGCCAGCTTGAGCAGGACCGGGCCGATCAGGAGCAGTCCGAGGAAGAAGTGAAGCCAGGTCAGCTGGCCGATGCGGAGGATCGTCACCCCCAGCGCGGCAAGAAGCACGAGCAGGATTACGCCCGTGGCGGCGGTCAGCTGCTCGTTGCCCGCGGTGCCGCCGCCACTACCGCCCCGGGTGTCCAGCGCGTCGCGGGCGGGAAGGTCCGTGCCCGCGGTCTGACCGGCGGGAAGTGGTCGCCGAGTTGTGGCCACGCTCCTAGTGTGAGAACCGGCACTAAAGAATGTGTTCGAAGCTGATGAGAATTCTCATCAACGCTCAGCTTTGTGGCCGATGGTCAGCCAATCGCGAGACCGCGCCGGCAATCTCGCGGCGCTGAGCCTCGTCTCCGAGCAGGCCGTCGGGGCCGACGTCGCCGCGGCTCACGGGCAGGCGCAGGCACGCCTCGGCGACGACATCGGCACCTGCGTAGGCGAGGACCTTGGCCAGCGAGGCGTGGGCGTCGGCGCCCTGAGTGGGAGCGGCCGGCCCCGAGGCGTTGATCCAGGCCACCGGCTTGCCATAGGTGCCGGCGTCTCCGATCGTCCACTCGAGGACGTTCTTCAGGGCTGCAGGCAGCGCGCCCGCGTACTCGGGCGTACAGATCAAGACGCAGTCGCTGGCCTGCACCGCCGCTCGCAGGGCCGCCACCTCGGGGTGGGGGGTGTTGCCCTCGAGGTCGTCATCGGGGTTGAACAAGGGCAGGCGCTGCAGGCCATCGAAGTAAACCGTCTCCACGCCCGTCGGCACCACCGCCGCCGCGGTCCGGAGCACGGCCGCGTTGGTCGAGCCGGCGCGCGCGCTCCCGCAGATGAGCAGGACGCGACGGGTGGGCGGGAGGCGGCCGGTCACGCTGGAAGCTTGCGGGCGTGGCGCACGAGCTTGGCCCACGCGTCGCCCTGGCCGGCGAGACGTTTGCCGGCCGTGCGGACGGTCCAGCGGTCGGGCGCCAGCTTCGGGTCTGACAGCTCATCCCATTCGATCGGCATCGCCACCGGCGCCCGCGGCCGGGCCCGGACACCGTACGGCGCGACCACGTGCTGGGCGTAGTTGATCCGGTTGACGTCGAGATAGATCCGTCGTCCTCGCTCGGCGCGATGCCATTCCAGCGTCAGCCGGCGCGGGTTCTCGGCGACAAGCGCCTCGGCCAGCGCCCGCGCGAAGCGGTGCACCTCGCCAAACGAGGAACTTGGCCGCAGCGGCGCGACGACGTGCACGCCGCGTGAGCCGGTGACCATGGCAAAGGTGGCCAGGCCGGCGTCGCGCAAGCGCTCGCCGGTCGCGCGGGCGGCGGCTCGGACCTCGGCGAAGCGGATCCCAGGCGCCGGGTCGAGATCGATGATGAGCCGGTCGGGCTGGCGTAGATCGCCGACTCGGGACAGCCAGACGTGCGGAGTGACGACGTTCTGGCCCGCGAGATAGACCAGCGTCGCCGGGTCGTTGGCGAGCACCTGGGTCAACGAGCCGCCGCGCTTGGGGATTTCGGCGGTGGCGATCCAGTCCGGGAAGTGGCCTGGGACTGACTTCATGAAGAACCCCTGGCGCCCGATGCCGTGCGGGAAGGCCTCCAGGGCCAGCGGGCGGTCGCGCAGATGGGGGAGCATCGCCTCGGCGACGCTCGCGTAATGCCGTGCCAGGTCGAGCTTGGTCACGGTGGGCTCCTCGAACAGCGCCTTGCCGGCATGGGTGATTTCGATCTCCCGCCGGCCGACGGAGACCTCCGCACTCGAGCGCTCAGTCATGGGCCCTCACCGGGGCAACCTCATCACACATCGTCTACCAATGGCTAGGTGGGGTCTAGACCAACGCTGGGTGGGTCTAGACCAACGTGGAGCAGCCAAGCCGCACCCGATCGCCGATGATGTCTCCTGACCCGCCCGGCGACTAATTTTGCCGACGGAGCGGCGAGTCTGCACGGTAATTCCCCCCCAATGCTGCTCAAACCGGTTCGCGCACGCGAATACGGGCAGCTAGGGCTCAAGCATCGGCGTCCGCGCGCCGAAACATCTCCTGTCCGCAACTGGCCTCGTGCTCGCCAAAAGCGCGAGAAGGAGACACCGATGCAAGCTCTAGCGCAGCAGCCAATCGCCGAGCGCGATTTCGCTGGCACCACGGTCAAGATCCTCTTGGCCGACGACCATCCTCTGATCATCGCCGGAATCCGCCGGACGATCGAGCACCTCGAGGACATGGAAGTCGTGGGCGAGGCCCACTCCGGAGCCGAGCTGGAGCAACTGATCGAACGACGTGACCCGGACCTGGTCCTCATGGACCTGAAGATGCCCGGTGTCACCGGCGTCGAGATGATCGAGCACATCCGCCGTGAGCAGCCGTCGGTCAAGGTCGTGGTCCTCTCGGCCTGCGACGACCGTCCCACGATCGACGCGGCCCTGCACGCCGGCGCCAGCGCGTACGTGCTCAAGAGCGCGCATACGGTCGATATCGCTTCCGTCCTGCGCCAGGCTTCAAGTGGCGCCGTCTTCCACGCGCCGAGCTACCTGCCGGCACCCAACGCCCCCGCCTCCGGCCCGGCGCTGCCCGCCCTCACCGACCGGGAACGCTCGATCCTCTCGGCCGTCGCCTCGGGCAAGACGACTTCCGCCATCAGTCGCGATCTCTGGATCAGCGAGCACACGATCAAGTTTCACCTGACCAACATCTACCGCAAGCTCGGCGTGGGCAACCGCGCGGGGGCGGTCCGCTACGCGCTCGAGCACGGGATCGCCTGAGCGCAGTTTGGGTTCGCCCGGCCGGACGTTGTTCCGGGTTCAGGATTCGGGCCGGGGGAAGGGGGGCAGCGTCGCGGAGATAACCGTCGGGCCGCCTGCCCGGCTCTCGATGTGAGTCCGGCCGCCGAGCATCCGGACGCGCTCGTGCATTCCCACCAGGCCCAGCCGACCGGCGCGGGCCGCGAGCACCAGCGTCTCCTCGGGATCAAACCCCTCGCCGTCGTCGGTGACAACGGTCCGGATGCCCTGCGCGTCGGAGCTGATCGTGATCGAGACATGGCCCGCGTTTGAGTGCTTGCGGATGTTGCTGAGCGCCTCGCGGATCAGCGCCAGCAGCGTGATCTGCTGTGAATCGGAGAGCTTGGGCAACGGTCCGGTTATCTCGGTGTCGGGCTGCACGCCGGTCCGGGTCGCAAACGCATCGGTCAACTGTTGCAGAGCATCGGAGAGCGAATCAGGGGTAAGGAACGGTGACTGGACGGCGCTGGAGAGCCGGCGCAGATCCCCGTCGAGGGCCACCAATTGGGCCTCGAGATCGTCGAGACGTCCAAGCAGCCGGTGCGAGTCAGGGTTGCCGGCGACCATCGGTCGCACCTGCTCGCGGAACAGGCTCAGGTCTTGGGCGAGGAGGTGGATGTCCTGTTGCGGTCCATCGTGGAGATCGAAGCGCAGACGGGCCAGACGACGCTCGACCGAGCTCAGCACGCTCTCCTGGACAACGTCCTCGCTCGCGTCGAGCGAGCCGCGATCGAGCAGGGCGCAGAGAACCGGGACGGCGGCGCCGATCAGCAGCGCGGCGTGGCTCGCGCCGGAGCTCGCGCCGGTGGCGACAAGCACCGCGGGCGGTGGGTTGAGCCGCTCGATCCGGGCGCCGCTAACGTCCGCAGACCGGTCATGTTCGTCGCCGTCGAGAAACCGTTGGGCCGCGCCCCTGGTCTCGGCGAGCTCGTCGTCGAGTTGGCCGGCCTGAGAGACGAGCTCGAGCTGGCCGTCGCTCCGCTGCGCCCACAACCCAACCGAGCGCGCTCCCGTGAAGGCGAGCAGGAGCGCGAGCCTGATTCCTATCGCCATCTCGGCCGGCAACTCCAGCCAGCGTCCGGTTTGGAGCAGCTCGCGGCCCAGTGCGACAGCAGGCACGCCGGCCTGCTGGTCGAGCTGGGTGATCAAGCGCCGGGCGTGCCCGGGATTGGCGGCCAGATCGACCGCCACGAGTGACATCAGTTCGCCCGCGTAGGCGAGCTGCACGAGGGGGACGGCACCGCTGCTGGCGCCGCAGGCTCCGAACAGGGAGATCGCCCGGCTGCGGGCCGCGGCGCGAGCCGGACCTGGCACGTCGGCACCCGTCGTGGCGTCGTCAACCAGCGCCAGGGAGCGCTCGAGTTCGACGGCGAGCGTCGTCTGTGGCTGGGGGGCCCTCGCCATCCTGTCCATTCTGCCCGAGCCCGGGTTGGGTCAGGCAGTCGGAAAGCGCAATTGCAGCACTGAAGGGAAGCTGGCCTGCAAGCGGGAGGGCGAGCTGAACGGGTGTAGATAGGAAGGATGCTTCGCTGCGCCGGTGTGCGACCGGCGTTTGGGATGCTTGGCAGCCTTGTGGTGCTTGCCGGGGGCGAATGAGTTGTCGCCCAGACGGGGAACGTGGACTTCGTTGAAGGTGGCCAGGTAGCTGGCGGGGATTGTGCTGGTGCTGAACCACCCGGCTCCACCACCCGGGCGGGCGAACCCGCTGGTACCGAAGTAGCGGTTACCGATCCTCATGAAGGTGTGGCCGGCGTTGTAGAAAATCGTCACCGTGCCGGGACCGGACGGGAACTTCCAGGCCGGGATCCCACCCGAGGCGGTGGTCGGGACGTTGTAGCCGGCCTGCTGCATGACGTAGGACACCGAGCCCGAGCAGTCAAAGGGCTCGAACCGAGCCGGCTGCTCGTGGCCGCCGGCGTAGACGTAGGGGAAGTTGGCGGCGCTGACCATGTTGGCGGCGGCAATCAGGCGGTCATAGTGCGAGAGGAGCCCGCCCTTGTACCGGGCGCGCCATTGTCCGTGCCAGGACGCGAAGTAGGCCGAGACCACGCCGTGCTTGCCTGTTTGGGTATGAGGACGGACGCCGGCCGCGATCGCTCGGGCCCGGGTCAGAACCATGTTCACGTACCAATTGGCGTGGTTGTAGGCAAAGATTGCCCGCGGGACATCGGTAGCGGCCCCGGCGGCCGCCAGGTAGCGGGCGGCCGAGAAGATCGCGTCCCGCGGATCGTATGGGTTGGGCATGCTGTGGCCGTCGACGGCCAAGCCGTACTGCTTCCAGGTGCTCGGCATGAACTGCATCCAGCCGATCGCGCCCGCCGACGAGGTGTTCATGTTGCGACCGAAGTCGCTCTCCACGGCGTTGATGGCTGCCAGAACCTGCCACGGGACATGGAAGCGTCGCCCCGCTTCCATGTAGATCGGAATCAAGAAGCGTGGCGGCATGTTGCCGTTGGCGAGCAAATCACCCAGAGCACCGGTCAGCGCCGGGTCGCTGGTGACCGAGCCTGTCCAGGCGTTGGGACCGAGGAAACCGGGCGGGGACGTCACCACACCCAGTGCGCTGCCGCCATTAGTCCCCGAGGCGGGCTTGACGGGCAGACGCTTTGCCCTCGGCGGACGGACTGAGCCGCCACCGTTGGTCTTGCTCGGGCTGGTGACCGGAAGCTTGGGATGGGAGACCGGCTGTCCGTGCGTCCCGGCGACCAGCGGCGGCGGCGTGGGCGTGGGCGTGGGCGTGGGC
>JBAVWI010000433.1:0-13515 GCA_049697735.1 Solirubrobacteraceae bacterium
GACCCGCGTCAGCGCCGGAAGGCAAAGCTCGCAGTAAGCGGGATCGGATTATGCGCAGACGCCTGTCCCGAACCTAGACTCGCTTTGGCCACATGAGCGCCGTCCAGAACATCGCCGTCCCGCCCCACAACCTCGAGGCCGAGAAGTCGGTCCTGGGTGCGGTGCTGCTCGACGAACGTCACCTGCATGCGCTGCTCGTCGAGGAGCAGGTGCGGCCCGAGCATTTCTACCGCGAGCAGTACGGGGCGGTGTTCGAGGCGATGCTCACGCTGTACGAGAACGATCGTAAGATCGACCATCTGACGGTGGCCGAAACCCTGCGCCAGCACGGCAAGCTGGACGAGTTGGGGGGCGCCGAGGCGATCGACGAGCTCGCCGGCTGGGTTCCCGCCGCCGGGCACGCCCGTGAGTACGGACGGATCGTGCGAGACAACGCGCAGATGCGGGCGCTGCTGACCACTACGTACGAGATTCAGGCCAGCGTCTTGGCTCGTGAGGCGCCCGCCCGCGAGCTGGTCGAGCAGGCCGAGCGCTCGGTGCTGGAGGTCGCCCACGATGACCGCCAGAAGAAGATCCGCTCGATCGGAGACATCCTTCACGCCGAGACCGAGAAGCTGCACCGCCTGTCGGTGTCCAAGACGGCGCTGACCGGCACGCCGTCGGGTTTCAAGGACTTGGACGAGAAGACGGGCGGCTTTCAGCCTGGCAACCTCGTCGTGCTGGCTGCCCGCCCCTCGATGGGCAAGTCGGCGCTGGTGGCCAACATCGCCGAGAACGCGGTGCTGGCCGGCCACGCAGTGGCGCTGTTCTCGCTGGAGATGTCTGAGTCCGAGCTGGCCCAGCGCTTCGTCGCCTCTCAGGCGCGCATCAAGGGGGAGGATCTGCGCCGCGGCAAGGTGGCCGAGAGTCGCTGGCCCAAGATCCTCGAGGCCTGTCAGCGCCTGTCCGACGCGCCGCTGTACGTGGATGACTCGAGTGACACCGGCGTGCTTGAGGTCCGGGCCAAGGCGCGGCGCCTGCACGGCAAGGTCCCCGGGGGGCTGGGGCTGATCATCATCGACTACTTGCAGCTGATGCGCCACGAGGGCCGGGTCGAGAGCCGGGTCGAGCAGGTGGGCCAGATCAGTCGGGGGCTCAAGGGGCTGGCTCGGGAGCTCGACGTCCCGGTGATCGCGCTCTCCCAGCTCAGCCGCGCCGTCGAGCAGCGAGGCGGGGAGAAGAAGCCGATCCTCTCTGACCTGCGGGAGTCGGGCCAGATCGAGCAGGACTCCGACCTGGTCATGTTCATCTACCGCGAGGAGTACTACGAGAAGGACTCCGAGCGGCCGGGCGAGGCGGACATCATCATCGCCAAGCACCGCAACGGTCCGGTCGGGGAGATTGTCCTGACCTTCCAGAAGGAGTACCCGAAGTTCATGAACTACGCCGGTGACCGGTTCGAGTCATGAGCGACGACTGCCCCTTCGGCCTCTGCGACGCGACCGGCTTTCGCTACGACGAGGCGACCAACACAGCCTACGACTGCCGCTGCCGTCCCCAGCGCCTGGCCCGATCCAAGGCCCGCAGCCTGTCAGCGGTGATCCCGCGCCGCTACCGCGACGTGTCCTTCGACCGCCCGCCGGTGACCGAAATCGAACCCGCGATCGTGGCCGCCACCCGCCGCTTCGCCGGCTCGATTGAGGAGCACCTCGAGGCCGGACGGGGCTTGTGGTTCATGGGACCGCCGGGGACGGGCAAGACGACGCTGGCCATGCTGGTCTCCCAAGCCGCGCTGAAGGCCGGGCGGTCAGTGGCGATCTACTCGCTGCCGCGGCTGCTCAACGAGATCCGCGACACCCACCGGGCCGAGCGCTCGCACGTCGATCTGCTCGACCGCCTGACCGACGTGGATCTGCTTCACATCGACGACATCGGCGCTCAGCGCAGCACCGACTGGGTCCTCGAGGAGCTCTATTCGATCGTCAACGGCCGCTACGAGGACAAGCGCTCGATGGTTGTCACAACCAACATCCTGGACCGTGACGAACTGTGTGACCAGATCACCGCCCGCACCGTCTCGCGGCTGACCGAGATGTGCGACGAGCTGCCGCTGCTCGGGCACGACCACCGGATGGATCTGCGCACGGCTTGAACCAGCCGGGGTCAGACCGCGGACTTGACCGCGGCACCGGGTCAGCCCGGCTGCACCGGGCCCACGTGCAGGTTGCAGAACTGCAGCGGGTGCGAGAGGCGCAGCGCGGCGAGCTGATTGGGGGGATAAACCTGCACGGTGGTTCCGGAGTAGGTGTGCTGACAGCCGGGACTGGGGATCACGTCGCTGCTGGTCACCGTGAATCGAGCCCCCTGTCCGGGGTCCAGGTTCACCAGTTTCACCGGCGCGGGCGTCGGTATCCCCCGCCGGGCCGGGTGCTGCACGATCGCTCCCTGGGCGTCGAGGAGCGCGAAACCGGGATAGCCGATCAACGTACACGTCCTGGCACCGGTGTTGGTCAGCTGGAAGAGCAGGTAGGCAGTTCCGGCCGCGCCCTGGCCGGACACGAAGGACAGCCTCAGCGCCGAGGAGCGGCAGGTTGAAACTCCGCTTGTCGTCGCCGTCGCGGCAGAGCTGGTGCTCGAGGTTGACGAGGCCGGCGCCGAGCTCGTGGTCGCCGAGCTCGTGGTCGCGGAGCTGGTCGTCGTCGAGCTCGGGCTGGACGAGGCGGAACTGGCCGATCGGCTCGAGCTCGAACCGCCGCAGGCAGCGACGGCCAGGGCGGCCAACACGGCCACTATCGCGGCGGACAGGGTCCGCACGGTCATCCGGATCATGGTCACGCGGCTCATGGTCACGCGGATCACGGTAGCGAGGTTCCGGTCGTGGGTGCGATCAGCGCGGCAGAGGCCGGCCGGGCCGCTTGCCGGCCGGCCGACCTGAAGTCAGCCGGCGACCACGGGGCGCCACAGGCCCAGGTAGCGACCGAGGGTCGCGAAGCCCAGCAGACAGACCAGCGCGTCGGCGAGGCCGCGGGCGGCGCCGTCATAGAGGTCGTCCGCACCCCCGCCGGCGGCGGTGATCGCGAGCGCCACCCCAACCGCGACGAGGACAGCCAGGCGCCACGGATGGCCACGCAACCGCGCCGGAACCAATCCACCGAGATCGACAAATATGTCGCCTGGTTCTCCCCCCGCCACCGGCCGCAACCGGCGCGCTGCCAGCAGCGAGGGCAACACGGCGAGCATGACCGCGACGCCGACGCCGCCCGCAATCAGCGCGTACCTGTACCAGGCCGACGGAAGCTGACGGTGGAACTCAAGGGCGATCACGCCCAGGCTGACCATCGTCATGAGCCCAAACGCAAAGCCGACCCACGCCCGCCGCACGATCACGCTCGCCTCGGCGGCCGGGATGACCGTGGTCCTGCGGCGGCGCACAGTCCGCAGCGCCGCCAGCAGCCCAGCCACGAAGGCGACCTGGGGAGCGAGGATCGCCACCACCCGCGCCAGGCGGCCCAGCAGGGGCGCGCCCGGGGGCGCGGCCCCGAAAGCGGCGGCCGGCGAGCTAACGAAGGCCCCGAAGAAGAGCAGGCCGGCCAGAGCCAGCGCGGCGAAGGTCCACTGAGCGGCCCTGAGCGCCCGGTTGGTGCCGAGCTCATCGGCGAACTGAGCGGCGATCGCGGACGGTGCCCCAAGCTCGGCGGATGGGCTGCAATCCAGGTGATCTTCGATCTCGGCCACGATCCGACTGCGCCGGGCGCCGCTGATTCCGACCTTGGTCAGCTCGCGCCGTAGCTCGTCGCGATAACTCATGCCATCACTGCCTCGATGGCGGTCACGAACTGGCGCCACTCCCCGCGCCGCACGCCGAGCTCGCGCTGGCCACGGCGGGTGAGCTCGTAGATGCGGCGGCGACGGCCGCTCTCAGAGGACCAGGCGCTGGACAGCAAGCCGCTCTCTTCGAGCCGGTGCAGGGCCGGATAGACCGTACCCTCGGGCAGCGCCAGGGCGCCTCCGCTGCGGCGCTCGAGTTCCTCGATGATCGCGTAGCCGTGGCGAGGCCCCCCGCCCAGGACGGCGAGAATGAGCGCATCCAGGTGTCCCTTCAGTGATTCGGATCTCATACCTCGTAACTCTATGCCTAGAGTTGCTAGGTGTCAAGGCGTGCGCCCCGGACGGCTGGTCATCGACTCGGGGGGCGTGTGAGGCGCGGGCGGCTCGGCATCGGCCGGGGCCGTGTGGGCGCGGGCGGCTCGGGATCGACCAGGCCCGCGTCGGCGAGCCAGGCGCGCAGCTGGCCGGGGGACTGAAAGCAGACGGTCTGCAGGCCGAGGGCACGGGCCGTCTCGAGATTGCGCGGCGAGTCGTCGATCATGACCGTCGTCTCGGCAAGCAGCCCGAAGCGCTCCAGCAGGAGCGTGAAGATCTCGGGGTCGGGCTTGGCGACCCGCTCCTGGCCTGAGACCACGGTGCCGTCAAACCAGCCCAAGAACTCGAAGCGGGCGCGACGCAGCGGGTAGGTCTCTGCCTCCATGTTGGTCAGGGCGTAGCAGCCCACGCCACGTGTCCGCAACTCGTCCAGCAGCTGGACGCTCCCGTGGATCGGGCCGGCGATCATCTCCTCGCCGCGCTGCGCCCAGGCCATGATCTCAGCCTGATACTCAGGGTGGGCATCGCTCAGCTTGGCGCAGCCCTCGTGCGGGGGCAGGCCGCGGTCATGCGCGTCGTGCCAGGCCATCGTGCAGACTTCGGCCAGGAAGCGCTCCATCTCCGCCTCGTCGGCAAACAGCTTGCGGTAGAGGTGCCGCGGGTTCCAGTCGAGCAGCACGCCGCCGAGGTCGAAGACCACCGCTTGGATCAGGGGACGGGGCGCTGCGCGGTCCATTGCCGCCGAGGTTGTCACGACCGACGTTCCCGGGGTGGCAGGACCGGCGCCCGAACCCGCCGTACACTCGCTACCCGATGCCCGGAATCGTGATCGTAGGCGCCCAGTGGGGCGACGAAGGCAAAGGCAAGGTTGTCGACATGCTCGCCGAGCGTGCCGATGCAGTCGTGCGCTTCCAGGGCGGCAACAACGCCGGCCACACCATCGTCCGCAACGGGCAGACCTGGAAGCTGCACCTGATGCCGTCGGGCATCCTGCACCCGGGCAAGCTGTGCGTGATCGGCAACGGCGTCGTGATCGACCCCAAGGTGCTCACCGACGAGATAGATGAGCTGCGGCGGCGGCGGGTCGACACCCGGGGCCTGCGGATCTCGGCCAATGCGCACCTGATCATGCCCTACCACCTGATGCTCGACCACGCCGGCGAGGCCAAGCTGGGCAAGCTCGAGATCGGCACCACCCGGCGCGGGATCGGGCCTTGCTATGCCGACAAGGCGGCCCGGCTCGGGATTCGCATGCAGGACCTCCTCGACGAGAAGATCCTCAAGAAGAAGATCGTCGCCGCGCTCGAGCCCAAGCGTCTCTCGCTGCGTCCCTTCGCCAAGGACCCGGCGCTCGACCTGCAGTCGATGACCGACGAGTACCTGACCTTCGGCCACGTGCTGGAAACTTATATCGCCGACACCTCGCGGCTGGTCCTGCAGCGGCTCGACGACGACGAGATGGTCGTTTTCGAGGGGGCCCAGGGCGCCTTGCTCGACATCGACCACGGAACCTATCCGTTCGTGACCTCCTCCAACCCGGTGGCGGGCGCGGCCTGCATCGGGGCCGGCGTCGGGCCCAAGGACATCGACGAGGTCTGGGGGGTGGCCAAGGCCTACGTGACCAGGGTCGGGGCGGGCCCCTTTCCCACCGAGCTCGACGGTGAGCTGGCCGACGAGATCCGCGAGCGGGGCGGCGAGTACGGCACCACGACCGGGCGGCCGCGGCGGGTCGGCTGGTTGGACCTGGTGGGGCTGCGATACGCGGCCCGGCTGAACTCGCTGACCGCGCTGGCCATCACCAAGCTCGATGTCCTGGCCGGGTTTGACCGTCTGCTCGTCTGCACCAAATACCGTAGCGACGAAGGCGCCGAGCTCGACCACTTCCCCTTTCACCAGACCGTGCTTCACCACGCGGTGGGCGAGTACGTGGAGCTGGCCGGCTTCACGGAGGATCTCAGCGAGTGCACCACCGAGTCCGAGCTGCCCGAGGCGGCGCGGGAGTACCTGCGCTTCGTGGCCGACTTCGTGGGCGTGCCGATCGCACTGGTCGGCGTCGGCCCGGGGCGCGAGCAGGTGATCTGGACCGAGGCCAGCCAGGGCATGGCCGGAAGCGCCGCCGGCTCAGACGCGGTCGGCAGCTAGTCAGGCTCTGACCCCACCTAGGCCCAGCGCTCGCGCAGATCCTCGTCGCTCACGCGCCGGACGACCCGAGCCGGTACTCCCATGACCACCTCACGCTCGCCCACGTCGCGGGTGACGACCGAGCCGGCGGCAACGAACGCCTCCTCGCCGATGACCACGCCCGGCGTGACGACCACGCCGCCCCCGACGCGGCAGGCCCGGCGGAAGGTGGCTCCGACGAGCGGCTCGCCCCGGGCGTGGCGGCCCATGGCGTGATCGTTGGTGGTGACGACCCCGGGGCCGAGAAAGACATAGTCCTCGACCACCGAGCCGCCGGTCACGTAGACGTCGGTCTGGATCGAGACCTGATCACCGACGCGGGCGCCGAAGTCGACCGTGGAGCCGCGCCCGACCACCGTCCCCGCGCCCACCTGAGCGCGCTCGCGGACCTGGGCCTGGTCGCCGATGATCGCCCGTGGTCCGATCCGAGCACCGGCGTAGATGATGGCGCCGGCGCAAACTGTCGCCCCGTCGGCCACGATCAGGCTCCCGATATCGCCGGCCGCGCTCGAGCCCGGCCGCAGCCGGGGGCGCTTGCCGAGCACAGCTCCGTCCTCGATCAGGCAGTGGTGGCCGACTTCGGTGCCGGCGTGAATGACCGCCGCCGCTCCGACCGTCGTGCCCGTCCCGATGACAACGCCCTCATGGACCACCGCGCCGGGCGCCAGCCTCACGCCCGCGGCGAGCTCCGCACCCGGGTGCACCCAGGCACCGTCGTCGCGCAGCTGCGGCTGGTCAGCGGCCATGACGCTGACCAGGACTGCGCCGAGATGACTCGAGCGAGTGCTGCAGCGTTTCGAGCACGCGCACGACCCGCAGGCCGCTGTGACCGTCAGACCGGGGCTGCTCCCCGGTCAGCGCGCAGCGCACGAAGTGCTCGCATTCGACGCGCAAGGGCTCGACGTTGGCGATCCGGGGCGAGAACACGTCCCCACTGCGGGTGATGTATTCGCCGTAGGTCCGCGCGTCCTCGTCAAAGCCCTTGTCGTAAATGGTCAGCTTGCGCTCGAGGTCCATGTCGTCGAAGGTCGCCATCCGCCGCGAGCCGACGACGGTGAACCGGCGCTCTTTGTGGGGGTCAAGCCAGGACAGGTGCAGATGGGCAGCCAGCCCGGAGGGAAAGCGCAGAAAGCAGAAGACGACGTCCTCGACGCCGTCGCGCACGTACGCCTCGCCGTGGGCCACCACCTCGATGGGCTCCTCCCCGGCCAGGCTGAGGACAACCGAGACGTCGTGGGCGCCCAGGCTCCAGAGGGCGTTCTCGTCGGCTCGCAGCTTGCCGAGGTTCAGACGGTTGCCGTAGATGTAGTAGATCTCATCACCGAGCTCGCCGCTGTCGGCCAGGCTCTTGAGCTTCTCGACGCCCGGGTGGTACTCGAGCAGGTGCCCGACCATGAGGACCCGCCCGGCGCGCTGCGCCGCCGCCACCGCGCGCTGCGCATCGGCGACCGACTGGGCGAGCGGCTTCTCGACGAAGCAGTGCTTGCCCGCCTCGAGCACGCGTACGGCCAGTTCGGCGTGCGTGGGAACCGGGGTAGCGAGGACGACGGCATCGAGCTCGTCGTCGGCGAGCAGTTCGCTCAGGTCAGCGGTGGTCTGGACGCCGGGGAACATCGCCGCCACGCGGGTCCGGGCTGCCTCGGACTCGTCGCAGCACCAGACCAGCTCGCAGTCCGGCAGGGCAGCGAAGTTGCGGGCCAGGTTGGGACCCCAATAGCCGAGACCGGCAACCCCGACGCGCAGCGGCGGCTCAGTCATGCGGCAGCAGTGTAAGGGCGGCCACGACCCGGTCGCCGGCCCGGCCGTCACCGTAGAGCTGAGGATGGGCCGGCGGGGGCTCACGGGTGAGGGCCGCAGCAGCCGCGTCGGCGTCGAGATCGACGAGCACGTTCCAGCCTGACTGCACGGTCTCGGTCCACTCGGTGCTCGGGCGCAGCGTCACGCACGGGACCTCGGCCAGGTAGGCCTCCTTCTGCAGGCCCCCGGAGTCGGTCAGAACCGCGCGAGCGTGGCAGAGCAGAGTGGTCAGCTCGAAGTAGCCCAGCGGCGGCTCGAGCGTCAGGCCCGGTGTCGCCCGCAGCGCCTCGAGCAGTCCCGCCGCGTGCAGCCGCGCCTCGGTCCGCGGATGCAGAGGCAGCACCACGGGCAGCGCCACCGAGCGCAGCAGCGCGACCAGCCGCTGCAAACGGCTCGGATCGTCGACGTTGCCGGCCCGATGGGCCGTGACCAGCACGTATCCGCCGGGCTCGAGCCCACGCCGGCGCACGAGCTCGTCATGAGCGCGCGCCCGGGGCTGGGCGGCCAGGGCGACGTCAACCATCACGTCGCCGACCAGCTCGCTGACTCCGGCCACCGCCTCGGCGCGCAGGTTGGCCATCGCGACCTCGGTCGAGCAGAGCAGGAGCGAACTGGCGTGATCGACCAGGACCCGATTGAGCTCTTCGGGCATGGTGCGATCGAAGGAGCGCATGCCCGCTTCGACGTGCACGACCGGAACCCGCCGCTGGGCGCCCGCCAGGGCGCCGGCCAGGGTCGAGTTCGTGTCCCCATAGACGAGCACGGCATCCGGCTTGGAGCGATCGAGCACAGGCTCAAGCGCCGCCAGCATCCGGCTGGTCTGGGAAGTGGCGCTGGCGCCCCCGATCCCGAGCTGCTCGTCGGGGGCCGGCAGGCCAAGCTCGGCGAAGAAGACCGCCGAGAGCCGATCATCGTAATGCTGGCCGGTGTGGACGAGGTACTCCTCATGCTCCTCACGCAGGAGCGGCGAGACCGCCGCCGCCTTGATGAACTGCGGGCGGTTTCCAATTACCGTGAGGACCTTCACCCGGCGAGCTCGGTCCCGATCCGCTCCTGCACGGCCTGCGCGGCCCGCGCGGTGACCGGCCCCGAGGCGTCGAACGAGCGCTCGTCGACCGCCACCACGGGCTGAACCTCACGGACGGTCGAGGCCGCGAATGCCTCGTCGGCCTCGAGCAGCCGTTCCAGCGGACAGGACTGCTCCTGCGCGTCGGTCACGCTCATGACCAGCGCACGCGTGATCGAGGCGAGAATGTGATCCGCCAGCGGAGGCGTGAACAGCCGCTCGCCCTCGACCCAGAAGATCGAGCTCGTCGGAGCCTCCAGGACGCGGTCGTGGGGGGTGACGAGCAGCGCCTCGTCGAAGCCGTCCTCGCGGGCCAGGCGGCTGGCCAGCATGTTGGCCGCGTAGGACAACGACTTGACGCCGTCCAGGATCCGGGTCGGGGCGTAGGTGATCGACTTCAGACGCAGGTGCTCGGGGATCTCGGGCAGGCGCTCGGTGAAGAGCAGCCGGCGTCCCCCACGCGTGACGACAATCCGCACCAGCTCATGGTCGGGCCCGGTCCCGGCCTGCGCGAGCAGCCGGTAGGTGTCGGCGCGGACCGCCTCGAGATCGATCGGGAGGCGCAGGTTGCGTCCAGAGCGCTCGAGCCGGGCCAGGTGATCATCCATGGCAAAGGGGCGGCCGTCGTAGACGCGCATCACCTCAAAAGCGCCGTCACCGCGGATCAAACCTTCGTCGGATGCGGGAATCATCGCTTCGGCGGCGGCCATGATGGCGCCGTCCAGCGAGGCCAGGGAGGTGACGCCGGGGCCGCTCACGGGAGCGCAGACGCCCCCGCGCGGCCAGGCCGCGCCCAGATCTCGGCGAGCCGGATGATCGTCGCGGTGGCGGCTGCCATCTCGGGCAGCGAGGCCCACTCGCGGACCGAGTGGTACTCGTGCCCGCCGGTGAACAGGTTCGGTGTCGGGAGGCCCATCTCGCTGAGCAGAGAGCCGTCGGTTCCGCCGCGAATGGCGGTGCGAACAGGCTCGATCCCCTCGGCCCGGACCGCCTCCTCGGCCGCGCTGACGATGTCCGGGACGGCGGCCAGGTGGGCGCGCATGTTGCGGTACTGGGGGCGCACGTCGACGTCGGCGCGCGCGCCCGGGTGTTCGGCGGTCACCCGCTCCACCGTGGCGGCGAGCAGCGCGACGTGCTCGCGGAGGCGATCGTCGTCGAAGTCGCGGACTATCGCTCGCAGCTCCGCGTGGCCGGCATCGCCGGTCAGTAGCGCGGGATGGATGAAACCGTCCCGGCCCGAGGTCGTCTCCGGGCTGAGACGATCAGCCGGCAGCGCCACCACGATCCCGCCCGCCACGCGTAGCGCGTTGACCAGCTTGCCGTAGGCCTGGCCGGGGTGGACGTCGACGCCGCGGACGTCGATTCGGACCTCGACGGCGGAGAAGCTCTCGTCCTGTATCTCACCCAGATCAGCGCCGTCCAACGTGTAGGCGAAGGCCGCGCCGAAGGCTTCGACATCGAACAGGGAAGCTCCCATCCCGATCTCCTCGTCGGGCGTGAAGGCGACGCGCAGGGTCGGCCGAGGGAGCTCGGGGTGGGCCACCAGATGGGCCACGGCAGTGACGATCTCGGCCACCCCCGCCTTATCATCGGCCCCGAGCAGTGTGTCGCCGCTGGCGGTGACGATGTCGTGACCGCGCGTTCCGGCCAGCGCGGGCATCGCGGCCGGATCGAGCCGCGTCTGGCTGCGAGGGAGCTCGATCACGCCGCCGTCGTAGTCGCGATGCACGATCGGCTCAACGCCAGCGCCGGGAGCGTCGGGGGAGGTGTCCATGTGGGCGATCAGGCCGACTGAGGGTCCTCCGGCGCCGTTGCTGGCTGGAACGGTGGCCATCACATAGCCGTTGTCATCGAGCGCCGCGTCGGCCAGGCCGGCAGCATGCAGGTCCTCCACGAGCAGTCGCCCGAGATCGAGCTGCCCGCTCGTGCTCGGCGAGCGCGTGCGGTCGCGGGCGGATTGGGTGTCGATCCGCACATAGCGCTGGAAGCGCTCGAGCAGACCGGGCGCCAGGTTGCGTGCTAGATCTGAGGTGTAAGGGCTCGGGGCCATGTCCTTTCAGTATTTCAATCCTGGCGCTGGAGGGGTTGACGCGAAAGCTCGATGGTGATCGCGGAGAGCGGGTAGTCCTCTAGCGGCTCATGAGTGCCAAGACCGTTACCCCGCCTCGAAGCGTCCGGCTGCGGCGTTCGGACTGCTCTGGGAAGGGCCTGACCAGGATCAAGCGCGGCCGCGGGTTCTCCTACGCGGACGCCGACGGCAAGCCGGTCAAGGACCCCGAGGAGATTCTGCGGGTCAAGGAGCTGGCGATCCCACCGGCCTGGCAGGAGGTCTGGATCTGCCCCGATCCACGCGGCCACCTCCAGGCCACGGGGATCGACGCCGCAGGCCGCAAGCAGTATCTGTACCACCCCCGCTGGCGCGAGATGCGCGACCGCGAGAAGTTCGACCGTATGGTGACCTTCGCCCAGCTCCTGCCGCGCCTGCGCAAGCGGGTACTGGCTGACCTCGAAGGCGACGGGCTCGACGCCCAGCGCGTCCTGGCGTGCGCGGTGCGGCTGCTCGACGTCGGATTGTTCAGGATCGGCAGCGAGGAGTACGCCGGCGAGGAGGGTGGCATCGGCCTGGCCACGGTCGAGAAGTCACACGTCGCGGTGCGCGGTGATGAAGTGGTGTTCGATTACCTGGGCAAGGCCGGCGTGCGCCGGGTCCAGGCTGTCCAGGATGCGCCGACTGTCGCCATGGTGCAGGCGCTCAAGCGTCGCCGGGGGGGTGGTTCCCAGCTGCTCGCCTACCGCGAGCGGGGCCGCTGGCACCGGCTCCGCTCCGAGCAGATCACCGACTACCTCAAGGCGCAGATCGGCGAGGACTACAGCGCCAAGGACTTCCGGACTTGGAACGCGACCGTCTTGGCGGCGGTGTCGGTCGCCGCGGATGGCCGTCAAGCGCGGAGTGTCACCGCCCGCAAGCGCGCCATCAATGGGGCCGTCAAGGGCGTGGCCACCGTGCTGGGCAACACCCCAGCGGTCGCGCGGCGCGCCTACATCGATCCTCGGGTATTTGATCGTTACCTGTCGGGCTGGACGATTGGTGCTGCCCTGGACCGCATCGGCGGACTCGCCGGGCCCGACGATCGACGCCGCGCGCGGCTGGAGACGGCAGTGCTCGAGCTGCTCGACGATCCGCGCGATTCGGCCGCCGTCGAGCGCATGCCGACCAAAAAGGCCGCGTGACTCCGTCCCGTCGATCGAGCGTATTTCGCTTGATCGGAGACCCGGCTGTGATTAGATGCCGGGGGTCTGCGAAAGGAGGTCAGCGATGGCGCTGATACCCGGTTCTGAGCCAATGGCCGGCCCCGCTGGTTCGGCTGAGTTGTTCCTGCGCTGGCGCAAGCAGCGCGATCGTCGCGCGCGCGATGAACTAATCGAGCGCTTTCTGCCCCTGGCCCGAAAACTGGCGCGGCGCTATGCGTCTGCCAACGAACCGTTTGACGATCTCGTCCAAGTCGCGAGCATGGGGCTGGTCAAGGCCGTGGAGCGTTTTGACCCCGACCGCGGCTTCGCGTTCACCTCGTTCGCAGTGCCGACGATCGTCGGCGAGCTAAAGCGCTACTTCCGCGATACGGGATGGGCGCTGCACGTCGATCGCTCAGCCCAGGAGCGGGCGCGGCGGATCGCCGACGCTCGCCGGGAGATCAGCCTCAGCCGCGGACGCGCGCCGACCGTGGGCGAGCTCGCCGAGTATCTCGAGTGCAGTGGCGAAGAGGTGCTTGACGGTCTCCAGATCAACGAGGCTTACGAGACAGTCTCGCTCGATGCGCCCCGCAGTGGCGAGGATCACGGCACGGTCACCCGGCTGGAGGCGATCGGTGACGAGGACGGCCGGCTGACGCGAGTCGACGAGCAGGCGACGATCTTCGCCGCTGCCCAGTGCCTGCCCGAACGCGAGCGCCAGATTCTCTTCCTGCGCTTTACCCAGGATCTGACCCAGACCGAGATCGCCCACCGGGTCGGCGTCTCCCAGATGCAGGTTTCGCGGCTGCTGCGCCGCTCACTGCAGCGGCTGCGCGACATCTGCAGCTGAGCGCCGAACCGGGGGCCCGTCCATCATGCCGCTGCGTCTGAGTCTGCCTCTCGGCGTGGATGGGGACCCAGGGAATAAGTCGCAGCGAGATCCTCGTCGCCGTGGCCTGCTGCCTCGACGTCGCGCAGGCGCTGCACCACCGCCTGCAGGATCGGGATCTCGAGCCCGCGGCCGGCGACCGCCTCGAGGAGCAGATCCCCGTCCTTGAGCGAGAGCGCGAGGCGGAAGGATGCGTCATCGAAGGACTCCGCGACCATCGCCGCCCCCT
>JBAVWI010000434.1:0-5179 GCA_049697735.1 Solirubrobacteraceae bacterium
GGCCGCTGCTGAGCCCGAGGCCACTGCTGAGCCCGACGCCGCGGCGGCTGACGCCGAGCCCGGCGCCGGCAACGACAAGGTGTGACGGCGACGAAGAAGCCGCTCGTCCGGTCAGCCATCGAGCTGATCGTGATCGTGGCGGTCGCCCTGGGACTCGCCTTGGCGATCCAGGCCTTCCTCGTCAAGCCCTACCAGATCCCCAGCGGCTCGATGGAGCCGACGCTGCACATCAACCAGCGGATCCTCGTTGACCGGATCGGTACCCACTTCTCCTCACCCGGAGTGGGGGACATCGTCGTCTTTCACCCCCCGGCCTCGGAGACCTGTGTGAATCAAACCCAGGGCGAGAACCAGACGGGCACGTCGCTGCCCAGCGCCTGTGACACGGTGCAGCGCCAGGCGTCAACACAGACCTACGTCAAGCGGGTCGTCGGCGTCGGGGGCGATCGGCTGTCGATCCGTGATGGTCACGTGTATCGCAACGGGGTCCGGGAGGCCGACTCCTACACGACAAAGTGCCTGGGGGCCGCCGAGTGCAATTTTCCGGCCACGATCACGGTTCCGCACGGCGACTACTACATGATGGGGGACAATCGCCCCAACTCTCTGGACAGCCGGTTCTGGGGACCGGTGCCCAAGGCGTGGATCATCGGCCAGGCGATCATCACGTATTGGCCGCCTGACCGGATCGGGCTTTTGTAGACACACCTAGTTCGTGAACCCTCCGGATGCAGAGCAAGAGTAAGTCAGGCTTCAAATCACTCATCGAGCTGGTCGTCACGATTGCCGTGGCGGTCGGTTTCGCGCTGCTCATCCAGGCCTTCGTGGTCAAGCCGTACCGAATCCCGAGCGGTTCGATGGAGCCGACGCTGACCGTGGGCCAGCGCGTGCTCGCCAACCGGCTGATCCAGCATCCGAGTCTCGGTGACGTGGTCGTCTTCCATCCGCCGGTCGGCGCTGACCCGATGGTGTGCGGCAGCAACAGCCAGGGCGAGGGCCACGCCCAGGCCTGCGACAGCCCGACTCCCGGCGAGTCCGCCCAGACGTTCATCAAGCGCGTGGTGGGTGGCCCCGGCGACCGGATCTCGATCAGCAACGGCCACGTGATCCGCAACGGCAAGCCCGAAAAAGATCCCTATATCAAGCCGTGCGCCGCGGGCGGTTTCTGCAATTTCCCGAAAACGATCACGATTCCGCCCGGCCACTACTTCATGATGGGTGACAACCGTGGCCAGTCCGACGACAGCCGTTTCTGGGGCCCAGTCCCCGACAATTGGATCATCGGGGTCGCCTTCTTCACCTACTGGCCCCCGGACCGGGTCGGCACCCTCTAAAGCCCAGCGCCGCCGGGCGGCTCGCCCCGGACGCCGGCTGCTCTCCTTCGACCGCTCGCTCGGCACCCGGTTCGTGGCCGGCGCCGACGAAGCCGGCCGTGGCTGCCTGGCCGGGCCGCTGGTGGCCGCCGCCGTGCTGTTCGATCTCGAGCGTCTCGGGCCGGCCCAGGCACGAGCGCTCGGTGCCCTCAACGACTCCAAGCAGCAGACCCCCGAGGGCCGGGCCGAGCTCTATCCGGTGATCATGGCCTTGGCCAGCAAGGTGTCGATCATCTCCCGCTGCGCCCCCGGGATCGACGCCCGCGGACTCCACAAGACCAATCTCGCCGCGCTGCGCGACGCCCTGCAGGCGGTCGCCTGCCACGGGAGCATCTGTCTCAGTGACGGCTTCCCGGTGGCCGGTCTGGGCTACGAGCAGCGCGCGGTGATCGGCGGAGACGCCAAGAGCGCCGCGATTGCCGCCGCCTCCGTTCTGGCCAAGGAGACCCGTGACCGCTACATGCGCCGTGCCGACTCCGCCCACCCGGGCTGGGAGTTCGCCCAGCACGTCGGCTACTCCACGCCCGAGCACCGGGACGCGATCGAGCGCATCGGGGTCTCGCCCCTGCACCGGCTGTCCTTTCAGTCGACCGCCTACCAGCAGCTCGCCCTGGGCTGACTCGCGCGTACCGGCTCAGGGGCCGGCTGGCCATGCCGGACGGTGCTCAGAAGGCGCCCTCAAGGTGTTCCAGTGCGAGCAGGTGTCCAGCGCCGTCGAAGACGACGCCGATCGCGTCGAAGCGGATCACGGCGACGCGGGGACGTCCGCGCCGTTCGTGCAGCCATCGGCCCGCCATCTTGCGCACCTGGGCCTGCTTGGCGGAGCCTACGGCTTCGAACGGGCTGCCGTTCTGACCACCGGACCGGCGCGTCTTGACCTCGCAGAAGACGAGCGCCTGTCCGTCACAGGCGACCAGGTCCAGCTCTCCCCAACGGGTCCGGTAGTTGCGCTCGAGGATCTCATAGCCGCGACGCACCAGGTGCTCGGCCGCGAGCCGTTCACCGGTCGCCCCGAGGCTCTGACGCCGCTCGCTCATGGCGGCTGACGCTACGGACGATCGCCTGCCGCGTGGGTCACAACGCGTGCCAATTGTGCGCCAGAGTTTGGCGGCGATTGGCACCGAACCGGCACGAACGTCACCCACGGAGCACGTGATCGGCCCTAGCTTGGGGCGATGCTCGCTCGGGTTCGGACCTTCGCCATCGACGGGGTCCACCCCCGCCAGGTGTGGGTCGAGGTCGACCTGCGCTCGGGACTGCCCGCGTTCACGATCGTCGGCCTGGGGGACACTGCCGTCCGGGAGTCGCGAGATCGGATCCGGTCAGCGATCCTCAACTCCGGTTTCGAGTTTCCCGCCCGCCGCATCACGGCCAATCTCGCCCCCGCCTCCCTGCGCAAGGCGGGCCCCGGCTTCGACGCGGCCCTTGCCCTCGCCGTCCTCGCTGCCAGTGGCCAAGTCCGCAGCCAGGAGCTGGAGGACTACGCGGTGTTCGGCGAGCTCTCGCTCGGCGGCGAGCTGCGCGATTCGCCCGGCGCCCTCGCCGTGGCCGAGGGGGCGCGAACGGCGGGCTGTGCGCGCCTGATCGTCCCGCGTCAGCGGGGCCGCGAGGCGGCGCTGGTCACGGGACTCCAGATCGTGGCGGTCACCGACCTGCGAGCTGCGGCCGAAGTGCTCGCCGGCGCCGAGCCGCCGCCCGTTCCCGCGCTGCCCGCGGCGGCCGGACCGAGCGGCGTCTCGTGCGGTCCTGACCTGGCCGACGTCCGCGGCCATGCCGCCCCGCTGCTGGCCCTCCAGATTGCCGCCGCCGGCGGTCACAACCTGCTCATGGAGGGACCGCCCGGCACGGGCAAGACAATGCTCGCCCGCCGCCTGCCGTCGATCCTCCCTGAGCTGACGCGGGGGGAGGCGATAGAGGTCACCCGGATTCACAGCGTCGCCGGTCGCTACACGGAGCGACTGATCTCCGCCCGTCCCTTTCGGGCCCCCCATCACACGATCTCGCCCTCGGGGCTGGCCGGCGGCGGCTCGCCACCGCATCCCGGGGAAGCCACCCTCGCGCATCTGGGCGTCCTCTTCCTCGACGAGCTCTCGGAGTTCCAGCGGCCGAGCCTCGACGCCCTGCGCCAGCCGCTGGAGGACGGGAGCGTCACCATCGTCCGGGGCCAGCGGGCGCTGCGCTTCCCGACCCGCTTCATGCTCGTCGCGGCCACCAACCCATGCCCGTGCGGGTACGCCGGCGCCGACGACGATCGGTGCACTTGCGGGGACGCCGAGCTGCGCCGTCACCGTCGTCGCCTGAGCGGGCCGCTGCTGGATCGCATGGACCTCGTGGTGGACGTGCAGCGCCCGGAGGCGCAAGCGCTGCGCGGGCCGTCGACGACGACTTCGGCACAGGTCCGCGAGGTTGTCGCGGCCGCCCGTGAACGCCAGCGCCGCCGTCTGCTCGGCACCGGGGCCAGTGCCAACGGCGAGATGGACGCGCGCACCGTCCAGCGCCTGGGCGGGCTGAGCGAGGCAGCCGACCGCGAGCTCAGCCGTGCCTACTCCTCGGGGCTGCTCAGCGCCCGCGGCCGTCACCGCGTGCTCCGGGTGGCGCGGACGATCGCCGATCTCGGGGGCCGCGAGCGCATCTCGCGAGCCGATGTCCTGACCGCGCTCAGCCTCCGCCAGCGGACGGTCGGAGAGACGGTGGCGGCCGGATGAGTGCCGATGCCAAGCGCCGCGCCGGCGAGGCCTGCGATGACTGCCTGGCCCGCGCCTGGCTGCTCCGCCGCCTCGCCGGACACCTCGACCGGGCGCGCGACCGCGTCGAGGAGCTGCTCACGCTCCCCGATGCCGATCTGATCGCCGCCGTGGCTGGGGGACGGCGGTCGGCGGTGGAACGCGAACGGGCCGACTTTGGCCCCGGCCAAGCAGGGGAGGCCCGGCGCCGCGCCGCGGCCGCCGGGCTCGAACTGCTGTGCCGCTGCCGGCCCCTTTACCCCGAGGGCCTGCGGGCGCTCGCGGCACCACCCGCGGTGCTTCATTTCCTCGGCGGCCGGGATCGCTTTCTCACCCTGGTGTCGGAGCCGGCGGTGGCAGTTGTGGGTGCCCGCCGGCCGTCTCCGTATGGGGCCTCCGTCGCCCGGTCGCTGGGCCGGGGGCTGGCCGCGGCGGGGCTGACGGTGGTGAGCGGGATGGCGTTGGGGATCGACGGCGCGGCGCACCGGGGTGCGCTCGATGCGGGCGCCGTGCTGAACGCCGGTTCCTCGGGGCTGGCGGCGGCCACGGTTGCCGTCCTGGCCGGCGGCGCCGAGCTGCCCTACCCAGCCTCGGCCCACGCGCTTCACCGTCGGCTCGCAACCGAGGGCGCGGTTGTCTCCGAGCTCCCGCCCGGGACGCCCGCTCGGCGCTGGATGTTCCCGGCCCGCAACCGGATCATTGCCGCGCTCAGCGCCATGACCGTTGTCGTCGAGGCGCGGGCGCAGTCCGGGGCGCTGCTCACGGCCGGCCACGCGGTCGGCCTGGCTCGCCCGCTGGGCGCCGTCCCCGGGCGGGTGACCTCGCCCCTGACCCGCGGGCCGCACGCGCTGCTGCGGGCGGGGGCCCGGCTCGTGGAGGGTCCCGAGGATGTGCTCGAGGAGCTGTTCGGGCCCGGCGCCCCGGCGCGGGTCCGTGAAGCCTGGCGGGAAGGCCGGCCGGCCCTCGAGCCGCCACTTCAGGCTCTCCTCGACGCCCTCGCCGAGGGTCACGGGACGGCCGGGGCGCTCGTCCGCGCCGGTCTCGACGCTGACGCCGGACTGGCCGCCCTGGCCTCGCTCGAGC
>JBAVWI010000435.1:0-3872 GCA_049697735.1 Solirubrobacteraceae bacterium
CGGCGCCTTTGTTCGCTCAGGCCTGTTCGTCATCTCGGCGCGTGCGGACGGGATCGAGTCGATCACGCGCTTTCCCGACGGCGACGGCCTGCTCTCGCGCTTCGGGCTGCCCGAGCGGGTGGACTGACCGGATTTTCCCGCGGGCTGTTGCCTCAGGCGGTGGGGACGAAGGCGTAGACCCGGCTCGGACTCCCGGTGCCGCCCACCAGTCGTAGCGGCGCCACCACCAGCAGCGCGCCGGTGGCGGGCAAGCGGTCGAGGTTGGCGAGCTGGGTCAGTCCCAGGCGACCGGCTCCGAGCAGCAGGTTGTGGACCGGGAAGGGGGGTTCAAAGCCGCCCGCCGCGCCGGCATCGATTCCGACCGTCTCCACGCCGAAGCCCGAGATCCCGGCCCTGGTGGCCAGCCAGCGGGAGGCCTCGACGTCGGGGCCCGGCGTGACGGGTCCGTTCTCGCCCAGGTTGAGAAACCGGGTCTCGTCCTGGGCCCGGGCCCCCCAGCCGGTGCGCAGGAGCACCCAGGCTTTGTCGGGGATCGGGCCGTGGTCGGCTTCCCACGCCTCGAGATCGTCTTTGCTGAGCAGGTAGCCGGGGTCGGCCTGCGCTTCGGCGCTCTTGTCAATCACGCAGGCGGGCCCGACGAGCGTTTTTGGCTCGATCGAGCCCATGTCGGCGCCGTCCTGACCGGTGATCCAGTGAATCGGCGCGTCGACATGGGTGCCGACGTGCTCACCGAGGGTCAGCGTGTACCAGGCCCAGGCGGGGCCCCGGTCGTCGTAGTGGCTGATCTCGGTACGGGTCAGGCCGGGCGTGTTGGCGAACGGGGGCGGCAGCGCGATCACCGGAGTGGACTCGGTGAGCGGTTGGGTGAGGTCGACAATCTCGACGCTGCCCGACGCGAGTCACGCGATCAGGGACGAAACCTCGCTGCTCTGGGTGCTGGACATGCGTGCTCCTCGTTTCGGATCGGGTCGGGGTTCGGAGGGTCAGGTGGTTCGTCGGGGCGGGGAGATCAGCCGCCGCGGAACGCTTCGGCGATCCAGTCGGCGCAGATATCGGGGTTGACCTTGGCGTCGAGGACGAGCGGGCGCGGCTCGGGCTCGGCCAGCCAGTCGGGGATCGTCTCGTGCAGGGTTTGGCTGGTGCGGACTGTCGCGGCGCGGGCCCCGGCAGCGGTGGCGAAGGCGGCCAGGTCAGCGGGCGGGAACCTGACGCGGGAGACGTCGTGGCCCATGGGAGCGAAGTGGTGGACCTCGGCGCCGTAGGCCGCGTCGTCATAGATGAGGACGAGGAGTTTGAGCTTCATGCGGGCGGCGGTCTCCAGCTCGGCCAGGGCCATGAACGCGCCCCCGTCGCCGATCGCCGCCACGGTGGGGCGGTCGGGACGTGCGATCGCCGCCCCGATCGCGTTGCCGAGTCCGAGGCCGACGGCCTGAAAGCCGTTGGCAAACACCCAGGCGCGGGCGTCGGGGACGCCGAGGAACATCGCCGGGTAGCCGAGGAAGTGACCGCTGTCCACCGCTACTGCCCGGTCGTCGGGTAGCAGCTCATCGACGGCCTTTGAGAGCGTGCGGGGGTCGATGAAGCCGTCGGTTCCGCCGTCTTCGTATGGTTCGTCGCGCCAGCGGTGGGCGTGGATCTCTTGCTGGCGCTCGAGTGTGCGCCAACCCGGGTGGTGGTGTCCTCGTTGATGGAGTTCCTGGGTGAGGGCCATGGCTGTGGTCTTGGCGTCACCGAGCAGGGCCAGGTCGGCGGGCCGGTGGCGAGAGATCGCGCTGGCCTCGATGTCGATCTGCGCCAATGTCGCTTCCGGTCCGATCAGCTCGCCGTGCTTGGTCGTCCACTGGTTGAGTGAGGCGCCGATCGCGAGCACGACGTCGGCCTGGGGCAGCAGCCGTGCCGCGAGCGGCGTGGCGAAGCCGCCGGAGACGCCGAGCGCGTAAGGGAGACCGGCGAACAGTCCGTTGGCTGGGGCCGAGGTGGCCAGCAGCGCGCCGATGAGCGCGCCCAGGCGCTCGAGCTCGGCGCTGGCGTCAGCCAGGACGGCGCCGCGCCCGGCGATGATCACCGGTCGCTCGGCTCGCTGGAGCAGGTCAGCCAGGGCGCTGACCGCTTGGCTGGTGGGCCGGGCAGAGTCCATCCCGGGGGCGGGCGGTGTGGCCGGCTCGGGGGCCTCGGGCGGCTGGGCCTGGATGTCGATGGGAAGCATCAGCACCACCGGCCGGCGCTCGCTGAGAGCGCGGAAATAGGCGCGCTGGGCGTCATCGGCGGCGGTGGCGGGGGAGTGCACCCGCTCGGCGGCCGCCCCGATTGACTCGACCAGTCCGTGCTGGTCGATGCGGAAGTTGGAGGTCAGCGCCGCCGCCGGGGTTTCGCCGGCCAGGACCAGGATCGGCGTCCGGCTCTTGACCGCCTCGGTCAGCCCGGTCATCGCGTTGGTCAATCCCGGACCCTGGTGGACGCTGCAGATCCCCACCCGGCCGCTGACCCGCGCATAGCCGTCGGCCATGCAGATCGCCCCGCCCTCGTGGCGTGCGTGGTGAAAGCGCACGCCACCGGCGCAGAGCGCGTTGGTGACCACCAGGTTGCCGCTGCCCAGGATCCCGAAGGCGTGTGGCGGCCCCGGGGCGGCCTGGACGGCTTGTACGGCTTGGGCGCCCTGGACCGCTTGGGCGCCCTGTACGGCTTGGGCGGCGACTGTGGCCCCGACCACATCGGCGACCGAAGCGAGCGTGGTGGCTGGCCCGGTGGTCGTCATCGATGTGAGTCCGTCCTCACCGGCTGCGCATCCTATCGACGGGGTTTGGGCTCGGCTGCGGTTTGTGCGCGACCCCCGAGTGGTAGACAATCTGACCATGAGCGAGCGTGAACCCCCCGAGGGCACCGGCGCGGCCGAGCCCGAGCGCTACCAGCGCCCGGGTCATGTCAGCTTCGGTTCCGAGGGCGCAGCCGAAGGCTCGGAGGTTGCCGCACCCGGGGACACGTCTACAGCCGATGGCGGTGGCGATGCCGTCGCTCCGGCTGGTGAGGATGCGGCGCAAGGCACCGCGTCTCACGAGCGCGCGCCGAACATGTTGCCCGGCCGGGCCCGTCGCACTCTCGGTATCGAGCGCTTCGTCATCCGCCTCGTCGCCACCGGCGGCGTGATCGGTATCGGCGTCGGGATCGCCGCGATCCTCGCCGCCAACACTGTCCAGGGCTGGATCATCGGCCTCGTCGTTTCCACCGTCAGCGTGGTGCTGGCGGCGATCCTCTGGTCCTCGCGCCAGCTCTAGCCAGACAGCTTCCGCTCGGGTGGGCCGCCTACAAGAGTCGTCGCTCGGGTCGGCCGCCTACAAGATCCTTCGCTCGGGTGGGGCGTCTACCAGAGCGATTTGACGATGTCGTACATCGTCTGCGAGGTCTGTCCGTTGCCCGGACAGCACGGCGGTCCGCCTGGCGCGCTGATTCCGATCTCAAGGTGAGGCGCGCTGGAGATCCCGACGCTCCCGCAGCCAACCTGGGCGATTGGCTGGCCGGCGGTCACGTGGTCTCCGACGTTGACCAGCGCCGGCATGGCATGACCGTAATAGACGTAACGCCCGGCGTACTGACCGCTGTCGACCTTGAGTACGGGGGCGGCGGAGCCGAAGCCGTCGATGCCCTCCTGGACGATCGTGCCCGACGTGACAGCGACTTCGGTGACCTGCGAGCCACAGGCGTTGCCAACCGTGCCGATGTCGACGCCACCGTCCTGACTCCAGTTGGAGGGAGAGACGACCAGGCGCTTGGGCGTGAGTGGGAAGACCCAGCCGGAGCTACTCGAGCTGGACCCCGTGGATGGGGGAGCCGAGGGGGCGGAGGGCGATGCCTGCTTGCCCTGCTGGACCCAGGAG
>JBAVWI010000436.1:0-6932 GCA_049697735.1 Solirubrobacteraceae bacterium
CCGTCGCGGGCCAGCGCGGGCGCCAGCGAAGCCAATCCCCGGGGGTGTACAAGCTCGCGCCGCAGGACGCTCAGCGGGCGGATCTGGACCTCGATCCCGGCGGCGCGCAGGTCCTCGGCCAGGCCACCGGGGGCGGGGAGGACGACGATCGGCACGTAGCGGTCAGGGTCAAGGCCGCCGGCGATCAGGGCCAGCTGGCGGTCGGCGCCATAGCGACCGCTCGAGGAGTGCAGGAGCAGTACGGGGGTGGGCCTCAGAGCGCCACCGTGAGCGCGGGAGCGGGCGCGTCGGGTACGAGCTCGGGGTGAAGGATGTGGGCGAGGAGCTCGAGACCTTCCACGAGCCGGGGGCCGGGGCGTGAGAAGTAGGCCGAGGCGTCGACTGCCACCACCTTGCCTGCCCCCAGCGAGGCGAGCTCGTCGCGGTGCATCTCGGCCTCGCGGTGGGCGAAATACGATGTGTAGCCGCAGGGCATGACGATCACCACGTCGGGCTGCGCCGCGCGGATCTCCTCCCAGGTGCGCTCCTCGGAGTTCTCGCCCGGGAAGCCGAGGACGTCCTCGCCCCCCGCGTAATCGATCAGCTGGGGCGTCCAGTGACAGGCCACGAAGGGCGGGTCCAGCCACTCGAGGGCGACCACCCGCGGGCGGCGAGCCCCGCGCACGGCCAGCCGGGTCCGATCGATGCGGGCGGCGGCGGCGGCGATCAGATCGACCGCGGCGTCCTTGCGATCGGTGGCCTGGGCGAGGGTGCGGGCATCGCCGAGCACCTCCCCAAGCGTGTGCGGATCCAGTGAGATGACCTGGGGGCGCCCCGCGATCTCATCGGCGATCGCCCGCACATCGTCATAGGAGACAGCGCACACCGAGCACAGGGCCTGGGTGACGATCAGTTCCGGCGCCAGCTCGTGCAGGGCATCTGTATCGAGCTCATAGATCGACTGGCCGGCCAGCGTGCGTTCCTTGACTGCAGCGTCGATCTGGGCAGCGTCGAGGCCGGACGGAAGCACGTCGCGGGTGACCTTGGGCAGCTCGCGGGCGCGGGGGGGATAATCGCACTCGTGGGTCACCGCCACGAGGTCGGGGCCCAGACCGAGCGCGAAGAGCATTTCGGTAGCGGAGGGAACAAGGCTTACGATTCGCATCGGTTTTGTTTGCGGGTCTGGCGTCGGTGGGAGTCTGGTGGGGCTGACCGCCAGGACGTTACTTCGCCGCGACGAGCACTGGACCAAGACCGATTGGAGACGATATGGCAGAGCTGCTCAACGACGACGAGATCGCCACGAGGCTGAAGCGTTTGCCGTGGGAGCGCGAGGGCGACGAGATCGTGCGCGAGCGGCGCTTCGAAGATTTCGCCGAGGCAATCGCCTTCGTCAACCGCGTGGCTGAGGTGGCCGAGGAGGCCAACCACCATCCCGACATCTTCGTCCACGGCTGGAACAAGGTGAAGCTCTCGCTCTGCAACCACTCGGCCGGCGGGCTGACCGAGATGGACTTCGCCATGGCCGGGCGCTTGGAGGAGCTCAGCTGAGCCTGGCCGGCGCCGGGAATCGGCGGGGGCGGCTGCTACCGTTCGCCGCGTCGCTGAATGACCGACGACGACCCATCCCGAAGTAACAGGGCGCGGACCCCGGGGGCCTTCACCAGCACGGTGGGGCACGCACACGGGTGAAAGCCCTCTTCATCATCCTCACCGGGCTGTTGATCCTGGTCAACGCCTTCTTCGTCATCGCCGAGTACTCACTGGTCCGGTCCCGGCGCGCTCGGCTGGAGACGATGGTCGAGGAGGGCAAGCGGGGGGCGCGGATGGCGCTGGTCCAGCTGGAGGAGATCGGCGATTACATCGCCGCCTGCCAGGTGGGGATCACGATGGCCTCGATCGGCATCGGTGCCCTCGGCGAGCCCGCCATCGCCCACCTCCTCGAGCCGCTGCTCGGCCACGCGGTCGGACACACCGCCGCGGTCGCGGTCTCGGTGGTGATCGCCTACCTGCTGATCACCATCGCCCAGAGCATCGTCGGGGAGATCGCCCCCAAGCTCTACACGATCCAGCACGCCGAGGACCTGGCCCGGCGAATCTCGCGTCCGCTGCGTTTCTTTCGCGGCCTCTTCCACCCCTTCATCGTCGTCCTGAACTCGGCCTCGAACGCGCTGCTGCGGGCGATGGGCACCGACCCCGATGCCGAGCCGGAGGGCGGGACGCCCGACGAGCTCAAGCGGATCATCGCCGACTCGCGGACGGGAGGCAGCCTCGATATCGGCGAAGCCAACATGCTGACCGGTGTCTTTCACCTCCACGAACAGGAGGCGCGGCAGGTCATGACGCCGATCCCGGCGGTGGTCACCGTCGACCTCTCAGAGACCGTCAAGGACGCGCTGCGCCGGTGTGTCTCCACCGGGCACTCGCGGTTGGTCGTCACCGAGGACGACAACCAGGACCGGGTCAAGGGGATCGTCCACGTCAACCAGCTGGTCAAGCTGATGATGGCCGAGGGCTACGAGGCCCATTTCGCCAAGCTGGTGCGCGCGGCGCCAATTGTGCCCGAGACCAAGCCGCTGGACGACCTGCTGGCTGACCTCCAGCGCGAGCGCACGGAACTGGCCATCGTCATCGACGAGTATGGCCGCACGACCGGGATCGTCACCACCGAGGACATCATCGAGGAGGTCGTGGGCGAGATCGACGACGAGACCGACCCCGCCCGGGGCGCGGTGCGCCGGCTCGCCAACGGCGACTGGTACGTCCGCGGCCACGTCGCCGTGACTGACCTCGAGGATTACGGCCTCAACCTCCACGTCGACACCGACGCGTACAACTCGGTGGGCGGGTTCGTGTTCGCGGAGCTCGGACGCCTACCCAAGCGCGGGGATCAGATCGCCGCTGACGGCTACTCGATTCGCGTCGAATCGGTGCGCGAGAACCGCATCGAAGCGGTCAGGATCCGACGTCGAAAGGCCCCTGCCGAGACCGTCCCGGCCGACACCGAGGGCAGATCCTGACCGGGGCCGGCTCCCCCTGCCGGGTGGGGTCGTGTTGTCGGTTCCCGGACCTACTGGCGCATCTGTCGCATCATTCGTTACATTGTTGGCAGCGCTCGGCCGTTGGGTGCGATGTGTCACACACCGCCCGGTGGTTGAGGAGAGAGAGATGAAGCCGGCCCGCAGCGGGCCGGCTTCGCTATTTCTGGGCCCCCGGCCGGATTAAAAGAAACCGGCCCGCTGGGGACGGGCCGGTCTCGTGCTTCTGGGGAGGAGGTGCTGCTATGAGGTACGTCGCAAGCGGAATGATGGGCTCGGCAGATGAATGAGTCTTAAATAGTTAGTCGTAGTCGTAGAAGCCGCGGCCCGCCTTGCGGCCCATGGCGCCTTCGGTGACCAGCTCGCGCAGCCGCGGCGGCACGTCGGCGCCGATCGTCTCGCCGATCGCCTGGGCCACGTCCAGCCCGACGAAGTCCAGCAGCGCGATCGGCCCCATCGGGAGCCCGGCGCCGAGCGTCATGCACTTGTCCACGTCGGCCGGAGGCATGTCGTGCTCGGTCATCAGCTTGACGGCGGAAAACAGATACGGGAAGAGCAGCCGGTTGACGACGAAACCCGGGGTGTCGGGGACTTCGACGGCGGTCTTGCCCAGCGCCTGACAAAGCTCCCGGGCCCGCTCGCGCACGTCCTCGGTCGCCTCGGCGGGGAACACGAGCTCGACCAGCGCCATCCGCGGCACCGGATTGAACACGTGCAGGCCCAGGAAGCGCTCGGGGCGTCCGCTGGCTTGAGCCAGGCTCTCGATCGACAGCGACGAGGTAGTTGTGGCGAGGATCGCCCCCGGGTCCGAGGCGGCGCCGAGCTCGGCTAGCAGCTGCGACTTGTGCTCGGGATCCTCGACCACGGCTTCGACGATGAACGTCTCGCCGTGCAATGCCTCCTGGTCGGTGGCGATCGTAACGCGGGCGGCGGCGTCCGGAGAGCCAAGCTTGTCGCAGAGCTTGGCGACGGCGGCCTGCGCCCGCTCCGCCGACGCATCTGAGCGTGCCCACAGAACCACCTCCCCGTCCGCGTGGCTGGCGGCGGTTGCGGCGAGCCCGCACGCGATCGTGCCGGCTCCCGCGATGGCGAGTCTTTCTTGCAAGGCGTCTCCTGGTTCGGGGTAGGCAGGGCCGATGCCGTTCGGCCCGGCTCGGACGTAATGTACGGGACCGTTTAGTGGGGTGAAGCCCGATCAGTTCTGCCTGCTCGGCGGCGCGGTCGGGATCTCGCCGTCTGCTAAACCGGGGGGATGAGCGAGATCCGCGCCGCCCGCCTGCACGCCCACGGCGAGCCCTTGGTCGTCGAGACGATCGAACTCGATTCGCCCGCCCCGGATGAAGTGCGCGTCGAGCTCGAGTTCGGTGGCGTCAACCCAGTGGATCGTTACACGGCCGCAGGCCGCGTGAACCCGGATGGCCCGCTCCCGCGCACGCTCGGCGCCGAGGCGGCAGGAACCTCTCACGGACGGTCGGTGCTGGTCGCCGGGGAGAGCCTGGGTGGCTCGCGCGACGGCGTCTGGGCCTCGGCCGCGAACGTCCCTGAGGCGGCGCTGGTCCCGATCCCCGAGGAAGTCTCCCCGGGAGCGGCGGCTGCGATGGGGATCGCCGGCCTGACGGCGCTGAACTGCGTGCGTGCGCTGGCCCAGGTCAGCGCCGAGGATCGCGTGCTCGTGCTGGGCGCCAGCGGCGGCGTGGGAAGCATGATCGTCTCACTGGCATCCGCGGCCGGGGCCACGGTCTGGGGTCAGACTGGCTCGGAGCCCAAGGTGGGCGCGATCTCGGACTCCGGGGCCGACCGCGTGCTCGTGGGCGGGCCTGAGGCTCTAGCCGAGCCCTTGAGCGAGTTTGCGCCGACCGTGGTCTTTGATCCGCTCGGCGGGGGTTTCGTCGCCCCCGCGATCAGCGCGCTGGTGGCCCGCGGCCGCTTCGTCTCCTTCGGCGTCTCGGCCGGTGCCGAGGTCACCTTCAACATGCAGGAGCTGTATCGCAAGATGGTCACGCTGTTCGGCTACGGCGGCATGCAGCTGGGCCGCGACGAGCGTCGTCCTGGGCTCGAGGCCGCCCTCGAGGCGCTCCGTGCCGGGGAGATCAAGGTCCGGATCGATGAGGTCCTACCGCTCGAAGCGGTCAACGAGGCCTTCGCCCGGCTGCAGGACCGCCGCGTCGTCGGCAAGCTGCTGCTCGCCCTGAGCTGAGCCGTCTGGCCTCGCGCGGGGCCTGGGTCTCATCCGCTCCAGCGAAACCCGACGTGGTCAGGTGCGGCAGGCAGGGGACTGGCGGGCAGTCCGGGCTGGGGGTCGTCCTCGTTGTAGCCGACCGGGGCGAGATCGTTGGGTGCGTCGGGATGAAACAGCGAAGCCAGGTACTGGGCTTGGCCGCGCCCCACGCCGAGCTCGAACTGACCGCCGCCGTAGGCGCCGATCTCGTGCTTGGCGCAGTAGTCATAGGTGTCACAGAGCGTCTTGAGGCCACCGATCCGCGACGGCTTGAGGTTGACCATGCGGGGCGGGAAGGGGAGCGCCTCGATATCGGCGATCGAATGGATCGGTGCGTCCCACGTGATCCGGTCGTGCTCGTCGGCCAGGGCGAGCGCGGTGCCCTCCGTGACCACATCGGGATCCTCGAGCCAGGCGTCGGGAAACGCCTTGACCACGCGCTCGTAGAGGAGGGGGTCAGGCTCCACGTCGACCACTGTCCCCTTGTACATGGCCTTGAAGTCGATCGAGTCGACAGCTCCCGTGGCGACGAGCGCCTCGATCAGCTCGGGTGTCCACGAGCTGGTGGCGTCGAGCTTGAAGCGCAGGCTTGGGTAATGCGCGAGCCGGCTCTCGATCGGCGCCAGCGAGGCCGGCTCGCCGAGGCGCAGCGAGACGACGAAGGTGAGCGGATGCACCGGGAGGCCCAGGACCTCGTGGAGCGGCCGGCCGGCCTGGCGCAGGGCGAGGTCCAGCGCCGCGCTGTGAAAGGTCCAGCGCCGGTAAAGGCGCGAGACGTCACGCTGGGGTGCCACCGGGAACAGGTCCAGGGCATCGATTCGCTCGCAGAACTCGCCCAGCGTGTAGTGACCGGCGAGGTTGTGCACGGCCCCAGCCGACTGCCAGGCGACGTGATCCTCGGCGTCGTAGACGACGTCCTCGCCGGTTCCCTCGTGGCCACCGCCAGTGAGGTGCAGGAGCGTGGAGAGGCGTTCGAATCCGCTTGAGACCTGAGCGCTCAGTCCGTCCAGCTCATAGCCCTCGACTTCGAGGCGCAGATCGGCCAGGCGTTCAAAGGTGCTCATCGGTGCGCTGCGCTCCCTCCAGGCGGGTGACCAGTTCGTCGAGCCGGAGCTCGTCCAGGCCCTGGCTGACGGCATCGAGCTCAGCGGCACAATACTCAACCAGCTCGCGCCCCTCGCGGACCAGCGCGAGCGTCTCGCGAAGGCCGGCGTCACCGGAGTCCAGGCGCCGGATGATCGCCTCAACGCGTGCCACCGAAGCCTCGTAGGTCCGCTCTTCGGTCGTCGGGGGCTCCTGGCTCATCGGGGGCTCCTGGCTCATCGGGGCTCCTGGCTCATCCGGGTCCTTCGTCGTCCTGTACCCGGGCCGGCACGGAGCCATCGGAGAAGCGCAGGGCCAGATCTCCGGCCGCCCGGGCGGCGGCCGCCGATGCCAGCGGCGCCCCCTGGCGGTCCTGCACCAGGGCATAGCCGCGGGCCAGGGCCCGCTCCGGGTCGTGGGCGGCGAGCGACAGCGCGAGTCGCTCGAGCTCGCGGGTCAGGCTTCGTTTCGGATCCTGCGCCGCCAGGGCCCCGGCGAGACGCTCGAGCTCGCGGGCACGGCGCTCGCGCTCCGGTCCCCGGGCGCGGACGGCGCTGCGCTCCAGAACGAGTAACTGGCGGCCGGCCAGGGAGTGTCCGCGCTCGGTGCCGCGG